>JANMCE010000062.1:0-4534 GCA_031360915.1 Actinomycetes bacterium | reverse complement strand
ACGCAACTCCGATGGCAAGCACAACGGCGCCGCGGCGGACCCATTTCCGCAACGCCTCGTCAACGAGACGGGCTGCTTCGAGCGTGGCTGATTGGGTGCGCATCCGAGTTTCGGTCGAAACGGTTCTCGCTTGTGGCTGCGTGCTCACCCCATTGACCTTTCTTGGTTCTCCCCGCCAAAGCGTAACCTGTCCGTAGTGAACAGTCTGCGGCGAGCCCCCGATGCCGCCACAAAGCCCGTAAAGCTGAGCTGGAAGAAGGAAGTCCTGATCGTCGGGTTCTTCTATGCCATCTATTCGGTGGTGAGGAATCGCTTCGGGTCTGCGCTGCTCGAATCGGGCGGATCACCTGAGCAGCCGTTCAATCACGCCATCCAGGTCATCAAGGCGGAACGATTTTTTGGGCTGTTCCACGAGCACCCGATCCAGGAGTTCTTCCTGCCGTATCCGGGCCTTCTGAAGTTCTTCAACGTGTTCTACGGCACCGCGCACTTCATCGTCACCATCGTCACCTTCATCAGCTTGTTTGTCGTGAGCCGCTCCCGATTTGTTCGTTGGCGTAACGCGTTGGCGTTCACCACCGCGCTGGCACTAGTGGGTTTTTCGCTCTACCCGCTCATGCCTCCTCGACTCCTGAACGACACGGGCGCGTACGGCGGTGCTCGACTGGCAGCCGTTACCGATCCTCCGGGGAGTACCGACTTCCACGACACCCTGAAGGAGTACGGCGGTCTCTGGAGTTTCGACTCCGGCGCGATGACGAAGGTGTCGAATCAGTACGCAGCGATGCCCAGTCTTCATTCCGCGTGGGCAACGTGGTGCGCTCTCGCTTTGTGGCCGATCTTTCGACGTCGGTGGGCGCGAGCGTTGCTCGTGATCTATCCGTTCGTCACGGTGCTGTGCATCATTGTGACCGGCAACCACTTCTGGCTCGACGCCATCGGCGGGCTCCTCGTGCTGGCGGTGGGTTGGCAGTTTGGCAACTGGTTTGAGGACTTCAACCAACAGCGTCTGCGCCGTGGCGCAGCCGTTGCCGACCCCGTTCGCGAAACTGTCGCGTCAGTCGACTGAGTACCCCACCACATCCACGACGAGATGGGTGTTGCCCGACCGGTTGAAGAATGCCACCTTGCCGGTGCTACCGACCTTGGCGAGCACCAGGTTGGCCACGGTCTGACCCTTGGTGAAGTTGAGGCTGGACGAGTTCGGCCTGTCGGCTCCTGCCGGGAACACGGTCACGAATCCCGGCGAAGTCGGCGCTACCGCGGTCACGTTTAGCATGACCGATCGCACACCCGTTGCCGGGACCGGCCCGACGCCGGCCACCGGCAACTCGTGCACCCCGTTCTCCCCGACCGAGCCGGTGCCGCGCGTATCGAGGAGCCGGGACGGGGTTACCGAAATGACGCCGGTGCCGGAAGTTGTTGCGTAGTACCCGACAATGTCGATGATCAGGTGAGTGTCTCCGGAGTCGTTGTAGACGCTGATTGAGCCATCGGCACTCACCTTCGACACCACCATGTTGGGCACCGTCTGTTCGGGACCGAAGTTGAGGTTGGAGGTCACCGGCATCGCCTCTCCCGCTGGCCACACCGTCAGGAAGCCCGCCGCGGTGGGGGCAACAGCCGTGACGTTCAAGGCAACAGCATCGATGCCGCTCGACGGAATGCCGCCGACCGCAGACAGCTTGATCGTCACCACGCCGTGCGGATGCAGCACACCTGGTGCCATTGAACGGGTGTCAAGGGCGCGGAACGGGGTGAGGGGTACTAACCGGCTGCCCGGCTTGTTCACGAAGTAGCCGCAGACGTCGGCGATGAGATGGGTGTTGCCTGCCGAGTTCTTCATCGAAACCTTGCCACCTGCACCGAGCTTTGCCAGCACCAGGTTGGGGACGGTTTGACCTGGCTCGAAGTTCAGGTTCGATGCGTTGGGCAACGGCGCGTCCTTCGGCCACACCGTAAGAAATCCGGCCTCGGTCGGACCGGTTGCGGTGACGTTCATCAGCACTGCTGTTACATCGGTGGGTGGCACGTGACCGACGCCCGCAACAGCGAGATCAAGCACAGCGTTGGGGCCGACCGGACGCGCCGGAGAACCGATGCCACTTCGAGTATCAAGGATGCGCTCGGGCACGATGGCGCGGAACGAGGAACCGGTTGGAACGATGACCGGAATGGACACGGGGTCGGGTGAGCCGCCGATGTCACCGGGGGCGGCCGAGAACAGATTCAGGCCGCTGTAGGTCGCGCCGAGCAGCTGACGGCTATCGGCACCAAGCCATTTGTCGGCAAGTTGCTGGTACACCTGACGGAAATCGACCGTTGCTCGCAGCTGGTTGTTGGCCAGCAGCTCAGCCGGCTTGAGTGACGGGTACTGGCCGTGCATGCCACCGTTGACCCGAGGTCCCATGACGAACAGACATGACGCCGAACCGTGATCGCTCCCGTTCGACTTGTTGCCGAGCAACCGTCGCCCGAACTCGGAGAAGGTCATGGCAGTCGTACGGTTCTGGAATGACGGCGACAACATCGACCAGAACAGTTGCAAACCGTCATTCAGGGTCTTCATGTTGTCGGCATGATCGTGGAGTTCACTGGCGTGGTTGTCGAAGTTGCCTATTTCGATGTTGATGACGCGCACACCGACGTTGGCGTTGATGAGACCGGCCGCCACCGCAAACCGACGCAACTCACTGTTGTCAGTCACGCCCACATAGGCGGGTGCCACGAGGGACGCAACCGAGAGCTGATCGCTGAGAGCATTCGCCACCTGGCTTGCCCACGTACCCGCAGTGGAACGAGTCGCCATCGAACGAATGGCCTTGTAGCCCTCCTGACGCCACTCTTCGGTATCGCCGCCGTACCCGCCGTCATTCGGCGAGAGAGCGACGGCGCTGTGATTCGCACCGATCAGGTGGAACGGAATGCCGCCCCACCCGATGTTCACGGCGCTTAGCAGATCGGTGGAGGATGCACCGTCGAGCCATCGGCCGATCCAACCCGTGGAGGACAGTGACGAGCCGTTATTCGAGCCCTCCATCCAACGGGCGAGCATTTCGAAGTGGCTGAAGTTCGGGTCGGACACACCGACGCCCTGCACGATGGCCAATTGCTTTTGGTTGAACTGCTGCTGCAAGAACCCGAGATTCGGATGCAGACCAATACCGGATACACCATCAAGTCGAAGGGCCGGGTTCACCGCACCCGCTTTATCCGGGGAACTGATGGCAATGTCGGGACGGTTGTCGTAGTACTCGCCCTGACCGAACGGCACCACGGTGTTCAAACCATCGTTACCACCGGCCAAATAGATCATGAGCAAGATGCCGTCGTGCGGGCCGACCGGGGTGAGCGCGGACGCCATGCCGCTCGGCAGGAAGGCCGAGGCCGCAGCAACGCCTGCGCCACCGGCAATAGCCTGCAGGAAGCGGCGGCGAGACAGGTTCAGGTCGCTGTTCGGGCGGCTGAGGTGGCGCAGCGCGTCGTGGGAGCTGATGTCGGAATGGAGCACGGTGAGCCCTTCTAGGAAACGTGGAATTCGGGCGCGACAAGCGCAAGGACAAGGAGCTGCGGTTCGGTCCAGCGGTGTTGGCCGGCCCGGGTATTCGTGACGAAATCGACCATGGCCTGGCGAGTGCCGGCGCCCAACGTGACGTCGAGAAAGCTCTCGATGAGATCCACCGTCTGGGTCGGTGACTTGGAGTAATTCCTTCGCTCCATCTCGCTTTCGAGATGCTTCAACGGATGAATGTTGGGCTTGTTGACGGGGTCGTTGCTGTCACCCCACATGCGCCAGTGCATATATATGGCCAGGTCGGCGCGAGCCGACATCGCGCTCGTGGTGAGCCAGTACGCGTTGTTCTTCCAACCGGCAACGTTCGGCGGGTCGAAAAGCGCTTGCCCCATCCTTTCGCCGAACCACTGAGGATGGATGAACTTGGCCGGAACGTTCAGGCCGCGCATAAGGGCAACCATGTATTCCACCGGGCTACGCACAAGGGCGTTCTTGGCGGTTGCGCTGTAGAACTCCGGGCGGAGGAACAGTGCACGAAGCAACGGCTTCACCACGAAGTTGTTGGCGATGAAAACCGTCGCCAGATCATTCACGAGGGTCTCCGACGGGTTCGGGTAGGCGAAGAACGTCCACAACTTGCGGGCCATGAAACGGGCGGTTGCCCTCTGTTTGTCCACGTTGGTGAAGATGTAATCGATGACTTCGGGACCATCCCAGTTCTTGGGAGGTGTCACGCCGAAGATCGATTTGGTGTTGTTGTCGTGATCGTTGGTGCGGAAGAGGTACTTGTCGGTCTGCCAGTCGACCGAATGCCCAGTCCAAGCCCGGGCGACCTCGATGATGTCCTGCTCCGAGTAGTGGTCGGCACCGATGCCCATCGTGAACAACTCCATGAGTTCCCGAGCGAAGTTTTGCTGCGCTCCCCACTTGGTGTTGTACCGGTTGTTCAGGTAGTCGAGCATGATCGGCTGGATCGCCATCTCCCGGGTAAGCAAATGCATGTCACCCAAGGCTCGACTG
>JANMCE010000061.1:0-22035 GCA_031360915.1 Actinomycetes bacterium | reverse complement strand
GTTCGAGGAACGGCTGAGGGAAGTACCAGTCCGTGTCGACGAAGAACTCAAGATTGTTGCCATCGGGGTCGTGGCAATAGATGCTCCAGGCGATGCCGTGATTGACGGGGAAAATCGACTGAATGTTCTCGCTCTCCAGCGTGGCCAGCAACGAGCGCAAACTCGCCAGCGAGCCAACTCGGTACGACATCTGATTGATCACCGGACCGAACTGCGGGTGGAACGGATTCGGCGGAAGGTTGTCGGGTCGACCCGACACCAGGATGACCTGGTGATGGTCGTTGGGGTCGCGGGACATGAACACGAGTGACATTCCTGCCGCGTCACCGCGGTCGGTCACTGTGAAGCCGAGGACCCTGGTATAGAAGTCCTCCATCTTTTCCATGTCGCTGCAGGCGATACCCAAGTGGCTGAACATCAAGTTTGGAGCGTCAGTATTCTGCTTGGTCGTTGTCATGATGACTACACCAGGATGCTGATGCCGTCGGTGAAGCCCAACAACGCTCGCCCGTAAATCAGTTCGCTGGTTTCAGGCATGATCACGGCGTGGCGGCTGGATACTTCGGAATCACGCCACCACCGTTGCATGGGACTGGCATCGGCGAACGAGCCAGCACCGTGGGCCGAGCACAAGATCCGGATTGCCTCGCGGGCCGAGGAGATGGCAACACCCGTATCGCTACGCACCCGGGCACGCTCGACATACTCCATCGGCCGGTTCTCCAATCCGGCCTCGTCGATTGCGTCGGCAGCCCGATAGGCGAAAAGGTGAGCGGTGTCGACAAGCACCGCGGCTTTCGCGATAGCTATCTGGAACGTGGGTGAGTCGGTCTGCCGTTCCCACTCCGAGTAGGTGATGCCGCGTGTCGGTGCCTTGGCGATGGTGTAGTCGAGTGCGGCCTGCGCCAACCCGAGCTGTGGTCCGGCCAGGACCAGCGCGGCCACCGGCACGAACGATGAGCGATACAGCACCTCATCAGTGAAGGGCGTGTCGTAGGTCTGGCTGAGCAGCGCCGGGACGGAATGCATGCGGTCGTCAGGAACGAACACGTCTTTGGCAACAACACGATTACTGGCGGTGCCTTTCATACCGCTCATGAACCAGGTGTCTTCGATGGTGAATTCGCTCTTTGGCGTGATGGTCATCACCGGGTACATCGGTACTCCGGCGTCGTCAAAAAGCATCGCCCCGAGGAAGAGCCAGTCGGCGTGCATGACGCCACTCGCCCAGTCCCATGTGCCGGTGATGCGAATGCCGCCATCGACCTTTCGAGACTCCATCACGGGCGTAAATACACCGGCGACTCTGGCGTCGGGTGTGGAGGCCCACACGTCGTCCTGGCATTGCTTCGACATCTTGCCCGTGAAGTAGGCGCACACGTTCTGCAGCGCCGTGACCCACGCGGTTGAACCGCAGCCCATCGCGATCTCGCGAGACACTTGAAGCTTCTGCTTCACGGTGCCCTCGTAACCGCCATAGCGTTTGGGCACCATGATCTTGAAGGCACCTGCGTCTTCAAGCGCTGAGATATTTTCCTCAACGACCTGTCGGTATTCCTCGGTCTTCGCGGCGTTCTGCATCAACATCGGGCGGATCTCGGCGATGCGCTCGAGGAGTCCTTCTAACGGAGCGGCCATTGGCGTTTCTGCCTTTCTGGTTTCGGCGCGAACCCCTCGACGCCGGCGGTCCCCAAACCGCACGGCGGATTCTCTCATACCGCCACCGGTTGTGTGTCCTTGGTGAGGCTCAGTAGCCGACTTCCCAGAGGCACAGGCCGTGGGGTGGGGCCACTTTGCCGGCGAAGGCGCGGTCTTTGCTGCGGATGATGGCGAGCATGTCGCCAGCTGACTTTTTGCCGAGGCCGACCTCCACCATGGTGCCGACGATGGAGCGCACCATGTTGTGACAGAACGCGGTGGCGCAGATCTCGAACACCAACTCGCCACCCGGCTCACCGGTCCACTCGGCTTTCAGAATACGGCGTACGAGCGAAACGGGCGGATCGACCTTTGGTCGTTTGCAGAACGCGCTGAAGTCGTGTTCGCCCAGGAAGGCATCGCACGCCAACTGCATGGCATCGACATTCAACGGCTGCGGAACGTGCCACACCGTGGGCGCACGGAACGGACTGGGCACATCGGTGTTCAGGACCGTGTAGCGGTAGCGGCGCCACTTGGCCGAGAACCGAGCGTCGAAGTCAGGCTCAGTCCAACTGATCGAGCGCACGACCAACGCCGGCGAGCATTGGCGATTGACAGATCGTTGCAAACGCAGCAAATCGGCTTCGGCCGTGATATCGCACGACACGACCTGACCCCACGCGTGCACACCGGCGTCGGTCCGACCGGCAGCAGTCAGCACAACCGGGTGGCGCAACACAGTCTCCATGGCGGTACGCAGGGTCTCGGCCACGGTGACGACGTCGGCGTTTTCGGCAAAGCCGTGGAACGACGGACCGAAGTACGCAATATCGAGCCGGACGCGACAGAGCGGCGCCACTGGCGCCGCTCCTTGCGGGTCCACCGTCATGCTTGGGGTGGAATGGTAAAGATTTAAACGAGCTCGATACGAGCCATAGGGGCGTTATCCCCGTGGCGCGGCCCGAGCTTCAGGATACGAGTGTAGCCACCGGGACGACCCTCATAGCGAGGAGCGACCTGGTCGACCAGCTTCGCCGTCATTTCACGATCGCCCAGGTAGGCCTGGATTTCACGGATGTAGGCGAGGCGCTGGGGCGAATCAGCCGTGGCCTTACGGGCCTTTGTGATCAGCTTCTCGGCGATCGGCCGGATGGCCTTTGCCTTGGTTTCGGTGGTGGTGATGCCTTCGGCGGCAAACAGTGACGCGCACATGTTGGCCAGAAGGAGCCGCTGGTGGGCAGCGGAGCCGCCGAAGCGCTTATGACGTTTTGGGGTTGCGGGCATGGCAAGTTCTCTCTATCAGCCGCGAAGGGTGAGGCCGCGCTCGTCGAGCTTGACCTTCACTTCATCGAGCGACTTTTGGCCGAAGTTGGTGATGTTGAGCAGGTCTTCTTCGGTCTTCACCAGCAGCTCGCCGATGGTGTTGACCTGGGCCCGCTTCAGGCAGTTACGGGGACGCTCAGACAGATCGAGATCCTCGATGGGGAGGTCGAGATCGGGGGACGTGCCACCGACGCCGATGACCTCGCCGAGCTCAAGACCCTGCGGGCTCTCGCTCATGTTGGCAACCAGATCGACCAGCGAACGCAGAGTGGCACCAGCCGACGCCAGGGCTTCCTTCGGCTCGATGGAACCGTCTGTCTCGATCTCAAGGATCAAGCGGTCGTAGTTGGTGCTCTGCTCCACACGGGTGGGCTCCACCGAGAACGTCACGCGACGAACCGGGGCGAAGATGGCGTCGATCGGAATGACGCCGATGGTGCGGCTTTGCGTCTCACGGTCGGCCGATATGTAACCACGGCCACGCTCGACCGTGAGGTCAAGCGCCAGGCGGCCCTTAGCGTTCAGGGTGGCGATGGGCTGCTCGGGGTTCAGGATCTCGATGTCGGCGGGGAGACGGATGTCTCCGGCCTTCACTTCGGCTGGACCACGAACGTCGAGGCGGAGCACGACAGCTTCGTCGGACTCGGACGTGATGACGATGTCCTTGATGTTGAGGATGATGTCGGTGACGTCTTCGGTGATACCGGCAATGGTGTCGAACTCATGGAGTGCGTCATCAAAGCGAACGGTAGTGACGGCTGCGCCCGGGATGGACGACAGCAGCGTGCGGCGGAGCGAGTTACCAATGGTGTAACCGAAGCCGGGCTCGAGCGGGCCGATAGCGAACCGCTGACGGTTTGCTTCCGGATCGCCAAGGGCTTCGACGGTGGGACGTTGAATAACGAGCATGTGGTGGGGACCCCTCGATTACTTGGAGTAGAGCTCGACGATGAGCTGCTCGCGGACAGGAATATCGATCTGGGCGCGGATCGGGTGCTCGCGCACCGTGACCTGCTTGCCATTGTCGGCCGAATCAAGCCACGCCGGCGTGGAGCGGTCGAGGGTGTCGATGTTTTGCTGAACAACGATGAACGCCTTGGCCTTGTCGGACAACGTGACAACGTCGCCCTTTTTGGTCTGGTAGCTCGGAATGTTCAAACGCTTGCCGTTGACCTTGACGTGGCCGTGGCGAACGAGCTGACGAGCCTGTGAACGGCTGGCTCCCCAACCGGCCCGGAACGCCACGTTGTCAAGACGGATCTCAAGGAGGCGAAGCAGGTTCTCACCGGTGACGCCGGTCTGTCGTACGGCCTCGGCGTAGGTGTTACGGAACTGCTTTTCCATGATGCCGTAGATGCGGCGAGCCTTCTGCTTTTCGCGCAGCTGGGTGAGGTATTCCGAACCCTGCTGGCGACGGCTACGACCGTGATCGCCCGGCGGATAGGGCCGACGCTCGATCGGGCACTTCATGGTGTCGCACTTGGTGCCCTTCAACCAGAGCTTGGTGCGCTCGCGGCGGCACAACTTACAAACGGGACCTGTATAACGAGCCATGACTAGACCCTCCGTCGCTTCGGCTCGCGGCAACCGTTATGCGGCACCGGGGTGACATCTTTGATTCCTGAAACTTCGATACCGCACGCCTGGATAGAACGGATGGCGGTCTCTCGGCCGGAGCCGGGACCCTTCACCAGAACTTCGACCTTGCGCAGGCCGTGCTCCATAGCAGCGCGGGTTGCCTTCTCGGCGGCCATCTGCGCCGCGAACGGCGTGGACTTACGCGAACCCTTGAAACCAACGTTGCCGGCCGAAGCCCAAGCAATGACGTTGCCCTCAGAGTCAGCAATCGACACGATGGTGTTGTTGAACGAGCTCTTGATGTGAGCAACGCCATAGGCGACGTTCTTGCGTTCCTTCTTACGGGGGCGACGGCCACCCGGCTTCGGCTTAGCCACGCTACTTCCTCACTGCCTTCTTCTTATTGGCAACGGTCTTCTTGGGACCCTTACGCGTACGGGCGTTGGTGTGGGTGCGCTGGCCGCGAACAGGCAAACCCTTACGGTGACGGATGCCCTGATAGCAACCGATTTCGATCTTTCGCTTGATGTCCTGCTGCACGTCTCGGCGCAGGTCACCTTCGACGGTGGCGTTGGCATCAATCCAACGGCGAATCTTGTCCACTTCTTCTTCGGTCAGATTGCGAACTCGAGTGTTGATGTCGAGACCCAGATCTGTACAGATCTTCTGGGCGGTCGGACGACCGATGCCGAAGATGTAGGTAAGGCTAATTTCCAGCCGCTTTTCGCGGGGAATGTCAACGCCTGCAATACGTGCCATTAGTAGTGTTTTTCTCCTCAGCCCTGGCGCTGCTTGTGTTTGGGGGTCTCGCAAATGACCATGACTCGGCCATGGCGACGGATCACCTTGCACTTGTCACATATCGGCTTGACGCTTGGTTTTACTTTCATTTCTCAATCTCTACTTGCTGTGCTTTGAGGTCTACCCGACCCTCAGGAAGAGAGGGTGAATGGACGATTGGAGGGCGGTGGAGGCAGAACTAGGCACAACAGCCTCTCAACCGACGGACAATCCTAACGCGAAGGGGCTGAACCACCAAGTTCCCGAAAGGAAGGCCGAAACGACAATGGTATCAGTGCCGATCATCATTTCGGCGTTTTGCCCGGTCAATGGCCGTAACCACGCGGCTGAACACCGCATCGGGGTGACCGACCCCGTTTACGACCGCCAACAGACCTTTGGCCGAATAATGCTCGATCAGGGGCGACGTCTGGCTCTCATACAGGTCGAGGCGGGTGTTGATGGCCTCCGGAGTGTCGTCGTAGCGCTGGACGATGTCGCCGCCGCAGTTGTCGCACAGCCACGGCTGCGATTCTCGTCCGGTGGCCGCGAAATTCTTCTGGCAGTCACGACAAAATCTGCGGGCTACTAGGCGCTCAAGCACCATCTCGCGCGGGACATCAAGGTCGATGGCCAGATCGAGGGGCCGCTCGACGGTGATCTCGCTGAGTGCTTCGGCCTGCGCGACCGTTCGCGGAAAACCATCCAGCAGGTAGCCACGGCCGCGTGCGTCTGGACGCTCGAGCCGGTCCTTGACGATGCCGATCATGATGTCGTCGCCGACGAGCCCGCCCTCGTTGATAATGGCCTTGGCCATCTTGCCGAGTTCGGTACCTTCTTGCACGTTGGCACGCAGGATGTCGCCGGTTGAGATATGAGGCACGACGTAGTGCCGCGACAGGCGGGTGCACTGCGTGCCTTTGCCTGCGCCTTGCCGTCCGAGGATGATCAGGCGGGCACCGGGAATCACGGGCGCCCCGGCATCACTTCAGGAAGCCCTCGTAGTTTCGGAGCATGAGCTGGCTGTCGATCTGCTTCATGGTTTCGAGGGCGACGCCGACAGCAATGAGAACGGTCGTGCCACCGAAGGGGAAGTTGTTAACCTTGGCAATGGCCAGCACGATAGACGGGAGCAAGGCGATGGCCGCAATGAAGAGCGCGCCCGGCAACGTGATGCGATTGAGGATCTTCGACAGGTGCGACTCGGTCTGGCGACCGGGACGAATACCCGGGATGAAGCCACCCTGCTTTCGGATCTGATCGGCCTGCTTGATCGGGTCGAACGCAATAGCGTTGTAGAAGTACGCAAACGCCACGATCATGAAGCCGTAAATGATGAGGTGCAGCCAGTTCTGGTTGTCGAGCACATAGGTGTCGATGACCTTCTGCAACCAGTCGGCGTGGATCAGGTTGGTGAGCAACGCCGGGAGGAGCAGCACGGATGAGGCGAAGATGATGGGCACGACGCCGGCCTGGTTGACCTTCAGCGGGATGTAGGTGCTCTGACCGCCGTACATGCGGCGACCCTGCACCCGCTTGGCGAACTGCACCGGAATGCGCCGCTGACCGTTTTCGATGAACACGATGGCGACGAGCGTGGCCAACGAGATGGCGACCAGCACGGCGAAGACGACGAAGTGCTTCTCTTTGAGGATGCGGTAGTAGTCGTACGGCAAACGGCTGACAACGGACGCAAAGATCAAGATGGACATGCCGTTGCCGATGCCGCGTTGCGTGATGAGCTCGCCCATCCACATCAATACGGCGGTTCCGGCGGTCAGCGTGAACACGACGAGCAATACGCGCAGCAGCGGGAAGCCCGGGATGAGTACCACGTTGATGCCGCGACCACGACCGCCGAGCAGGGTGGCACCGCCGCCCTTGCCGAACAGGAAGGTGAGGCCCGTGGCCTGCAGCAGAGCAATGGCCATCGCGATGTAGCGGGTCCACTGCGTGATCTTGCGTTGACCCACCGCGCCCTGGTTCTGCCATTCTTCTAGCTTCGGAATGACCACACCCAAGATCTGCACGATGATGGACGCCGTGATGTACGGCATGATGCCGAGCGCAAAAATGGCAAACTGGCTGAGCGCACCACCCGAGAACAGGTTCAGGAAGCCAATGGTTCCCTGCTGCTCGGCCGACTTTTGGAACTGCTTGACCTGCAGATGGTCGATGCCAGGCACCTGAAGGTGCGCTCCGAGCCGATACAAGACAACCATGGCCAAGGTGAACGCAATCTTCTTGCGAAGCTCGGGAACCTTGAAGATGTTGGTAACGCTTGAAAGCACGGCGCCGCTCCGAAATTTCTCTGCTGGGGTGGTGAAACCCTATGTCAGCGGTTGGTGAACTGGTTGCCTTTGACGGGCGGACGACCGGCCGGACCGAAGGGAAGGGGAAGCTTGGTTACGGTACCACCGGCAGCGGTGATCGCCTCGACAGCCGTCGCCGAAAATGCGTGAGCCGTGACGTGAACGGCGCGGGTGATCTCACCACGGCCGAGCACCTTCAACAACGCGCCCTTGTGGGACAGGCCGTTGCTGAACAGCACGCCGGGGTCGACCTCGTTCAAACCGAGTTCGTCGATGACGTCAAGGTTGATGCCCTGGTATTCGATACGGAACGGGTTGTTGAAGCCTTTCAACTTGGGGATGCGCTGCTTGAGTGGCATCTGGCCACCTTCGAAGCCGCGAGCAACCTTGCCACGACCGCGGGACTGCTGGCCCTTGGTGCCGCGACCGGCGGTCTTGCCCTTGCTGCCGATACCGCGACCGACGCGCATCTTTCGCTTGTTGGAGCCGGGGGCCGGCTGCAGTTCGTCTACGCGCATGGTTACTTCTCCTCAACCGTTTCGACACGCACGAGGTGCGGCACGCGACGAAGCATGCCGTGGATCTCGGGGCGGTCGGGAAGGATGTTGGTATTGCCGATGGTGCCAAGGCCGAGGGCACGAAGCGTGCCGACCGTCTTGGGCTTCTCACCGATCTTGGACTTGAACTGGGTGACTTTCAGAGCCATCAGTGGACCTCAGCCATCGGAGTGACGGGTCCGCGCTGGCTCTCGTTGTAAGCGGCCAGCAGACCCTTCGGGACGAATTCTTCAGCGGACAGGCCGCGGCGCTTGGCCACAACATCGGGGCGCTGCAAGTTCTTCAGACCATGGATAGTTGCGCGAGCAACGTTGATGGCGTTCGAGGAACCGAGGGACTTGCAGAGCACGTCGTGCACGCCAGCCTCTTCGAGGATGATACGGGCAGCGCCACCAGCGATGACACCGGTACCCGGAGCAGCCGGCTTCAGCAGAACCCGGCCAGCACCCTGGATGCCGTAGATGGGGTGAGTGATGGTGCTGCCAGCACGAGCGACGGCGAACAGATTCTTCTTGGCCTCTTCCGTGCCCTTCTGGATAGCCAGGGGCACTTCTTTGGCCTTGCCGTAACCCAGGCCGACCTTGCCGTTGCCGTCACCAACGACGACGAGTGCGGTGAAGCTGAAGCGACGACCACCCTTGACGACCTTGGCCACACGGTTGATATGGATCACGCGTGACTCGCGCAGACCGTTCGGGTCCGGGGCACGCTCGGCGTTGCGATCAAAGTTGCTCATCAGAACTCCAGTCCTGCGTCACGGGCAGCCTGGGCGGCGGCTGCCACCCGGCCGTGATATTGAAAGCCACCGCGGTCGAACACGACCTTGTCGATACCGGCGGCCTTTGCTCGCTCGGCGATAGCCGAACCGACGCGCTGGGCCGCAGCGATGGAACCGGTGGAACCAGCGGCCTTGATACCGGCTTCAAGCGTGGAGGCCGATGCAATGGTGTGGCCCTTGTTGTCATCGATGAGCTGCAAGACAAAGTGGCGCGACGAACGGAACACGGCAAGGCGCGGACGCGATGCGGTGCCTTCGATCTTCTTGCGCACACGGAAGTGGCGGCGCTTGCGGCTGGTGAGCCGGACTTTCGACGTATTCGCCATGACTTACTTCTTCCCGGTCTTGCCGGCTTTGCGCAGAATGCGCTCTCCGGCGTACTTGACGCCCTTGCCCTTGTAGGGCTCGGGCTTGCGGAGCGAGCGGATGTTGGCGGCAACCTGGCCGACAGCTTCCTTATCGATGCCCTGCACGATGATCTTGGTAGGGGCCGGCACGGTGAACGTGATGCCTTCGGGGGCATTCACCACAACCGGGTGGCTGAAACCGAGCGCCAGCTTCAGGGCCGAGGGGCCTTGCGCTTCGGCACGGTAACCAACGCCGACGATTTCGAGTTCCTTGGTGAAACCAGCGGTGACGCCGGTGACCATGTTCGATACCAACGTGCGGGTGAGGCCGTGAAGTGCACGGTTCATTCGCTCGTCGTTCGGGCGCTCAACATAGAGGTGACCGTCGTCTTCGCGCACGCTGATTTCGCCGGCGAGCGCACGGGACAAGGTGCCCTTCGGGCCCTTCACCAAGACGACACCGTCGATAACGGTGACGTTGACGCCACCGGGAACAGCGATAGGAGCTTTACCAATTCGGGACATCAGAGCCTCACCACACGAAGCACAGGAGCTCGCCGCCGACTTTGCGCCTGCGCGCTTCACGGTCGGTCAACAGGCCCTGGCTGGTTGATAGGACGGCAACACCGAGGCCACCGAGAACACGGGGCACAGTGTCGGACTGGACGTACTGGCGCAGACCCGGCTTGGAAACGCGGCGCAGTCCGGAGATGGTGCGCACCCGGTCGGGCGTGTACTTCATCTTGATGGACAGCACGTTGCCCGGACCCTTGGTGGAGGGAGCGACATCGAAACCTTCGATGTAACCCTCCTTCAAGAGGACCGCAGCGAGCGCAACCTTCTGCTTGGAGCTCGGCATGGACACGTCATCGTGCATCGCCACATTGGCGTTGCGGATGCGAGTGAGCATGTCGGCGATGGGATCAGTCATGGTCATGTCAGACGCCCCTTACCAGCTGGCCTTCGTAACGCCGGGAACTTCGCCGGCGTGCACCATCTCCCGCAAGCAAATGCGGCAGAGGCTGAACTTACGGAACACCGCACGCGGTCGGCCGCAACGCTTACAACGCGTGTACGCCCGCACCTTGTACTTCGGCTTGCGGTTGGACTTCTCAATGAGTGCTTTTTTCGCCATTTATTTTCACAGGCCTTTCAGCGCACTACTTCTTCTTCGCCTTGGGGGCGGCGGCGGGACGAGCGGACTTACCACCACGCGCCGGACCTCGGCGCTTGACGGTCTTCTTCGGAGGCGGGCCGGCATCGGCACCCTTCTTGAACGGGAATCCGTAAGCATCAAGAAGAGCCTTGCCAGCGGCATCGGTCGTTGCGGTGGTGACAATGGTGATGTCCATGCCACGAGCCACGTCGACCTTGTCGTAGTCAATCTCGGGGAACATGAGCTGGTCGGATACACCAAAGGTATAGTTTCCCCGACCATCCCAGCTGTACGGATTGAGACCACGGAAGTCACGGATACGAGGGATGGAGACAGCGACCAAGCGGTCGAAGAACTCCCACATGCGGTCGCCTCGAAGGGTGACCTTGCAACCAATGGACTGACCTTCGCGAAGCTTGAACGCTGCGATGGACTTGCCGGCCTTGGTGATCATTGGCTTTTGGCCGCTGATGGTGGTGAGGTCGGCGACCGCAACATCGAGCAGCGACGGCTGGCCAACGGCCCGACCGACGCCCATGTTGAGGACGATCTTTTCCATACGCGGTACTTCCATGATGTTGGAAACACCCAGCGTCTCTTTGAGCTGCACACGAATCTCGTCGTTGTAGCGCTTCTTCAAACGGGGAAGTTCAGCGGTACTCATGCCAGTACCTCTCCGGTGCGCTTGGCGATACGAACCTTGCTGCCGTCGGCCTGCACCTTGTAACCAATGCGGGAGGGCTTGCCACCGACGACGATGGCGACATTGCTGGCATCCATCGGCATGTTCTTGTCGATGATGCCGGCCTGGATGGTGGCACTGGTCGACTTCTGATGCTTACGGGCGACGTTGATGCCCTGGATGATCACCTTGTTCTTGGCGGGATGAACCGTCTGGATGACGCCTTCTTTGCCGCGGTCCTTGCCCGAGAGCACGACCACACGGTCACCTTTTTTGAGCTTCATGTCAGATCACCTCCGGGGCGAGCGAAACAATGCGCATGAACTTCTTGTCGCGCAGTTCACGGCCGACTGGGCCGAAGATGCGCGTGCCACGCGGGGAATGGTCATCTTTGATCAGGACGGCTGCGTTCTCATCAAATCGGATGTAGCTGCCATCGGGACGGCGGCGTTCTTTGCTCGTGCGAACGACGACGCACTTTACGACATCGCCTTTCTTCACGGCCGCGCCGGGAATGGCATCTTTTACGGTGGCTACGAAGATGTCACCAATCGCCGCATAGCGACGACGGGTGCCTCCGAGCACCTTGATGCAGAGGACCTCTTTGGCACCGCTGTTGTCAGCGACCCGGAGGCGGGATTCTTGCTGGATCATGGCTTACTTGGCCCTCTCCAAGACGTCGACGAGACGCCAGCGCTTGAGCTTGGACAACGGACGGGTCTCCATGACCCGTACGCGGTCGCCAACCTTGGCATCGCCAGTTTCGTCGTGGGCGTACAACTTCTTTGTGCGCTGGATGAACTTGGCGTACTTCGGGTGGCGAACTTTTTCGACAATGGCGACGACGATGGTTTTGTTCATCGAGGACGACACGACGATGCCTTCACGAACCTTGCGGTCGTTACGCTCTTCGGTTTCAGCAGCGGCGATTACTTCAGCCATTACTTGGTTCCCTTCTCGGCCGCTTCGATCTCACGCTGGCGCAGGACCGTGTTGATTCGTGCTATCTGCTTCTTGGCCTTCTGCAGCTGCGCCGGGTTGTCGAGCTGACCCGTGGCGTTGCGGAAGCGGAGCTTGAACGCTTCATCCTTGGAGGCCGCAAGCGCCTCGGACAAACCGGTGATGTCCATGCCGGACAGGTCGACCATTTGCTTGTTGGTCATGATCAGATCGCCTCTTCTCGGGTGACGACGCGAGCCTTGATCGGAAGCTTCTGAATGGCACGCTCAAGTGCCTGCTTGGCGATGTCGGACGCCGGGTAAGAGAGCTCGAACATGATGCGACCAGGCTTCACAACGGCCACATAGTGCTCGGGGTTGCCCTTACCGGAACCCATGCGGGTCTCGGCCGGCTTCTCGGTGACGGGCTTGTCGGGGAACACGTTGATCCAAACCTTGCCACCACGCTTGATGTGGCGGGTCATGGCAATACGAGCGGCCTCGATCTGGCGGGCGGTGATCCAGCCTGGCTCAAGCGCCATGATGCCGTACTCACCGAAGTGCAGCGCGGAGCTGCCCTTGACTTCACCCTTCATGCGACCACGGTGGTGCTTGCGGTGCTTCATTCTGCGGGGCATCAACATGATTTAGTCCTCCGCCCGGAAGTGCAGGGGCTCGTTCGTGGTGGTGCGGGTGCGGCGTTCGATTTCTTCTTCTTCGGCCAGCAGCTTCTCGATGTCCGGGTCGGCTTCTTTCACCAACGGGACCATCTCGACGATGTCGTCACCCTGCACCTTGCGGCCAGCGGACGACACTACGCGACGAGCACCAGCGCCAGCGGAGGCACCCATGGTGTCGCCGACGGCAAGCGTGTCGATGGCGAGCGGCTTGGCCTCAACCTGGGGACGGTACGGCAGGATGTCACCCTTGTAGATCCACACCTTCACGCCGATACGACCGTAGGTGGTCTTGGCCTCACGGAAGCCGTAGTCGATGTCGGCACGCAGCGTGTGCAGCGGCACTCGACCTTCGCGGTACCACTCGGTGCGACTCATTTCGGCGCCGCCGAGGCGACCCGAGCACTGCACGCGGATACCGAGAGCGCCAGCCTTCTGGGCGTTCTGAACCGCACGCTTCATGGCCCGACGGAAGGCGATGCGGCCAGCAAGCTGATCGGCGACACCCTGCGCAATGAGGGCGGCGTCAAGCTCGGGGCTCTTGATCTCAACAATGTTGAGCTGCACCTTGTTGTTGCCGGTGATCTTGGTGAGACCGGTACGGAGCTCATCGGCTTGGGCGCCACGGCGACCAATGACGATGCCCGGACGTGCGGTGTGCACGTCGACCCGCAGCTTGTCGCTGGTGCGCTCCACTTCGATCCGGCTGATGGCGGCTTGCGGCAGCAGCTTCATGATGAAAGTGCGGATCTTCCAATCTTCAAGGAGGAATTCCTTGTACTTGCGATCGGAGAACCAGCGGGACTTCCACTCGGTAGTGATTCCGAGACGGAAGCCGTAGGGATTAACTTTCTGACCCATTAGGCCTTGCCCTCCTCATCGGCGGCGTCGTCATCTTTTTTGCCACCCGGAGCAACGAAGCCAGCGGCCTCGGCTGCCTCTGCGGTAGCGAACCAAACCTCGGCGATGGTTGCGGCGTAGTACCGCGTGCCGGGCAGGTGGTACTTCATGGAATCGGCATTGCCCTTGATCTCGAAACCTTCCGGCATGGCGTCGCCGGGCAGCGGGGCGTGCGAGCCGTCGCCGTACGGAGCGTCAGTAACGGCTGCGGTCTCCGTAGCAGGGGTGTCAACCAACGTTGCCGGGGCATCATCGTGCGCATGGTCGTGATCGTGGCCGTCATGATCATGACTGTGGCCGTCATGATCATGATCGTGGGTCTCTTCAGCCTTCGCCTTGGACCGAGCAACGCGGTCACGGCGGCTGGTCGCCTGCTGAGCAGCGGCACCACGACGTGAGGTTGCGGCAGCCGGGTTGGCGGCTTCAATCTGACGACGGCGAGCGAGCGCCGAATCAGGCATACGGGCGACGAGCACCGTGATGTGGCACGTGCGCTTGCGGATAGCGCCGGCGCGGCCACGAGCACGTGGGCGCATGCGCTTGAGCGTGGGTCCCTCGTCGGAGAAGCACGCCGAGACGTACAGCTCGTCGGGGTCCTGGCCGTCGTTGTTCTGCGCATTGGCGACGGCCGAGGCCAGGGCCTTGCGAATCACGTGAGCAATGTCGCGCTCGACGAACTGCAGCACCTGGTCGGCGTGGGTGACATCGAGGCCACGGATGAGGTCGAGCACTTCGCGGGCCTTGTAGGCCGACGAGCGCACGTACTTGACGACCGCACGGGTACCCGTGTTCTCGCCAACCTTGGTTGCGCCTTCGTTGGTCTTCGGTCCGGTCATCGCTTGCCCTTCGTGTTCTTTTCCTGGCCGGCGTGGTACTTGAAGGTCCGGGTAGGAGCGAACTCGCCGAGCTTGTGTCCGACCATCGATTCAGTCACGTACACGGGCACGTGCTTGCGGCCGTCATGGACGGCAATGGTGTGACCGACCATTTCCGGGATGATGGTGGAGCGACGCGACCATGTCTTGATGACGCTCTTTTGGGCGGCGCTATTGAGCACGTCGACCTTCTTGAGCAAGTGGTCGTCGACAAACGGGCCCTTTTTGAGACTGCGGGGCATAACGAATTACCTCCGGCCCTTGCCGCTGCGGCGGCGGCGGACGATGAGTTTCTGTGATGGCTTCTTCTTCGAGCGGGTGCGACCTTCGGGCTTGCCCCAAGGCGAGACCGGGTGACGGCCACCGGAGGTCTTGCCTTCGCCACCACCGTGCGGGTGGTCGACCGGGTTCATAACAACACCACGGGTCTGGGGCTTGACGCCCTTCCAGCGGTTACGGCCGGCCTTACCAATCTTGATGAGCTCGTGCTCGGAGTTGCCAACCTCACCAATGGTGGCTCGGCAATCGATCGGGACACGGCGCATTTCCGAGGAGGGAAGACGCAAGGTTGCGTAGTCGCCTTCCTTGGCAACGAGTTGGATGACAGAGCCGGCGGAGCGGCCCATGCGGCCACCCTGGCCCGGACGAAGCTCCACATTGTGGACCGTGGTACCGACCGGGATGAAGCGAAGCGGCATGGCGTTTCCGGGCTTGATGTCGGAACCCTGGCCAGTGGTCACATGATCGCCAACATTCAAGTTCTTCGGCGCCAAGATGTAGGCCTTCTCGCCGTCTACGTAGTGGAGGAGCGCGATGCGGCAGGTGCGGTTCGGGTCGTACTCGATAGCGGCAACCTTGGCGTCAACGCCATCCTTGCTGTTCCGCTTGAAGTCGATGATGCGGTACTGCTGCTTGTGTCCACCACCCTTATGACGGGCCGTCTTGCGGCCGTACGAGTTGCGACCACCGGTGTTGTGCTTGGAATCAAGCAGCGACTTTTCCGGTGTGGACTTAGTGACGTCAGCGAAGTCGGACACCGTCTGGAAGCGGCGGCCGGCGCTAGTCGGCTTGCGTTTGCGAAGAGCCATGACGATCCTCTCAGCTCTCGAACAGTTCGATACGCTCGCCGGCGGCGAGGGTAACGAGTGCCCGCTTGGTGTCTGGGCGCTTGCCCATCTTGTTGGACTTGCGGGCACGCAGCTTCTTGCCCTTGCGATTCATAGTGTTCACGCTGAGCACCTTCACACCGAAGATGGCCTCGATAGCGTCGTGAATCTCGGGCTTGCGAGCATCAGGGTGCACCACAAAGGTGTAGACGTTCTGCTCGATCAGGCCGTAGCTCTTCTCGCTCACGACGGGAGCGAGAATGATGTCACGAGGGTCTTTCACTTGTGCTCCTCGGTCTCTTGGGTCTCGGTTTGCGACACAACCTTGCCGTCCACGATGGTCTGCGTCGTGGTGGTGGTGTGGGTGTCGATGGTGTCGGGGTTGTGATCGACGATGGTGTCAGCGTCGATCATTTCGACTTCTTCTTCGAGCTCCTCGACCGTTTCGACACCGTCAACGATGGTGCGAATGGTGACCTTGCGGGTGACCTTGGCCATCTCGGCGGTGGCCGCCGATGTATCAGCGAGGACTACCGGAGCCGCTTCAACAACCGGTGCTGCTTCGACGACCGGGGCAGCAGCTGCAGCCGGGGCAGCGGCTGCGGCCTTCGGTGCTGCGGCAGCGGGCTTGGCCTTGGCCTTCGGGGCCGACGCAGCAGACGTGTCGGTATCCATCGGGGTCAGTGCGCCGAGGCGAGCGAGGCGAACCGTGCGCACCTTCGGGGCAGTTGACTCTTCGCCCGGCAGCGTTGCCGACGAAAACACGATGAAGTCGTTACACAGAACGTCGTAGGCGTTCAGCTCTGCGCGCTCGACGAGCTGCACGTGCTGCAGGTTGCGGAAGCTCTTGATGGCGTTCTCATCATGACGATCGACAACAACGAGGGCCGACCCGGTGACGTTGAGGTCCTGAAGGGACTTGACGGCAGCTTTGGTGCTGGGTGCCGACCAATTCCACGAGTCGACAACGACGACCTTGCCGTTCATCGCACGGTCACTCAGGGCCGAGCGAAGGGCGAGCTGCACCATCTTCTTGGGGGTGCGCTGGGCGTACTTGCGAGGCTTCGGTCCGAGAGCAATACCACCACCGGGCCACTGCGGCGCACGGGTGGAACCCTGACGGGCGTTACCGGTGCCCTTCTGCTTGAAGGGCTTCTTACCGCCACCGGATACCTCGGCGCGGGTCTTGGTGCTCTGGGTGCCGGCACGACGCTTGGCCAGCTGCGCCGTTACGACCTGGTGCATGACCGGGACGTTGGGCTGCACACCGAAGACGGATTCGGCCAGTTCGACCGTGCCGTTGGATGCGCCGGAGGGAGAAAGAAGTGAAACGTGCGCCATTACTTGCTCGCCTTCTTCGGTGCCTTGACGGCGTTGCGGACGATGACAACGCCACCGTTGGGGCCGGGCACGGCGCCCTTGACCAGCAACAGGTTGCGCTCAAGATCAGCCGAGACCACTTCGAGGTTCAGGGTCGTGACGGACTCATGACCGGAACGGCCAGCCATCTTGATGCCCTTGAACACACGGCCGGGGAACGAGCAGGAACCAACAGAGCCCGGCGAGCGGTGCATCTTGTGGTTACCGTGGCTGGCGCCCTGGCCCTTGAAGTTGTGACGCTTCATGGCGCCGGTCCAGCCCTTACCGCGGCTGGTGGAGGTCACATCGACCTTTTCGCCCTTGATGAGGGTATCGACACCAATCTCTTGGCCGACGGAGAACCCGTCGACGCTCTCGAGACGAAGCTCGATGAGATTGGTCCCGGCGGCAACACCCGCTGCTGCGAAGTGTCCGGCCTCAGGCTTCGTGAGCTTCTTGGCGTCTTTTTGACCGTAGGTGACCTGAAGGGCCGTATATCCGTCTCGTTCAGTCGTCTTGACCTGGACAATGCGGAGGGGAGCGACCTTCAGAACCGTGACTGGGATGACTTTGTTGTCATCACCCCAGACCTGGGTCATACCAAGTTTCTCGCCGACGATGGCTTTCGTCGCCATGGGAGCATCCTTGTCGTTTCCGTGGTGGCGAACTTGAGGGATGCCCCAAGCCCGTTTCATGCGAAAGCTCCACTGGGCGCAAGCCAAGCGGAGCCTTTGACTACTTCTGCCGAGCGGTCCCCGGTTACCCGGGCACGCACGGACGTCGATTGGTCTCCAGCAGGTCTTCCCCGAAGGGTGTTCCTGCAAGCTCGTCAACTATAGCGGGCGCCTTCGCCGTGCGCCAACTGGCCCATTCGCGGTCGCTTTGGGGGCGCCTGAGGCTTTTGTAGGCGCCTGAGGTTGTTGGACAACCCCACGCGCCTACAGAAGCCGAACAATTAGCCATCGGCCCTCGGCCAGACATCGCATCGCCCGGACGCGTGGCCGCCGCAAACCTTGGGTGCTCGCGCTAATTGCTGTCGCGGCAGCCGTGCTCGGCTTCGGCATCTTGGCCCGCGACAACGCCGCCCGAACCGGCACCAAAGTCACCCCCAGGGATCAGGTGTATCGGGACCTGTCGAAGCCCATCGGCGCAAGAGCCTTACAAATCACAACATCGCTAGCATTGACGGGGGTTCGATCTTGGCCACCCGATCGTCATTCAAGGTCGACAAGCATTCGACGCAAGCGCCGGGGACTCGCTCGCCATTGCACTAATCGACGGCCAGGTCTCGATTCGTGTTGCGGGTCGCGGGGTGCCGTACTCGGAAATCGAACGGATCGCTGGGTCGGCCAAGGCTGCCTCGTCGAATCCAGCTGGCGGAGCAGCCGTGGCTTCGCTACCAGATGGACTGACGCTTGTAGTTGACCAGAGCGCGATTCCCCCGAACCGGAGTATCAATGTCAACTACTCGTTGGCCAACGACCAAGCCCATCAATTGATGGTCCAGATCTGGCCAGCCTCATCTCAGAATCTCGAGGCCATGGCGAAAGCTGTTACGGCGCCTTGGGCAGCGGACCGGATCAACGTCCCGTTACTGCCGGCCGGATTCGTCCAGGCTGAGAGTCGGGATACGACTTACGAGCAATACCGCTCGATAACGCTCGACTACGGATCGGTCAGCGTCGCGATGAATCCGGTCGGGAGCGGCGGCATAGAGTCGTACGCCATCGTGACCCCCGGTTCGTTTACGGCCACCAAAGTGCGAGGCCATGACGGCTACATCGTAACCGACCCCGCAACGAACACGCGGCGATTGGTGTGGGTCGAGTCGCCTGGCCTGCTCGTGGAGGTCAAGGGAATCGGCACCGATGTCGCTACCTTGCAACGCCTCGCCGAAAGCCTCCAGCCCGTCAGCCCCGAACCGGAGTACCAAGAAAACTCCTCGCCACCGTCAATGCCAAACCCGAAACCGTCAAGACGCCCTAGCGTCCCAAGTATCGGTACCACTTTGGTACCAGTCCTGGTATCTTGATTCCATGAGTACGCAGATCGCAGTCCGGCTCCCAGAGGAGACCGTCGCCTTCATCGACGAGCTTGTTGCCAATGGAAGCGCGGCCAGTCGCGCCGAGGTCGTTTCACGCGCCCTGCGCAGGGAACAGCGCCGATTTGTGGCTAGTCGCGACGCTGCGATCATTGCGCTTCATCCAAACGATGATGACTTCGATCAGCTGGCTGAGTTTGCCGCCAGCTTGGCGCTTGACGTCGATTGATGCGGCCGATTCATCTCGTTCAGCTCGACAAGACTCGGCCAGCTGTACTGCTGACACGTGAACGATTTCGATCGGTCTCGTCACGAGTGACCGTTGCACCGATCACGTCGGTCATCAGGGGAATCTCCACTGAGGTGCCCGTTGGGCTAGCAAACGGACTCGAATCACCGAGTGTGGTGAGTTGCGACAACATCGCTACGGTCCGAAACGACATGATCGGTAGACACATTGGTTATCTACTGGCGGAGCAGGAAACGGCACTCACCGACGCCATCCTTCTTGCGTTCGACTTGGAGTAGCGAAGGGCAGACCGTTCCACCAACGTCGCGTCTCATTCAGAAGGCACCGTCGCTGGCGGCGCGTAGACCATCATCGTCAGGAATTCGGATGAGCAGCCGACGCTCGCCGTTACAGTCCCGTCATGACGTTTATTGCGATGGTTGGGATCGGAACTTGGCGTATGAGTCGCATCGGGCGATAGAGGCGACGGTGGCTCTGCTGCAGGCTGACGTCGACATGCGGTGGGTCGGCACCGATGACCCAAACTTCCAACGGACGGTCGAACGCGCGGATGCGGTATGGGCCTTGCCGGGAACGCCGTATGTGAATGACGCCGCCGCGTATGTCGCGATCACACACGCCCGAACGACCGGGCAGCCGTTCCTCGGCACGTGCGGCGGGTTCCAATACGCCATGGTGGAGTACGCCCGCAACGTCGCCGGATGGACGGGTGCTGGTCACGCCGAGACCGAGCCCGATGCCGACGAGTTGGTCGTCGATCATCTCGCGTGCAGTCTGTTCGGCGAACAACGAACTGTAACGATGGTGCCCGGCACCAAGCTCGCTCAGATTTGTGGCACCGCGCCGTTTGTCGGTTTTCATTTCTGCAATTTCGGCGTACCCGATTCGCAGATGGCCCGCCTTGTCGAGCACGGCGTGATCGTGTCCGCCCACACCGAAGACGCTGGCGTTGAGGGCATCGAACTACCCGATCACCCCTTCTTCGTCGCCACACTCTTCCAACCCCAAATGGCCGCCCTCCACAGCGAGGGTGTGCATAAACTCGTCCGCGCCCTGGTCGAAGCCGGCTCGTAGCGCTGCGTCTGATTTCCGCTAGTCGAGGCAGTTCCTCATGGGTACGATCGTCACATGGATACGTTTCGGCTCATCGCAATCGACTCGACTACGGCGGACAGACTTCGTCAGGCCGGCGGGCCAACCTACGTGGCTGATGAGAAGCCCGGGTACCCGTGCCGACAGTGTCTGCGCGATGCCGAGGTCGGAGAGGAACTGGTGCTGGTCTCTTACGACCCGTTCGATCAAGACTCCCCGTACCGTTCGGCCAGTCCGATTTTTCTCCACCTACATCCGTGCGAAGCAGCCACCCCAAGCGCTGCCCTTCCGAGGCAACTGACAGGACGTCAGCTATCGGTACGGGCTTTCGACCACGACGCCATGATGATCGACGCCGCGATCATCGAGGGCACCGATCTCGCCACCAACCTCGACCGACTATTCGACAACGAGAACACCGACCGCATCCACATCCACAACGCCAGCCGCGGCTGCTGGGCAGTCACCGCCGAGCGAGCCTAAAGACGGCCGTCAGGCGAAGATGTCGTTGATTTGGAGCATCATCTCGGGGCAGGGCAGGAGGAGTTGATCGCCTAGCCCGCAGTTGTTCGTAGCCCATTTACCGCGGTGGTCGCGCATGTGGGCCATGACGGTCTGCGTCTCGGGATCAACGATCAGATATGCCTTCAGGCTCGGCAGTCGACGGTACGCCGCAAGCTTGGTGACCTTGTCCCGCTCGTGCGATGTTGGCGACAGCACCTCGGCGAGCAGGCACGGTTGGGTCACATAGAAGCTGTCTGCCTCGTCCTCGCAGTAGACGCCGAAGTCCGGGTACTTCGCATTGATGTCATCGACCTTCACCAGCTGGTCTGCGGCTCGGGCGCGACATCCACTTGCCCGCGCAGCAGCACCGATCGCGAGGGCCATGTTCATCACGATGTCGTTGTGACGTGGACTCGCGCCTGCCATGTTATAAACAAGGCCGCCGATGAGCTCGTGCTTGAGTTCCGACTCGCGTTCCATCGCCAAGAAGTCATCAAACGTCAGATGTGGTTGCATCGACATGGTGCTCATGAGTCGGTTCCTCCGAACTTGATTCTAACGTACCGCCCCCGGATGCGGATCCAGACGAAAGCTCACAGGCCGCGGGTACGAAAACGGCGAAGGGGGCGCCATCCGAAGATGACGCCCCCTCCCCCAACAGATTCAGGAGTTCTGGATCTTGATTTCGATATCGACACCGGCCGGGAGTTCGATACGCTGGAGCGAATCGATGGTCTTGGCGGTGGGATTCACGATGTCGATGAGACGCTTGTGAATGCGCATCTCGAAGTGCTCACGTGAGTCCTTGTACTTGTGCGGCGAACGAATCACCGTGTAGCGGTGCTTCGTGGTCGGTAGCGGGATAGGCCCACGAACCGTTGCCTGGGTGCGGACGACTGTCTCCACGATCTTCTTGGTGGAGGTGTCGATGATCTCGTGATCGTATGCCTTCAGGCGAATGCGGATGCTCTGTGCCATATCGGGGTATCAGCCAATCTCTACTTGTTGATCTTGACGACGCGGCCGGCGCCAACGGTACGGCCACCTTCACGAATAGCGAACCGCAGACCTTCGTCCATCGCGATCGGCTTACCCAACTGCACCGTCATCGCAACGTTGTCACCCGGCATCACCATCTC
>JANMCE010000060.1:0-6947 GCA_031360915.1 Actinomycetes bacterium | reverse complement strand
GAGATGGTGATGCCGGGTGACAACGTTGCGATGACGGTGCAGTTGGGTAAGCCGATCGCGATGGACGAAGGTCTGCGGTTCGCTATTCGTGAAGGTGGCCGTACCGTTGGCGCCGGCCGCGTCGTCAAGATCAACAAGTAGCAAGGGACTCTGTCATGGCCAGGAACGACAAGAGGGTGAAGATCACCCTCGAATGCACCAGTTGCAAGAACCGCAACTACATCACGATGAAGAACAAGATCAACGATCGTGAGCGCCTCGAAATGAAGAAGTACTGCAAAACCGAGCGCTCGCATACGGTACATAAGGAAACCCGCTGATTCTGGCGGGGTAGCTGTAGGTAGCATTACCACCACGCCTCATCGGAAGCGTGGTGGACAACCAAGGGCAGTAGCTCAGCTGGAAGAGCATCGGTCTCCAAAACCGAGGGTCGGGGGTTCGAGCCCCTCCTGCCCTGCTAGCGGGGTGAATCTGCACCCCGTGGACAGGACTCCATCACCATGTCGATGAATATGAATCGCGAACAGAAGCGCCAGATGCGCAAGATGGGCGCCATCAATGAGAACGACGCGCCCGTACGCGTCGATCGTCAGGCGCCTGCCGCCCGGGTGAGAGAAGAGCGCACCCCGCCTCGCCAGTTCATCCGTGAGGTTCGTGGCGAACTACGTAAGGTGGCTTGGCCGAGCAAGGAAGAAGTCAAGAACTACTCCATCATCGTGCTCGCCACCGTCGTAATTTTCACCGCTTTTGTTGCCTCGCTGGACTTCGGCTTCGGCAAGCTTTCCCTATGGCTGTTCAACGGATGAGTGACACCGAAATGATTGAAGAAGGCATGTCTGACGACGCACTGCCCGAGGTAGAGGCGCCCACCGAAACGGCTGAGTCGGTTGAGGTTGTTGCTGAAGATGCCGTGACTGAAGATGCCGTGGCGGTCGATGACAGTGCTTCGGTCGATGACAGTGCTTCCTCCGAGGAAGCCCTAGCGCCAGACGACGCAGTCGAAGGCGAAGATGTTCCCTACGACAACCCGCACCTTCGTCCGGGCAAGTGGTACGTCGTGCACTCGCAGTCCGGGTACGAAAAGAAGGTCAAGTCCAACCTCGAGGCCCGAACCGCGTCGATGAACATGGAAGACAAGATCTTCGAAGTCGTCATCCCCATGGAAGACGTGCAGGAGTTCAAGAACGGCCGCAAAGTCGTTGTGCAGAAGAAGGTGTTCCCCGGCTACCTCCTGGTGCGTTGCGAGATGAGCGACGACAGTTGGTACGTCATCCGCAACACCCCAGGTGTCACTGGATTCGTAGGCCAGGGTCGTCTGGGGCAAAAGCCCACGCCGCTGTCCCGCAAGGAAGTCGAAACCTTCCTTTCGGCCAAGGGTGACGGCGAAGCGCAGGTCTCCAAGCGCAAGCCGAAGATGGAATACGAAGTGGGCGAAAGCGTCCGCGTGAAGGAAGGCCCGTTCGCCGACTTCACGGGATCGGTGGCCGAAATCAACCTCGATCACCTCAAGCTCAAGGTGCTGGTCAACATCTTCGGACGAGAAACCCTCGTCGAGATGGACTTCAGTCAAGTCGCCAAGTTGTAGAAACCCCCTCGCATCGTCCACAATGGACGGTCGCCGCCGACAGTCCTCTATCGGCCTGCCCCTCTCTACGTAGTTCTCGAAGGAACGTCATCATGGCCAAGAAAAAGATCGCAGCCATCGTGAAGATCCAGATCCCCGCAGGCAAGGCCACCCCGGCCCCGCCCGTCGGTACGGCTCTCGGACCGCACGGTGTGCCCATAATGGAATTCGTGAAGCAGTACAACGCTGCCACCGAATCGCAGATCGGCACTGTCGTGCCCGTCGAGATCACCGTCTTTGAAGACCGCACCTTCACCTTCATCCTCAAAACGCCGCCCACGCCGGTTCTCATCCGCGAAAAGGCCGGCCTGCCAAAGGGTTCCAGCACTCCGGGTAAGGATGTTGCCGGTTCCATCTCTGAGGCGCAGATCGAAGAGATCGCCAAGATCAAGATGCCCGACCTCAATGCGTACGACATGGAGCAGGCCAAAGAGCAGGTCCGTGGCACCGTCCGCTCGATGGGCCTCGTTATCAAGTAACTCCCTTCGGGGATCCGCAACACACCACCTGCCGCGATCGGGAACACCTCACCCGGCCGGCCTACCAAAGAGGGAGCCACCATGGCGCAAGGCAAGAAGTACATCGACGCACTCAAGCGTTTTGACCGAGATCAGCTGTTCACTCCGACGGAAGCACTCGGTCTGGTGAAGAGCCTGGCTGCTGCCAAGTTCGACGAATCGGTCGAGATCGCCGTTCGTCTCGGTGTTGATCCCCGCAAGGCCGACCAGATGGTCCGTGGCACCGTGGCGCTTCCGTCCGGTACCGGCAAGGACGTCCGCGTCGCCGTATTTGCTCAGGGTCCGGCCGCTCAGGCTGCCCGTGACGCTGGCGCTGATCTGGTTGGTGCCGAAGATCTGGCCGCCGAGGTCGAGAAGGGCAACATGGCCTTCGACATCGCCATTGCGACGCCCGACCTCATGCCGATGGTCGGCAAACTCGGTCGTGTGCTCGGCCCCCGTGGCCTTATGCCGAACCCCAAGACCGGTACCGTCACCATGGACGTCGCCAAGGCTGTCGCCGAATTCAAGGGCGGCAAGGTCGAGTACCGCACCGACCGCTACGGCAACGTGCACGTGCCGGTCGGCAAGGCCAGTTTCGCTCCCGAAGCACTGCTGGCCAACGTCACCGCCGTTCTCGACGAGTTGCAGCGGGCTAAGCCATCTGCGTCCAAGGGCAAGTACATGCGCAAGATCACCATCTCGTCCACCATGGGCCCCGGCGTCAAGATCGACACCGGCCGTCTCAAGCCCGAGGCGTAGTACATAAGGTTTCCCGGTTCGCCGGGGGAGTAGCACCAAGCAGTACCCGCAATACCTGTAGTACCAAACTAAAAATCGCTCGCCCAAGACACCTGGTTCGGTTCGCCGAACAATGGGGATTTCGATCCCCGCCAGACGAGGCGGACTCCTCGAAGCCCCGTGCTTCTCGGTGTTCGTTTTCATGCGAGCCCGAGTTATGCACGAAAGGAGGTATCGATGGAGAATCCGAGACCCGAAAAGATCGCGGTGGTTGCCGATGTGCGAGAGCGCTTGCAGGCATCCGACGCCGCAGTCCTCACGGAGTACCGCGGCATGGTTGCCAAGGACTTACACGGTCTGCGCAAGCAGCTCCGGGCAGCGGGCGGCGAGTTCAAGGTGTATAAGAACACCCTGGTTCGCTTCGCTGCACGCGATGCCGGCGTTGACGGAGCCGATGAGATGCTCACCGGCCCGACAGCAATTGCATTTGTGAAAGGTGACATCGCTGCTGCAGCCAAGTCACTTCGTGAACTGGCCAAGACCAATCCGAACTTGATCATCAAGGGCGGCATCATGGGCACCAAGGTGCTCAGTGCGTCAGACATCTCCGCGTTGGCAGACCTGCCGTCGCGTGACGTGTTGCTCAGCCAGATTGCCGGACTCTTCGAAGCACCCGCGGCTCAGTTCGCGTCGCTTCTCGAGGCCGTTCCGCGTTCGTTTGCCTATGGCATCCAAGCACTCATCGACAAGCAGGGTGGCAGCCCAGACGACACCGTCGCCGAAGCCGCCTGACCTGTTCTTAACCACACTTTGTTTCAAGGAGAAATAACAACATGGCACTTTCCGTAGACGACATCCTCGACTCCATTGCCGGCATGACCGTGCTTGAGCTTTCGGACCTCAAGAAGAAGTTTGAAGAGAAGTTTGACGTCACCGCTGCCGCCCCGGCCGCGATGATGATGGCCGGCCCCGCCGGTGGCGGCGCTGCTGCCCCCGCCGAGGAAGAGAAGGACGAGTTTGACGTCGTTCTCATCTCGGCCGGCGAGAAGAAGATCCAGGTCATCAAGGTTGTGCGCGAGCTCACCAGCCTGGGGCTGAAGGAAGCCAAGGATCTGGTTGACGCTGCCCCGAAGGCAGTGCTCGAGAAGGCCAATAAGGCAGACGCCGACAAGGCAAAGGCCGCTCTCGAAGAGTCCGGCGCCACCGTCGAAGTCAAGTAACACCGTTCTGGTAGTACCCCATGTCGCTGAACGACATGGGGTACTGCCATTTTTCGCCGCAAAAGATGCTTTCTGTGCTGGGACAGATTCTCAACGTGATAAGTGGCTCGGCGGGAGGGTCATACGACCCAAAATAGTCCGATCGACCTATTACGGCCCGAATCGGTGCGGGCGCATAGTTTGCGAAGTCAACAAAACGTAAAGTCGTTGACACGGGCGAATGGAGCGAGACATGGCGGTTGCATCTGTTTCGACGCGTTCTTGGCGTGGAATCCTACGGTGGACAAGAAGGGTTCGAGTTCCCGGGTCGGCGCTGTTGAGCGTGATGATGCTGGTGGTCGGCATGGCCACGGCGTTGGCTGGACCCGCTCGCGCCAGTGTGGTCGGGTCTGCGACCATCGCCAGCGATCTGGCTGATTACAACCCCGGCCAGACCGTCACGCTCACCGGGGCGAACTGGGACACCGGCGGCTCCACCGTGCACATCGTCGTGAACGACGATCTGGGGCAGAGCTGGCAGCACGTGGCCGACGTGACGCCCGTCGACGGCGCGATCGTCGACGTCTTCGCGCTCCCGAACTACTTCGTCGCCCAGTACTCGGTGCAGGCGACGCAGCAGACCGCGTCGGGCACCCTGACCGCGTCGACGAGCTTCACCGACGCGAACCCCTCCGCCAACCTCGACCAGTGCGCCAACGATCCCGCGCCCTCGCCGAGCACGGACGGCTGCAGCGCCAGCGCGAGCGACTGGGTGAATGGGGCCCTCGGCGCGTCCAAGTCCGTCTACTTCGAGGGCGACTCGATTCCCTACCGGCTCCTGCTGGACAACCTGAGCATCGCGCAACACAAGGTGATCATCGAGTGGGACACCACCAAGAGCGGTGCGCACGCGATCGACTACATCACGACCTACAACCGCACCGTGGCGAACGCCAACCCGTGCCTTGGTGTGCCCGGGTGCGGTGCGTCCGCGACGTTTGCGATTCCGAAAGATCCCCAAGTCGACAACGGGTCCGGCTCTCCCATCACGCAGCTCGCCGGCAACTTTACGCTCAACGGAGGGACGATCACCTCGGTCAGCGCGTACTCCTACCCCGACGGCGCCGGCTTCGCGGGCGACAAGTCGGCTCAGATCGAGATCACCTTCAACGCCAGCGTTGCGAACCCGGTGCTCGCATGGGGTGGGCACATCTCTACCCGAGTGGACTGGGGATTGCTCAACTCGGCGGTGACCATCTCCGGCGATCCGTTCCACACGCGGGTGATCTCGCTCGACGGCAGCGGCGGGAACCAGGACCGAGCGCTGTCTGCCGCTGCTGTCGTCTTCCCCGGCTCGATCACGATCATCAAGGACGCGACACCCGAGGGCACGACGTCGTTCCCGTTCACCGCCTCCCCGGCTCCCCTAACGGGCTTCAGCCTGGTCGACGACAACACGAGCACGAACACCAAGGTGTTCAGCAACATCACGAACTTCCAGACCTACTCGGTGGCCGAGACGCCCATTCCCGCGGGCTGGACCCTGACCGGAGTGGTCTGTTCGGTGACAAGCCCGAACGGTGGTTCGCAAACCGTGAGCTCGGTCTCCGTGAGCATCAACCTGAAGGAAGGGGAGAACGTCACCTGTACCTACAGCGACCTGCGGCAGGCAGCGCACCTCATCGTGATCAAGCATGTGATCAACGACAACGGTGGCACGGCGACGGCTGCTGACTTCACGCTCGATTCGGGTGGGGTCAACGATACGCCTGACAACTTCCCGGGGGCGGAGTCGCCGGGGACGGACGTGACGCTCGATGCGGGCGCGTACAACGTGACCGAGTCCGGCCCGGCCGGCTACAGCGCCACCTTCTCGGCCGACTGCACCGGCACCATCGCCTTTGGTCAGACGAAGACCTGCACGGTCACTAACAACGATCAGACGGCGCACCTGAAGCTTGTGAAGACGGTCACCAACGACAACGGTGGCACGGCAGTGACGACCGCATTCACGTTGTCGGCGACTGGTCCGACCCCGCTTTCGGGCGCTGGTGGCGCCGAGTCGGACGTGAGCGTCGGCACGTACACGTTGTCGGAGACGTCAGTGGCCGGGTACACCGGGGGCTCGTGGTCGTGTGTCGGTGGCACCCAGTCCGGGAGCAGCGTGACGCTGGCGCTCGGGCAGAGTGCGACGTGCACGATCAACAACAACGATCAGACCGCGCATCTGACACTGGTGAAGACGGTGACGAACGACAACGGTGGGACGGCGGTGACAACGGACTTCACGTTATCGGCGGCTGGTCCGACCCCGATCTCGGGTGCCGGTGGCGTCAGCGGCAGTGTGAACGCCGGCACGTACACGTTGTCGGAGACGTCAGTGGCCGGGTACACCGGGGGCTCGTGGTCGTGTGTCGGTGGCTCACAGACTGCGGCCTCGATCGTGTTGGCGCTCGGTGAGAGTGCGACGTGCACGATCAACAACAACGATCAAACCGCTCACTTGAAGCTTGTGAAGACGGTGACGAACGACAATGGTGGCACGGCGACCGCGACCGATTTCGTGTTGTCGGCTGCTGGTCCGACGCCGTTGTCGGGTGCTGGTGGTGCCGAGTCGGACGTGAACGCCGGCAGCTACGCCCTGTCAGAGACCACGCTGCCTGGTTACACCGCGAGTGCGTGGACCTGTGTCGGTGGCACCCAGACCGGTAGCTCGATCGCTCTCGCTCTCGGCCAGAGTGCGACGTGCACGATCATCAACGATGATCAGGCGGCGCATCTGACACTGGTGAAGACGGTGACGAATGACAATGGTGGCACGGCGACCGCGACCGATTTCACGTTGTCGGCTGCTGGTCCGACCCCGAGATCAGGGGCTGGTGGTTT
>JANMCE010000371.1:0-4486 GCA_031360915.1 Actinomycetes bacterium | reverse complement strand
GCCGCGCAGTTCATCGCGGGTGGAACCGACAAGCAGGACCACGTTGCCCGCTGCCTTGAGGTCGCTGGTGACGACATGGTCGAGCGAGGTGACCCGCCCGACCGCCGTGATGACGAGTGTCGGGGGAATGGAGCGACGTTCACCCGATGACGTGAGGTACTCGTTGTTGAGTGAGTCCTTGCCCGACACGAACGGGGCCTGATGGGCGAGGGCAGCATCGACACAGCCGGCGACGGCGGAGGCGAGCGTGCCGAGCGTCTCGGGGCGCCGGGGATCACCCCACGAGAAGTTGTCGAGCAGCGCCACCCGGTCTGGGTCGGCGCCGGCGGCCACGATGTTGCGTATGGCCTCATCGGCACAGGCCCGGGCCATGCGATAGGCGTCGAGGGTGCCGTAGCGAGCGTTCACACCACAGGCCAGCACCATGGCGGATGAACCCGACGTACCGTACGGAATTATGACAGCGGCGTCGCACGGACCGTCGCCAACCGCGCCACCGTAGGGGCGAACCGCGGTGCCGCCGAGCACTTCGTGGTCGTAGCCCGACACGACATCCTGATTGGAGCGCAACGTTGGATGGGCCAGCAAGGCCAGCAACGCTGTCCCTAAGTCGGGCACCGAACGCGATGAGTGGGTAGGCGGCGGTGTGGACGGCAGCGCAGCGGTGAGGTTGCGGGTGGGGCAGCCGTCGTGCAGGAACCCCATGCCCATCTCGGCCACGATCTCGCCGCCCGAATGGAGGATGAGCAACTGGTCGTCGCTGAACGAACCAATGTCGGCCAGTTCGACTTCGTAGCGGTCACAGATGGCCTGCAAAGGGGTGATGTTGGGTACGGCCAGCACCATGCGCTCCTGCGCTTCCGACAACCACACTTCCCAGGACGCCAACCCGGCGTACTTTCGAGGTACCAGATCGAGATCGACCGTGGCCCCGAGTCGGGATGCCAACTCGCCAACCGAGGACGACAACCCGCCGGCACCGCAGTCGGTGATGGCCGAATACAGCCCGGCATCACGAGCAGCGAGGATAACGTCGATCAGACCCTTCTCCACGATCGGGTCACCGATCTGCACGCTGGCTCCGGCCACGTCGCCGGTGGTGGCATCCATGGTCATGGAGGAGAACGTGGCGCCACGAATGCCGTCACGACCGGTACGTCCGCCGATGACCACGATGCGATCACCCGGGCGCGGCTCAGTGGGGTTTGAGCCTCGAGGGAGCACACCGACACATCCGCAGAACACGAGTGGATTCGCGGTGTAGCCCTCATCATGCACAATGGCGCCCGACACGGTCGGCACGCCGAGCTTGTTTCCGTAGTCGGCCACGCCGGCGATCACGCCGGCCCGAATCACCCGCGGGTGCAGCACACCGGCAGGCAGATCATCAATAGGAAGATCGGTTGGCCCGAAGCACAAAATGTCGGTCAGTGCGATCGGTCGGGCGCTGACGCCGAGCACGTCGCGCACCACGCCACCGACGCCCGTGTTCGAGCCGCCGAACGGTTCGACAGCCGAGGGATGATTGTGGGTCTCGGCCTTGATCGCGAGATCGAAGTGATCGTCGAACGCAATGATGCCGGCGTTGTCCACGAACGCAGAGTGCACCCACGGTGCGTTGATCTGATCGGTGGCAGCCCGCAACTGCTTCAGCAACGGCACCGCTGTGGTGCCGTCAGTGAAGGTGATCCGAGCGCGGAACGTTTTGTGGTTGCAGTGCTCGCTCCAGGTCTGGGCGATCATCTCCAACTCGACGTCCGTCGGCTCGCGATCAAGCTTGCGATAGTGGTTGGCGATGGCCGCCATCTCGACCCCATCGAGCGCCATGCCTCGCTCCGACGAAAGCGCGAGAAGTTCGTCGGACGACAACGACGTGACGGGTACGACTTCGGCGGGGCCGGTGGAGTCGCCGCTCACGAAAGTTGGCGTGACCTCACCGATAGCCGACTTCTCGATGACCGGATTGGCGAGCAGCCGAGAGACAAGGTGCTGAAGATCTTCATCGCGAAGAACGCCGGTCAGCTCGAAACGGCGACCGGTGGCGACCTGGCCGATGTCGCCCAGCCCGACGAGCTTGGCGCCACGCACAATGGCTTCGGCCCGAGAGTCAGTCACGCCAGGCAGCAAGGTGGTTTCAACCACGATCACCCCGGCCCTCGCTTTGGTGTGGGGAGAGACCGTGCGCAGGAGTGGATCGCTGAGCAGACGCTGGCTGACCAGCTGAACCGATTTGTCGCTCAACTTGCCGTCGAAGAACACCAGATCGCTCCAGGTGACCGCAGTGAGTCCCGAAATACCGAGGGCGTGAGCGTCGGTCAAAAGCTGGTCGGAACGAGGGTCGTGACCCACCGCTCGTATGACGAGACAGGTTGAAGGTCGCACTCCCATGACTGCCTCGAAGGTAGTGAACACCCTCGGTGGGGGCGACCGAATCGGGTTGATTTTTCGTACAAGTTCAAGGGGTATCCGTCACACCACTATCGTTTTGTGATGTCTCCGCAACCAGCTGTCCTTGGTTTTACTGTCGAACCATTTGTGGAGGGTCACCCCGGGCCCTATGTCACGGCAGCCATTGACGCCGCAAACGAGGCTGGACTGGGCGTCGATATGGGTCCGTTCTCCAACGTCGGCCAGGGTTCCATCGGACAGATAGCGGCCGCGTTGGAAAAGATCGTGCTAGACGCGTTCGCCGCTGGAGCCACCCGGATTTCTTTCCAGGTCTCCACGTGAGTAACGAGGTAGCGAAGTTTCTTGCGTCGATGGCGCCGGTCGCAGCCGCCCTCGGCGGTGAGGTTGTAACGACCGCCAATCAGACCGCAAGTGACATTCCACTGGTATGGGATGGCGAAGTCGTCGGAGCCCTGCGTACCCCGCCGCTGCACGGCGCGATTGACCGGCTGGTGGAAGGTGTTGTCGCGGAGATCGGCGCGGACTTTACGTCATTGAGTCGTGAGGAGAAACAGCGAGTCGTCCGCCTGCTCGATGAGCGTGGGGCTTTCACCATGCGTCGCGCTGTCGACCAGGTCGCCGATGCCCTCGGCGTCAGCCGCATCACGATCTACAACTACCTCAACATGCCTCGCTGACGTCAACACGCAAGACATTTCATGCCATGAGCGGGCAGATCAGGCAAGTTCAATTTTGCCGTAGGTGCTGCAGAGGCCGTAGGCGTTGATGGCGAGGAAGGCAATGATGATGATCACGACCGCGATGCGTTTGAGAGTGCGGTGGTGTCCGTTGTTGAACCGGGTTGGCGCTGGCATGTACCACGACGGCAGCAGTTGCAGACCTGGCTCGCCATAGAGCTCATCGAATGGCACCGCGTCCTCAGCCGGCGGCGCATCGGGGTCGGCAGCAAGAGCGAGTTCGGTCAACTCCTCATCGGTGAACGTTTCCGTCATGGTCATGGTGTCATCTTCGCACCAGCTGCAAGCGATTCGTATTCAGCTATCCGTCGGCGCACGATGTCGAGGCTGGCGTGCCAGAAGGCGTCGTCATCCACGGCAATGCCGAACGGTTTGCCGAGGTCGACGGCTGATGCCATACCGACGTTGGAGAGCAAGTCGTCGTAACCCGATCGGAAACGCTCAGGATCACCCTGATAAACGGAGTGGAGACCGAGGCCGAACAGCAGTCCGAACGTGTACGGCCAGTTATAGAAATGAGAGTTGTAGTAGTGCGGTTTCACGGCCCACATGTACGGATGTCTACTGCCTTCGGCGAGGCCATCGGCGTAGGCCTCCTGCTGCGACTGGGCCATGACCTCGCAGAGTTCATCGGTGGTAAGCGATCGTTTCTGGCGTCGCGCGAACACTTCCTTTTCAAAGAGCACACGGGAGAAGATGTCGACCACGACCTGGTTGGTGCCGATGAGGTCCGTGTCCAAAAGGCTGAGGCGTTGTAGAGGAGTCGCCTGTCCGAGACCGGCTTCGGTCAGCAGCGTTTCGCAAAAGATGCTGGCCGTCTCGGCCAGCGCCATCGGCAGCGCTCGCTGCATTGGTGTGCGAAATGCTAACTGTGCGTTGTGATAGGCGTGGCCCAACTCGTGGGCCAAAGTGGACACGTTTTCGGCCGAGCCCGACCAGTTGAGATGCACAATCGAACGGTCACCCTTGAGCGATGTACAGAAGGCACCGCCCCGCTTGCCTGCCCTGGGTTCGGCGTCGATCCACTGATCTGACATGGCTTGGTTGGCCAGTGCCACGAGCGACGGCGAGTACGCGGCAAAGGCCTCACGCACCTGATCGCAGCCGTCGCTCCACGACACCTCAGCGGGTGAGGTCGGCAGTGGAGCGAAGAGATCAGACCACCTCAGGCCCCCGACGTATCCGTGCAACTCGGCTTTGCATCGCATCCATCGACGCAGATCGGGAAGTGCCGCTCGCACTGCGCTCGTCATTGCATCGTATGTGGGCCGATCGACGGAGTTGGCGTACAGCGATGCATCGAGCGGGTTCGACCACGAGCGCCGCCGATTCACGATGTT
>JANMCE010000057.1:0-29995 GCA_031360915.1 Actinomycetes bacterium | reverse complement strand
CGACCTTGCCCGAACCGAACTCGTTCGAGCAGTCCGACGTGCTGCACCTGACCGCGTCGTGCAGGCCAGGGAGGTTCTTGATTCGGTGACGCTCATCGAGACGACGACCGCGATCTTCGAAGATGCCGGTCTGCTCGATCCGACAATCCTGCGCACGCTTGATGCGGTCCACATCGCAGCGGCCCTCGTTCTCGGCGACGACCTCGAAGGCATGGTCACCTACGACGACCGGATGGCCGAGGCTGCGCGAGCGAACGGCATCGCTGTCGTAGCTCCGGCCTGACCGAGAAAGCGTTGGAACGGCGCGCTCGGACGTGATCGGCGTTGGATCGCTCATCCGTCAAAGGCGGGGTCATGTCGGAGTTCCTCATCACCCTGCGCAGTCGGGCTCGTCTTTCCGACGAGCGTTGGCGCGGCGTTTCCCTTCGTGCATCGCCGCCACTCGTGGAATGGGGATTTCGTGACCTTCGGCGACGAGGTCGGCGGGGATCATCTGGGGAGCAGCGAGTGCTGCCTGCCAGGGATTCCGATCACCCAATAGCTCGATCGCAGTGAGGATCGTGAAGTCGGCGGGTGTGACGTGGTCGAGTTCGTCCCATGTCACAGGGAATGACACAGGCAGACCAGGACGAGCACGCGGACTGTAGGCCGCAGCCACGGTAGCCCCGCCCGATCGAGTGGCGTCTACGAACACTTTCCCTTCCCGGTCCGCTTTCAGAAACGCTGTCGTAGCGGTCGCTGGATCGAGCTGTTCCACTCGTCGCGCGATCGCGCGCGTTGCTGCGGTGGCGTCGTCCATCGTCACGTTTGCCGCGATGGCTACGAACACGTGGAGGCCCTTGGCGCCGCTCGTCTTCAATGCTCCAATGAGGCCAGCGTCAGTGAGCGCCTGGTGAACAAGATGAGCAGCCGTCACCGTCTTCGCAAAGTCGGTGTCGCTCGGGGGATCGAGGTCGATGACCAGATGAGTTGCATGATCGGGCTGCTCTGCCAGTGTCAGCGTTGGGTGGTATTCGACGGCTCGCTGGTTGGCGAACCACAGCAACGTGCGGCGATCGTTGCAGAGGGCATACGTAACGGTCCGTTTGGATGCCTCGGCCCAGACCGGCGTGGTCGCTACCCAGTCGGGCGTGTACTTCGGCACATTCTTCTGCATGAAGGGGCCCTGACCGCTGGTCACCCGTATGACGGACAGGGGCCGATTCTGCAATTCGGGCAGGATGCGATCGTGCACGGCGTCCAGGTAGTTCACCAGATCACGTTTCGTTACACCGGCGCCGTCAAACAACGTTTGATCGAGATTCGTAAAATCAACCCCGGCGCGGCTTTCGACCTTTGGCTTGTCTGCCATCAACGCAGCGTACCGCCGTGCCCGGTTCAGGCGTCGGCTGTCAGCAGGGTGAAGAGCTCACCGGCGGCCGCCACATTCAGTTTCTTGTCGAAGCAGGCAAAGGTCGAGCATTCGGGTACTGAGCGTCGTGCTGCGTTTGCGGTGGCGAGGTGGATGGCGTCAAAGCCGCGCAACGGGTAGCGCGCTACAAGAGTTGTGGCTTCTAACTCGATCTGGGCATCGGAACTGACCGCCAGAAATCGGCCCTCGTTCCAGTCGGCGAGGAAGACCGTTGCGAGCACCTGCGCGACAGCGATCGGCACTTCGCCTGAGCGCGCCTTGCCATAGAACGCAGCAACTACCTCGACACGCGCGAGCGATGCCGTTACGAGGCCGCCTGGAGGAGAGCGAACAACGTCATGATGCTCCTCGTCGGCATAGAGCTTCACGATCGCCGACGAGTCGAGGTACGTCGCAGTCACCCGCGGCCGGTCGACACGAACTCAGACAGAGGTGTGCCCCGACCTGCGGCCGCCATTGCTGCAGCAACGACTGCAGGGTCCGGCCGCTTGGTTTCGCCCGACCCGGCGACTGGCCTCGGCACGACGAGCCCAGACCGACGGAGCCGCTCGCGCAAGGAATCTACCAAGAATTGATGACATGAGATCATTCACAGTCAACGGAGGTCTTCTGCTCAGAGGTCTTTGACGAGGCGGAGGGCGTCGTAGATGGCGGCGTGGATGTTGCGGCTGGCGACGGCGTCGCCGATGCGGAAGAGCTGATACTGGCCGTCCGGGTTGCGGACGAGCGACTGGGGGCGGCCTTCAGTGAGGGCGAGGTAATCCACCGCACCAAGGTTGGATGAACCGGGCTTGAGTTCGAAGTAGAGATTGGCGTTGGCCGATGTGCCGTGATCAGCCACGACAACATCGACGTGTCGCGTGGTCGTGTGTGGGCTGTGGTCTGAGCCGATCTCCACGCAGAGTCTTCCGTTCTCGGGGCGCACGGATAGCACGCGCTGATTGAGGGTGACCCGCGTGTCGGTCTCGTTGAAGGCGCGGGCGTACGGTACGTGGTTCATGCCACCGACTTCGATCGCTAGCGTGCGCTCAGGAGTAACGATCTCAAGCGATGCGCCGGACCGGGCGATGAACTCGGCAGCCGACAGTGCCGAATGGGTTCCGTTGTCGTCGTAGAACAACACTTCTCCGCGCGGCGTGACCTCGCCAGCGAGCACATCCCACGACGTGGCGACGGTTGCGCCACGCTCCACCGTGACGCCTTCGTCCTCAGCCGACCGGGGGAGACCACCGGTGGCGATGATGACCGCGTCGGGTTGCATGCGCTGCACGTCATCGGCTTCCGCGAACACGTCGTAGAGCACTTCGACGCCGAGGCGTTCCAGTTCGGCGACGCGCCACTCGATAATGCCGACGAGATCCTTTCGGCGCGGGTTTCGGGCAGCGAGCGGGATCTGGCCGCCGGCCCACGGCATCGCCTCAAGGACGGTGACGTGGTGGCCGCGCTCACCGGCGACCCGAGCAGCTTCCAGCCCACCGGGCCCAGCGCCGACAATCACGACGCGTCGAGGCGCGGTTGCCTTCGGGACAATGTGCGGCATGGTCTCTTCACGAGATGTCGCAGCATTGTGGATACACAGCGCTTCACCCGCGGCGTAGATGCGATCGAGGCAGTAGGTGGCACCTACGCATGGTCGGATTTCGGCTTCGCGGCCTTCCAAGATTTTGCGGACCAGGTGTGGGTCTGCCATTTGGGCGCGGGTCATGCCGATTAGGTCAACCTTGCCTTCGGCTATCGCATGGCGCGCCGTCGCCACATCATCGATCTTGGCCGCATGCAGCACGGCGAGTTTGGTGTGACGGCGAACTTCGCCTGCGAAGTCGAGGTGCGGAGCCGACGGCATGCCTTGGATAGGGATGAGGTCGACCAGGTCGGGATCTTTGGCGATAGTGCCTCGGTTGACGTTGACGAAATCGATCAGACCCTCCGACTCAAGTAGGCGCAGGATCTCCAGCCCAGCCGCAGGATCGAGGCCGCCAGCGATCCTTTCGTCGAGCCCTGGTCGGATGCCGACGATGAACCCGGCGCCGACCCGTGCACGGATGGCGCGTAAAACTTCCCGCGGGAAGCGAAGGCGGTTGTCGAGCGAACCGCCCCACTCATCGGCGCGATGGTTGGTGAGTGGAGACCAGAACTGGTCGAACAAATGACCGTTGGCCTCAATTTCAATGCCATCCATGCCTGCGGACTGCATCCGTTCGGCTGCATCGGCGAAGTGACCGATGATCCGCTCGATGTCCCACTCCTCGGCTTCCTTGGGAATGGTCCGGTGCGCAGGTTCGCGCAACGCCGACGGGGCGAGGACGGGCAGCCAATCGTCTTGGCCCCAACTGGTGCGCCGCCCAAGATGGGTGAGCTGAATCATGCACGCCGCACCGTGCTCATGCACCTCGTCGGTCATTCGACGGATCCACGGCACGATGTCGTCGCTGTAGGCATGGAGGTTCCCGAACGCGGGCGGCGAATCGGGTGACACCACGGCCGAGCCGGCCGTCATGGTCATCGCTACGCCGCCCTTGGCCTTCTCCACGTGATAGAGCCGGTAGCGGTCCTTCGGCATCCCGTCCTCGGAATACGCCGGCTCATGCGATGTGGAAAAGATCCGGTTCCGCAGCGTGAGATGTCGCAGCGTGAACGGTTGAAGAAGCGGATCGTTCGAGGACATAATCAAGCCTTCTGAGTTTGGGTCTGCCTAATCATGACTCGTTTCCTGCCTGCCTGCCCGCGTGCGGAACTACGTAGCGTTGACCTTGGGCATGATGTCGTTCTGCAGGCGCTTGAGATCGTCGAGCGTCTTCGACACTGGCACATCGGTGAACGGCGGCCACAGGAGCGGCATGGTCATGCCTGCTTCCTTGTAGCGCTTGAGGTTGTCGGTGATCTGATCCGCGGTGCCGATCAGCAGGTTGGTGAGCTTGCCGTTCGGAGTCTGATCGGTCTTCTCGTCGGTGATGACGAACCAGATCATGCTGCACATGTCGAAGCCGTCATCGAGGGAGCGATCGCTGCCCATGTCGGTGAGCTCACGCTGGATCTCGGTCTTCCAGCGCTTGATCTCCTCGGGCGTGTCCTGGATGCCGATCCAGCCGGCCAGGCCGTACTTGGCGATGCGGTTTGCCGAGCGCTTCGGGTCCTTGAGTCCGCTGAAATAGATCGGCGGGCCGGGCTTCTGCAGTGGCTTGGCGCCGAACCCGCAGCTTTCGAAATCGGCGAACTCGCCGTGATACTCGAACAGCTCGTTGCCCCAGATGCCCTGCATGATTTCGATGGTCTCACGCACGTGCTTGTGTCGCTTGGGGAAGATGTGCGAGGCGCTCGCGGCGGCGAACTCCTCGGGCATCCAGCCCGAGCCGACACCTACGTTCAAACGTCCGTTCGACAGATGGTCGATGGTGGCGCACTCGGCCGCGAAGACGGCGGGAGCGCGGTACGGGGTGTCGGTGATGCTCATGCCAATCCGAACCTTTGCGGTCCTCGCCGCTAGCCACGGGAGCAACGGCCAGCCCTGGAGGAATTCGCCACGGGCCGACACGGGCATTTGCAGCGGGAACTGCTCCATCATGCCGAACGGGAACTTGAGTTCACCACGATCGGATGCTTCGGGAACGACGATGCGGTCAAGCGTCCAGACCGAGTCGAAGTCAAGTTCCTCGGCGAGATCAGTGAGATCTGCGAGTTCCTTGACGGTCACCTTGTCGCGGAAGTTTGGCAGGTACAGAGCGAGTTTCATGGGATGACATCCTCGGTTTCGTGGTTGTGGTGCGGTCTGGCCGGGTGTGACGTCTGGCACCGTAGAGAACGGCCGCTTGCCAAGCGATCAACGGAATCTCAACTCTCCAACAACGGCTACCTTTAGGGGATGCAATCACGTTCCCGTGTGCTGGTCGTCGACGACGACGACGGCGTTCGTACCGCCGTAACGTGGGCGCTCGAGGCCGACGGCTTCGAGGTGTGTGCCGTCGATGACGGGCTGAGTGCCATGGAAGCGATCGAGTCGTCGGCACCTTCGCTCATGATCCTCGACCTGTCGCTGCCCGGGCTCGGCGGGCTCGACATCCTCAAGCGCCTGCGAACGAACGAGGCTCGCAACGGACATTGCCGTTTGCCGATCATCGTGCTGTCGGGCCGAGATGGTGAGACCGATCGCATCGTCGGCCTCGATCTCGGCGCGGATGACTATCTCGTCAAGCCGTTCTCGCCCGGTGAGCTCGCAGCGCGAGCTCGGTCGCTGCTGCGTCGCTGCGCCGGGCCGAGCCCCGGCGGAAAGCAGCCGTTCAGCCCGACGGGCTCTGGCGTCGAGGTCGACCGTGACTCGCGCAACGTCTGGATCGACGGAATGCCAATCGAGCTTGCCGCGAAGGAGTTCGACCTGCTTGCGCATCTCGTGGGTCATCCCCGGCGCGTCTTTCGCCGGTCGGAACTCTTGGCCGCGGTCTGGTCGAGCGATTCGGGTTGGCAGAACGAGTCGACCGTCACCGAACACGTCTATCGCCTGCGGCTCAAGGTCGAGGCCGATCCGCAGCACCCCATGCTGCTCCGCACGGTCCGCGCGGTCGGGTACCGGTGGGACGGGTGATCGTGCTCTCCGGTGACGAAGCGACCGCGGTGCTCGATCGCCAGACCGCAGTCATGGAGGAGATCACGTCGGGAACCTCGCTGTCGGACGTACTCGACTCGGTCGTCAGCGCGCTCGAGGATCTCATGCCGGCAAGCCAGTGTTCGATCCTGCTGCTCGACGATGCGGGTACGCTGCGGCACGGCTCGGCGCCGACCCTTCCCGAGGCCTATTCGGCGGTAATCGACGGGCTGGTTCCGGGGCCGCTGGCTGGCTCGTGCGGAACCGCGGTTTACTTCGATGAGTCGGTGATCGCTGTCGACGTCACGACCGACCCACGATGGGTGCAGTTCCGTGAGCTCGCGGCGAGCTACCGCTTGCGGGCCTGCTGGTCGAGCCCAATCCGCTGCCAGTCGCGGGTGGTCGGAACCTTCGCCGTGTACCACCCGACGCCGTACGAGCCCGATCATCGCGATCAAGAACTCGTGCGCCGGTTCACCCACCTCGCGTCACTTGCTGTCGAGCACGACGAAGCGTCAAGGGAACGCGAGGCCCGCCATCGGGCTGACCTGGCCCGACAGACGGCGGAACGGGCGAACCTGGCCAAATCGCAGTTCGTCACGGCGCTGAGCCACGAACTCCGAACCCCGCTGCAGGCCATCACCGGCTTCACGGAGAACCTACAGAGCCTCGACCTCTCACCCGATCAGCGCCGCCTAGCGCTCGAGAAAATTGGCATCGCATCGGCCCACATCTTGTCCATCGTCGACGATGTGCTCGACCTCGCGCGTGTTGAAGCAGGCGCAATGCCGATAACGCTCGGCGCCATTGACGCCAACGATGTCGTCGCCGAATCGTTCGACCTGATGCAGCCCGTCGCCGATCGACGCCGTGTCCGTCTCGAGCGAAGCGGGCGGTCGGTTGCTGTCGTTGGCGATCGTCGCCGCCTGCAGCAGGTGTTGCTGAACCTCCTGTCGAACGCCGTCCGATTCTCACCAGCCAACAGCGCGGTGCATGTGAGCACCGAAGCCAGCGGTGGGTTCGCCACTATTCACGTCACCGACCAGGGGCCTGGCATTCCAGCGGAACTTCTTGCCCGACTGTTCGTGCCCTTCGACCGCCTCGGCGCCGACGCCGGACGCGAAGGCGGAGCTGGCCTTGGCCTCGTCCTCGCTCGACGGCTGACGGAGGCCATGAACGGCACGCTCGACCTGTCGAGCACTGTCGGCGTTGGCACGCACATCACCGTCACGTTTCCCGCTGTTCCTCCCGAAGTAGGTCGCGCAGTTCGCGTTTGACGACCTTGCCGTAGTTATTCGTCGGCAGACTGTCGACGAAGCGGTACTCCTTGGGACGCTTGTACCGGGCAATGCGATCGAGGCACGTTCGGTCGAGATCGTCCGTGGATGGCAGCGCGCTGCCATCGGCGACCACGAACGCCACCACCGATTCGCCCCACTCCGGGTCGGGCCGGCCGATCACCGAGACTGCTCGAACCCCTGGATGGACGAGCAACGCCTCTTCCACCTCGCGCGGGTAGATGTTCATTCCGCCGCTGATGATGAGGTCCTTCGACCGGTCGCGCAGGGTGAGGTACCCGTCGGCGTCGAAGCTGCCGACGTCGCCGGTGTGGAGCCAGCCGCCGCGCAGTGCGTCAGCGGTGGCCTCCGGCTGTTGCCAGTAACCGGCCATCACCACATCGCCTCTCACCACGATCTCGCCGATCTCGCCGACGGGGACTTCGCGGTCCGTTGGGTCGACGATGCGCACCTCGACGTCGGTGCGGGGCGTGCCGACACTCTGCATGTGGTCCTGCCACCGGGGATGGGTACGGTCGGCATGGTCGGCTTTGGACAGAGCCGTGATGGTCATCGGTGTCTCACCCTGCCCGTAGATCTGGGCCAAGCGCGGTCCGAAGACGGTCAACGCGTCTTCAAGATCAGGCAGGTACATCGGCGCGCCGCCGTAGATGATGGTCTTCAGGTTGGACAGGTCGGCCGCGGCAATGGCCGGGTCTCCGGTGAGGCGCTTCACCATGGTGGGCGCGGCGAAGAACGACATTCCGGTCCAGCGCTGGATGAGCGACGCGATCTCTGCGCCGTCGACGCCACCGGAATGCGGAATCACGCTGACCGCCCCGCGGGCCACATGGGGCAGGCCGTAGAGACCTGAGCCGTGAGACAGCGGGCCCGCGTGCAGGATGCTGTCCTGCGACATCACTGGGTCGATGTCGGCGAAGTAGCTGAGTGTGGCCATCAGCAGGTTGCGATGCGTGAGGGTGGCGCCTTTGGGCTGTCCGGTGGTACCACTGGTGTAGAACAGCCAAGCCGGGTCGGTCGGTTGGCGGTCAATGAGCCGCGAAGGTGACGAGGCCGTGAGCCGGTCCCACCGTTCACCGGGTGCCACCACCACGGCCTGCAACGAGGAGACGGTGCCGATGAGCGACTCGACGTCAGCGGCGTGGTCGGCATCAGTCACGACGACGGTAGTCTGGCTGTGTTCGAGGATGTAGGCAATCTCGTCTCGGTGAAGGCGGGCGTTGACTGGTACGGCCACAAGACCGGCGTGCCAAATGGCGAACTGGCACTCAAGGTACTCGGGTCGGTTGCGCATCACGATGGCGACCCGGTCTCCGGGTGACAGGCCGAAGGATTCGCGGAGGCCGCCAGCCAAACCGGCGGTGCGGGCGGCCAACTCGACCCAACTGGCGTGCACGCGCTCGCCCTCGGCCAGCGCCGGTTCATCCGGCCGCAAGCGGCCGTGGCGCTCTACCCAGACGGCCAGGTTCACCCCATTCTCTCTTGGTTGAAGGTGACGACAACGTCCTGAGCGCGTGTGGGATCGATCACGACGTGAGCGTAACGGCGCTTGGCAGCGGTCATCAACGATCGCGTTCGTAGTTGTTGATCAGTTGATGATTCGCGCCATGCTTAGGTCCGATGAAGCTCGACGAAGAACAGGCACTCGCCAGGCTGATGGCGCATGACCACGCAATCCTGTGCACGGTGCACGCCGAGCGAGGTGTGGACGCGGTACCTGTCGCCTACGCGGTGGATGACGACGGCTACATGGGCGTACCCGTCGACTTGGTGAAGCCGAAGGCGTCGTTACGGTTGCAGCGGGAGCGAAACCTGGAGGCTGACCCTCGTGCCACGATGCTGGCCGAGCACTGGGACCCCGTCGACTGGACACGACTGTGGTGGGTCCGGGCAGAGCTGCGTTGGCAGGCCGACGCCGAACCCGACCGCGTTGCCGACCTGGCCGTACGACTGGCCGGGCGCTATCGGCAGTACCAAGAACAACCCTTCGCCCGGATTCTTGTGATGCGCATTGTTGGCGTCGCCGGTTGGTCCGGCAGCGCGAGCTGAGACGGAGTCGTCGTTGTTCGGTACCGTGAGCACATGTCAGTCGAGAAGATCGAAGTACTCGTTGTCGGAGGTGGTCAGGCGGGTGTCGCGATGAGCGAGCATCTCGGTGCGAGTGGGGTGTCGCATCTCGTCCTGGAACGACACCGGATAGCCGAACGTTGGCGTTCTGAGCGATGGGATTCGCTGGTAGCCAACGGACCGGCGTGGCATGACCGATTCCCTGGCTTGCAGTTCGACGATTGCGATCCTGACGCATTCCCATCCAAGGAAAGAGTCGCCGACTACTTCGTGGCTTACGCCGAAAAGATCAACGCTCCCATCCGTTGTGGGGTCAACGTAACGGAGGTACGCCGCAACGTTGGCCGCCCCGGATTCCACATTGAGACATCGAACGGTGCCATCGAGGCCGACTACGTGGTGGCTGCGACCGGCGCGTTTCAACGGCCCGTCCTACCGGCGATCGTTCCCGATGACGCACCGATCGTGCAGATGCATTCCAACGCCTACCGGAACCCTGCGCAGTTGCCCGCAGGTGCGGTACTGGTCGTAGGTAGCGGTTCGTCGGGTGCGCAGATAGCGGATGAATTGGCACGGACAAGCCGGCGTGTCTACCTGTCGGTCGGAGCGCACGGTCGTCCGCCAAGGAGCTATCGCGGGCGGGACTTCGTGTGGTGGCTTGGCGTGCTGAATAAGTGGGACGACGAAACAATGCCCGGTTCAGCCCACACGACCATCGCCGTCAGCGGTGCCGACGGCGGCCACACGGTCGACTTCCGTCGTATGGTCGAGCGCGGGCTAACACTCCTTGGCACAACGCATTCGTTCGCTGATGGCGTGCTTCATTTTTCGTCCAACCTGGCAGACAACCTCGCCCGCGGCGACGTCGACTATTTGTCGCTGCTGGACCAGGCCGACGCCTATATCCGCGAACATGGTGTTGACTTGCCACCCGAACCGTCGGCCCGCGACATCTTGCCCGACCCGGAATGCGTGACCGCACCGCTCCTGGCGCTGAACCTTGCGGACGTGGGCATCAGCACCATCATCTGGGCTACCGGATATGCGGTCGATTTCAGCTGGATGAAGCTCCGCGCGGTTGACGACAACGGACGGCCGCTCCACCATCGTGGCGTGTCAGCCGAACCCGGCGTGTACTTCCTCGGACAGCCGTGGCAGACGCGCCGAGGGTCGTCGTTCATCTGGGGTGTCTGGCACGACGCGAAGTACATCTCCGACCACATATCCAAACAACGCGCCTACTTCGCCTACGAACCAACCCGCCAGCATGCCTGATCGCACGATCAATGAGGACCGTGCTTCAGGATCGTCGGTTGGCGGCCACGGCGTAGGCAATGGGGCTAAGGAGGAAAAGGTCGCTCGCCCGTCGCACGAGAGCGGGCGCTCCATGTAGTTCGATCGTGCCTGAGCGTTGTGCGTCACGCAGATCGATTCGTGAGCAGTGACCGCGAGAGCCGCGGATTTCCGCGGGCAAGTTCGTTGAAGCGGGTGTAGCCGCACAGCATGTCTCGCACGATGAGCAGACACCATCGCTCGCCCAGCACCTCAAGAGCCCGTGAGATCGGGCAGTACTGGCCGTAGTTACCGTCGTCAGTTGCCATACGACATCCCTCCCCTTGCCGCGGGCCCGAAACTGGCGGAGCGATGCGGTGCAGATCGAGCACCACCGTGATACACGATCTGGACCAGCGTTGCCTGGCGTACTGTTCACCTCATGTCCTACACAGTGGATTTCACGACGGTCTCGACCGTTGGCCTGGAGTCGTCGCCGATAGCGGATGCGCTTGCGGGTCTGCGGGCCAATGAGGCTCGCTACTTCAAGAACAAGTACGACCACGTCTTTACCGTGGAACCGGCCAGCAAGGCCAAAGCCGCCGTCGACTACGTGCATCGCATCCTCAAGGAGGAACGAGACATCGTCATTGCATCGAAGCCACTCGAGGCCACCGCTTTCCAGGTGGAGAACATCAAGATGACGTACGTGTTCTACGAGAGCGGTCTGTCCATCAATGTGATGTACACCGTCGATGGTGACGCGCCGAAGCGGGCGGTCGGGTTCAAGCTCTCCGAAGGCATGGAAATCCCCGACGAGCTCGCATCGCGCTTCAAGTTCGCTCGGCAGAAGTCGAAACTCGCCGGAGTCATCCGCGGCTCATACTTCGTCATCAAGGGCGAATACTGACCCGAGATCGATGATGTGATTTACCAGATATCGCACCGGACTTGCTCAGCTCTACCCGGTCGACCGATCTTTCGGTCTGGCGAGTCGGCTGACGACTTCCCCGACCGAAAGCTCAACGCCGGATCGGTCGCTCCCGGAGCTTTCGGTCTGGCGAGTTCGCCACCAGCGTCGCAGGCCGAAAGTTGCCAGCGGGCGAGAGGATACGAGTGAGGTGAGGGCACGATGGATGTAGCGCATCCGAGGCCCCCGCTACGCTCACGAGGTGAAGACAACGAGGGCAATGCGGTGACGCATCTTTGGGTTCGGGCCGAGCAGCGAGATAACGAAGCGCGGGTGGGCATCACGCCCGCTGGGGTCGTTGCCCTCCGGGCTGCAGGGGTGAAGGTCACTGTTGAGCAGAGTTCGGTTCGGGCGATCCCGATCGATGGCTATGCCGCCGCGGGCTGTGCGATTGCGCCCGAGAACTCTTGGCCTGATGCCCCGGCCGATGCCATCGTGTTCGGTCTCAAGGAAGTTCCCGAAGACGGCACACCGCTTCGCCATCGACAGATCATGTTCGGTCACGCCTACAAAGGCCAGAGCGCCGGTCGCCTCCTTCTCGACCGATTCGCCGCTGGCGGTGGCACCCTCCTCGACCTCGAATACCTCGTGGATGAGAGCGGTCGTCGAGTCGCAGCATTCGGGTATTGGGCCGGGTTCGCTGGTGCTGCGGTTTCCTATCACTGTTGGGTGGCCCAGCAACTTGGTGAGCTCGCCGGGCCAATCTCGCGATTTGCGGACAGGGCCGCGCTGCTTCAAGCGCTCACCAATCTGTACGACGGACCGAAGCCGAACGCGATGGTCATCGGGGCCCTCGGGCGCGTTGGCACCGGTGCCTCGGACTTTTGTGAGGCCATGGACATCGCGGTCACGAAATGGGATCTGGCGGAGACTGCCAACGGCGGACCCTTCCCTGAGGTGTTGCAGCACGACTTGTTCTTCAACTGCATTCTCGCCCGACCGGGTTGTCCGGTGTTCGTTCCAGCGTCGGCCCGAGATGCTGAGCGACGCCTCACGGTTATCGGCGATATTGCGTGTGACCCGACGTCGAAGTTTTCGCCGATCAAGGTCTGTGACCGGGTGACCACCTGGGCGGCGCCAGCGCTGCGTGTTGCCGACAGGCCGCCGCTCGATGTCATGGCCATCGACAACCTTCCATCGTTACTGCCGATCGAAAGCAGCACGGATTATGCCGAGCAACTGTTGCCTTCGCTGATGAGCTTGGCCGACCTCGACGCACGCGACGGTGGTACGGGCGTCTGGCATCGCGCGCAGGCAGTGTTTGAGGCTCACGTTTAGCCTGTAGCGAGGAAGTCGGGCAGCGTGGGCGCACAGCATTTCTGCTAGGAACGTGCCCATGATGATTCACTGGTGTGGAACGGGCCTGTCCTCGGGCCCCGGCTTGCGACGACTTCTCCAAAATGGGCACCAGGTGGTGGTGTGGAACCGGACCGCGGAGAAGGCGCGCGAGTTGGTTGGCGACCTCACCGACGACATCCGCGAGTTCTCGCTCGACGCACTCAGCGACGCCCTTGCACCAGGAGATCTGGCGGTCTCGATGCTGCCTGCCGACCAGCACGTTGGCATTGCGCAGGTCTGCCTGAACAAGTCGGCCCACTTCGCATCATCGTCGTACATCGCGCCAGAGATGCGCGCTCTCGACGCTGAGTTCAAGGCGTTGGGTTTGGTGTCGGTCAACGAAGTCGGACTCGATCCGGGCCTCGATCATTTGATGGCGCACGATCTCGTCGCCCGTTACCGCGCATCGTCGGCTTTCGACCTCGACAACGTGGTGAGCTTTTCATCGTACTGCGGTGGTGTGCCGAAGATCGCCAACGACTTCAAGTACAAGTTCAGCTGGGCGCCTCTTGGTGTTCTGAAAGCGTTGCGGTCCCCGTCCCGAAGCTTGCGGGACTTTAACGAAGTTCGAGTCGACCGACCCTGGAATGCCATCAGTAGCTACACCGCCCCTCTTCCCCAGCCCGAGACCTTTGAGGTCTACCCCAATCGCGACAGTTACCCATTCATGGAGGACTATCGGTTCGACCCGGCTTGGAAGGTCCGTGACTTCGTGCGAGGCACTCTTCGACTGAACGGCTGGACGGAGGCGTGGACGCCGGTCTTCCAAGAAATCGAAACGCTTAGCGGTCCCGTTGGCGACGCTCGCTTAGCCGAGATGTCGGCACAGCTTCTGGCCGAGAACTCTTACGCACCCGGGGAACCTGATCGGGTGGTGTTGTTCGTCTCGTTGCAGGCCGAACGCGATGGGGCGGTGGTGTTCCACGAGACCTGGGCCCTCGACGCGGCTGGCGATGAGAACGGCTCGGCGATGGGCCGCCTGGTATCAGTCCCCGTCGCCATCGCCGTCGAGTCGTTGCTACGCGGCGAGATAGAGCCAGGGGTTCATGCCGCTCCCCACGATCCTGCGCTGGTGAAGCATTGGCTTAGCCAGATCCAGCCGGAGGCCCAATACATGCAGTTGGTCGACGGGGCTTGAGTCAGTTGCCGGACTTACCAAGCTGGGACGCCATTCCGGACGACGTGCCCTCCTCAATCCGCGAGATCAAGCGCGCCATTCGTCCGCGTTTGACCGTGCTGAAGCACAGCAGTGGGATGCCGACATCGTTGATTACGTCGAGAGCAACCGCTTCCTCGAGAACTACCGCGGGCCGGCCGATGACTTTTTTGCATCGGTGGGATCGAAGCCGGAGATCTACCCGATCTACTGGTCGGAGGCGCAGATGGAAGCGCGCCAGCATCCGCACATGGTGATTGCGCAACAGTTTTTGAATGGACAAGCCGCTTTCGCATCGATCAGCTCAACGACATCGGCCAGCGCGGCTTGGGCCTCAACGGCTGAAACGACGGGGGTAGGCTTCCTCCATGGGGGATCTCGAGTTTGCGCATCTTTTGGCCGATGCCGCCGACCGCATTTCCGTGGCTCATTTTCGGTCGGAGGAGTTACGCACGACGACCAAGGGTGACGGCACACCGGTGTCGCAGGTGGACTTCGACGTCGAGCAGGCCATGCTCGAACTGGTGCGAGCCGAACACCCAGAAGATGCGGTGATCGGCGAGGAAGTGGGACCGCACGACGGGTCGTCAGGTCGGCGCTGGATCTTCGACGGGATCGACGGCACCCATAACTATGCGGCTGGCCACGCCGGGTGGGGCACCATCCTTGCCCTCGAAATCGATGGCGAGATCGCGGTCGGCATGGTGTCGTCTCCGATGTGGGGTCGACGTTGGTGGGCGGTGCGTGGCGAGGGGGCGTGCTCAGCGCAGCACTCGGCCGACGGCGCGCTCTCGACTCCGATGCCGATCCGGTGTGGCACGGGCGTCGTGCTCGCGGACGCTTCTGTCACCGTGATTCCGTCCGAGGGAATGCTGCTCGGCTGGCGCAACAAGGTCACCCGGCGGTTCACGCCCCCCGTCTCACCGCGCAGCCACTGCTTTGCCCTTGATGCGGTCATGGTCGCCACCGGCGAACTCGATGTTGCGATTTTGACCCTGGGTGGTATCTGGGATTTCGCGGCCACCAGCCTGATTTTGGCCGAAGCCGGCGGGGTCTTCCGAGATGCGTGGGGCGGTGCCCGATTCACCACCGCCACTGGCGTGTACACCAACGCGGCACTCGTTGGTCCGGTGCTTGACGTGCTCGCCGAAATGCGGCCCGATGTGCCGGACAAACCGCGACTGGCCAGAACGGTCAGCACGTCGATGGGCACCGAAGCCGAGCAGGCCCTGGATAGCTGGCGGCGGTTTGGCATCCGGCCGCTGCCTTCGATGTCGGCCCGGGTGCATGTCGATAACGCTCCAGCACCGATCCTGGAGATCGTCGACGAACGCGCCGCCGAACTCACTCGCCCGGTGGCGGGCCTAACCACCGACGGCTCGCTGCGACCAGTCTTTCGATCACTCGATGAACCAAAGGTCAGCACCGAGCCGATCCGTGAAGCAGCACTTGCGTTCCTGCAGGCGCTGACGGCCGAGCAGCGTGAGCGGACGAGTTTCACCATGGATGCAACCGAGTGGCGTTTGTGGATCAATGTCCACATGAACCACTTCCGCCACGGGCTTTTGCTCGAAGACCTCACCCAACCCGTGCGCGACCTAGCGCTCGACATCCTGCGTGCCACTCTGTCGGCACGCGGCTTCCAACAGGCGCGGTCGATCATGCGTCTCAATCAGTTGCTCGCCGAACTGACTGGTGATGACAACGCGTTCGGTGAGTGGCCGTACTTCATGTCGATCTTCGGTTCTCCCTCGGGTGGCGAGCCGTGGGGCTGGCAGATCGACGGCCATCACCTGTGTATCAACACGGTCGTGTTCGACGGGCGAATCGTCATGACGCCGACGTTTATGGGCTCGGAACCTCGACGCGTGAACAGCGGACCATACGCAGGGATATCGCTCTTCGATCCCGAAGAAGCGCTGGGCATCGATCTCATCCGATCGTTCGACAGCGCGCAGCGCCGGACAGCCATCATCCACCCGTCGATCCATCCCGACGACATCCCGATGCACCTGCAGAACATGTTCGACGGACGAATGCAGGCGGGCGCGTTCCACGACAACCTTGTCGCCCCGTATCAGGGCGTGGCCGGGCGCGACATGACCGATACGCAGCGGCGGATCATGTTGTCGCTTGCTGGCACGTACGTCAGCTGGAGCGCGGAGCGACACGCGGCGGCCAAGCTGCCCGAGGTTGCTGCGCACCTCGATGAGACCTGGTTCTCCTGGTATGGCGGTACCAACGACGACTCGCCGTTCTACTACCGGTTGCATAGTCCGGTGATTCTGATCGAATTCGACCACCATCCGGGCGTCGCATTCGACAACGAGGTGCCCACGCGCCATCACGTGCACACGGTGGTTCGCACGCCCAACGGCGGTGACTACGGTGCCGACCTACTGAGACAGCACCACGAGCGGTTCGACCACGGCAACGGCCACCACCGCCCCCGGCTCAGGCCCGACGGGATCGATGACGCGAATGTCACAGCTTGATGACGAGCAGATGAACACTCGGCGACGTGCCGGGCGTGATAGCTCTGTGTCGTGAAAGATTCGTTTCGATAGCCGACAGGAGTTCACGTGCCCCCACGGATCAACGACCTCTCCGGTGACATCGGTTCCCATGAATCGGTGCCCGGCCCGACGCCCGTAGCGAAAGCTCGTCCCGTCAGGAAAGGATCGCCGAAGGAAAAGCCGGGTGTATCGCCCGGCCGGCCAACCGTCGTGCTTGATACCTCCGTGCTGATTGCTGACCCGGCGGCGTTTCGATGCTTCGACGGCCACGACGTCGTCATCCCGCTCATCGTCATCGAAGAACTCGATAATCAGAAGAGCCGCCGGGACGACGTCGGCGCCGCCGCGCGAGAGGCTCTGCGCTCGGTCGAAGCCCTCCGCAACCAGCACGAAGGTGACATTCAGACGCCGATCGAACTGCCCAACGGTAGTTCGGTTCGGGTCGAAACGAACGGCGTGCACCTGGAAGCGATCCGACAGTTCGGTCTTGATGACGCCAAGGCCGACAACCGGATCTTGGCCGCCTGTTGCGGACTGCGGGATCACGGTTCGGTCATTCGACTGATGACCAACGACACCGCCCTTCGCATCAAGGCTGCCCAGATTGGCTTTGAGGCGCAGGAATACGTGCGCAACGGAGAATCGGTCATCGACCCAGGTTTTGGCGTGTGGCCAGTGTTCGAAGTGAGCGATGCGCTCGTGCGCGAGCTGTGCCATCCGAGTTCGATCGGGGTGGAGTTTGTCGATCTGCTTCCCGAAGATGAAGTCGTCGCAATCCTCGACATGAACGCTTTCGGAGTGCTGCGCTGCGGTGAGTCCTCCGTGGCGGTCCGCAGCGTCGATAAGGCAATTGTGCCGCTTCCGCGGGTCCTGCGGGCCTATGGGCTTACACCACGATCAATCGAGCAACGGGGGGCGCTTGATCTGCTGCTCGATCCGACCATTTCGGTCGTCGCCCTGGACGGCACCGCTGGCACCGGCAAGACCATCCTTGCGCTGGCGGCCGGATTGGAACAGTCAATGGATAGACACGCGCGATACGACCGCGTGGCGGTCTACCGACCGATCGTTCCGGTCGGCAAAGCCGAGGTTGGCTACCTTCCCGGTTCGCTCGACGAGAAACTGGCGCCGTGGATGTCGGCCATCGTGGACGCCGTCAGTGCCTTGCTCGGCGACATGGACTACCTGCATGCCCAGGACGAAATCGAGGAACTGGTGAACCGGCGCACACTCACCATGGAGAGCGTCACGTACCTACGCGGTCGAACGCTGCACTCCAGTTTCATTGTCGTGGATGAGGCGCAGAACCTCGAGCCGTCAACAGTGAAGACGATCCTGACCCGTCTGGGCGAAGGGGCCAAGGTGGTGTTTTGTGGCGACCGTGACCAGATCGACGCACCGTATCTGTCGAAGCACAACAACGGTCTCGCTGTGCTTCTCGACGCGTTTCAAGGTCAGCGCTGCTTCGGAAGTGTCCGCCTAGCGGCGTGCGAACGGAGCGAAATAGCCGGCCTCGCCGCAACCCTTCTCTGACGGTCGTCTACGGATGAGAGCGATCGGTGCTTTATAAGGGGTCGATGGATATGGGCCGGAAGTGCACGTCGCGCTTTCGTCCAAGGCGAGACTGCCCGGCGACGTGGAACGTGACGGCGGCACCGGCGACGAGCACGATGTCACCGATGGAAAACACATTGGCGAGGGGGTAGCCCGATGGGACGGCGAAGTTGTCACCCAGGATGGCAAGGTGGGCATTTTCCGTCTCGGCCGAGTTCACGAACTTGGTGGATGGCTTGTCGTGCCCGGCCAGGTGCGAGGCAGCAGGGGACGAAGGCATCACGCCGCTGTTGGCCGCGATGACCGCCAGATTGAGCGCCGCGCCGAGCGCAATCAGGGGCAGCCCGGCGATCTTTCGATTCGCGACAACAAACCATGCCGCCAGCACGTAGGTGCCCACGTGGATGGCAGCCAGGGCGCCGTTAGAAAGACCCGGGGGAAGAACGTTGATGATGGCGATCTGGATGAAGAGGGCGCCGACGGCCGCCCAAATCGACTTCAGTTTGATGTCGCCAATACGGCTCAGTTTTCCTCCCAGCAACGGCACTGCGATGACGATGATGAGGACTGCAACGGGGACGATCACGGTCGAACTTTCTCTGGAGCGCTGACGGGAGTGAGTACTTGGCGGGTGAGGATTTGTTGCACGATGTCATCGACATCGGTCGGAACACCGAGGAAGTAACCCTGTGCAGCGTTGCATCCCATTTCGGTCAGCAGTTGCAGCGTCTCGGCATCCTCGACACCCTCGGCGATGGTCGTGAGGTTGAGGTTGGCAGCAAGGTCGATAATGCAGCGCACGATCATCCGATCGCCATTATTGGTGCAGAGGTCCTTCACGAAGGAGCGGTCTATCTTGATGGCGTCGAGCTGCAGGCTACGAAGGTGGGCCAGTGAGCTGTAGCCGGTGCCAAAGTCATCGACCGAGATGCGCACGCCGAGGCGCTTCAGTTTGCCGAGGATCACCTCGGCGCGGGCCGGGTCGGCCGTCACGGTGTTCTCGGTGATTTCGAATTCGAGCCCGTAGGCCGGAATCTCGAATTGGCGCAGCACCTCATCTACCGCCTCCGGGAAGCGGTAGTCCGACAAGTTGCGGGCCGAGATGTTCACGGCGATCGGAACGTTGATGCCCTGCTTTCGCCACCGTTCCGCCTGGGCTGCTGCCTGGCGAATGACCATCATGGTGATCTCATCCATCAGTTCGGTCTGCTCGGCTACCGGCATGAAGTACCCAGCGGTCAATAGGCCCCGAGTCGGGTGGTTCCATCGAATGAGGGCTTCCACGCCCGAGATGGTGCTGGTCTTCAGATCGACCTTCGGCTGGTACATCAAGAACAACTCGTGGTCGTTGGTGAGCGCGTGGCGCAGCTCGCCCAATAGACCAAGGCGCGTGGGGCCGTTGCGGTCAAGCTCACCGTCGTAGACCTGCACACCGAGCTGGCCGGCTTTGGCCTGGTACATCGCTGCGTCGGCGTGGCCCAAGAGGGTATCGATGTCGTCACCATGTTCGGGGAAGACCGCTAGGCCAACGCTGCCGCTCACGATCATGGGCACGCCGTCCACCTCGAGCGGCTCCTGCAGCGCGGCGGCAATAGATGTTGCGGCGCTGGACGCCGCCGTCAGCGTGGTGGTGTTTCCGAGCAAAATTGCGAACTCGTCACCACCCAGGCGGGCGATGACATCGTCGGAGCGGCAGTGTTCGATCAGGCGAGTAGCGACGTGTTTGAGGGCGAGGTCGCCAACTGCGTGGCCGAGCCGGTCGTTGATCTCCTTGAAGCCGTTGAGATCGATAACCACAATGCCGACGACGCGGTTACGGGTGCGGGCAGCGCTGAGGGCGAGTTCGGATTGCTCGTAGAACATGCGCCGGTTCGGGAGACCGGTCAGGAGGTCATGGGTGGCTTCGTAGCGGTGACTCATGCCGGACTTGGCACTCATGTAGATGCCGGCGATAACGGCGAGCAGCATGGGGATCACTACGATGGAGCGAACGGCCATCACGACCAGCACCGGGGCCATGGCCACCAGCAACAGGTCAATCGCCCAGGTCGGGGCGAGCGCATCTCGGAGAACGGTAAAGATCGAGCGCTTGTGGCTCAATGACAGGACACTGCAAATGAGTGCTGTGTTTACCAGAATCGCCGCGAGCCCAGCGAGCATGACCGCGACAACCCACGCGAAGGAGGGTCCGGCCGAGTTCCAGATGTCATCACGCTTGCCGAACGCGGCGACGATCCACTCGGCGGCTGCCAGTGAGAGGGTGATTTGTGCGACGTTAAAGGCGATGCGGCGAGCCATCTTTTTCGAGCGCATCTCGAGCGCCGCACTGACCAGGGCAACAAGGCCAAGCGCTACGCCTAGAGGGGCAAGGCAGACAAGCCCGATACTGAACGTCCAGGTCGCGGTGATCCCACCGCCGTCGGGCCCCGAACGCCATTCCAACGGCTTCAATTCGCCGATAATCAACAGCACGACGAACAGTCCAAACACTGAGCCGTTATGGCCGAGTGGTTGGACCAGCGTCGTCTTGGCCAGAGCGATGGTGAGGACGGCAGCGCCGGCGGCGATGACTGCGCCAACAAACGCAGTCACCACTCGGCCGCGCATTCGATTCGACATCCTCAACACCTCCTACCGATCTCGGGACGAACTCCAGATAGACAATCGGCTTGCGGAGGTAATTTGTTGAGGATCCGCACACCGACTTGACGAGATCACCACCACTTCAAGGGGGCAGCGAAAACCGCAACTGCGGCGCCGACTCCACCAATGATCTGGGCGATCCGGAACATTTGTGACTTCTTCATGAGACACCTCCTGGGGTGATGCATTTCGGGGAAGCGGGGCTTCGGTCGGCTGAACACCAATTTCATCGGCCGATTTCTCGACGAACTCCACTAAGAACCCCGATGGAAGTTCACAAGGATTCGTCAGGTACGAAACGACATGAACGACGCGGTGGACCATCAGTAGGCTGACGTACCTACATGCTGACTCGACGCGTTGGCCATCGGTGTCGGCATTGTCATTTCCCGGATGGTGCCGCAGTTTCGGCTGATGCAAGACCGCATCGACGCGGTAAACCGGGTGCTTCGTGAGCAGATCACCGGTATGCGAGTCGTTCGTGCGTTCGTGCGCGCTCGCATCGGATTGGTGCCGCCGAAGCCATATCTGTTCTCCGGCACGGCCGCCACCAACCTTCGTTACGGCAAGCCAGACGCTACCGACAACGAGTTGTGGGAGGCACTGACGGTTGCCCAAGCTGCCGACTTCGTGCGGGCCTTGCCCGATCAGCTCGACAGCGCGATTCTGCAGGGCGGGTCAAACGTATCTGGCGGTCAACGCCAGCGACTCGCCATCGCCCGGGCGCTCGTGCGTCGCCCGGAGGTTTACCTCTTTGATGACTCGTTCTCCGCACTCGACCTGGTCACCGACGCCAACCTGCGCGCCGCACTGCAGCCCTACACCGCGGAGGCAGCCGTGCTGATCGTGGCACAACGAATCTCCACTATTCGCACCGCCGAACAGATCCTGGTTCTCGAAGACGGAAAGACCGTCGGCCTCGGCACCCACGAGGAGCTGCTGAGAAACTGCCCGACGTACGTCGAGATCGTGGCCTCACAGGCGACCGAGTCGGAGGCGGCATGAGCACGACGCCAAAAGCCCCCGAGGCGTATCGACCACCATCGTCGGAACTGCGCGGCGGTCCGGGTTCGGGTCGTATGCCGGGCGGATTCGGTATGCCGACTGAGAAGTCGAAGGACTTCAAATCGTCGGCCCGTCGGTTACTGCACCGCCTGCGACCCGAGCGTTTTTTTGGTGATGACGGTACTCGGATTCGGTGTCATCAGTGTGGTTTGCGGCGTGATCGGCCCAAAGATTCTTGGGCACGCCACCGACATCATCTTCCGCGGCGTGCGCACCAAGCAGGGTGTCGACTTCCCGGCGTTACGTCGCACCATCGTCCAAGCGATCGTGCTGTTCGTAGCGTCGTCGGTGCTGGCCTATTTGCAGTCGTATCTCTTGGCCGGCGCGGTGCAGCGCACCATGCGCAAAATGCGCTCGGACGTGGAGGACAAGCTGAACCGGCTGCCTCTTCCCTACGTCGACCGCCAGCCTCGCGGTGATCTGCTGAGCCGAGTCAACGCCGCCGTTTCGGACTAGTCGGTCGGCTCGCCGCGCTTGGAGGTTCCCGAGGTTTGCATATTTAGGGGATTCGAGGGTTGCTATTTGCGGGATTGGCGACATACTATTTAGAGGATTCGGATAGTTTGTTTTGGAGGATTGTGGACGAAGAAGCTCTGCTGCCGAGGCACGCCAGCGGTCTCTTGCATGAGGCACTCGACGTCTTCCGGGTGGTTGTCGTCAACGGGCCCCGACAGTCGGGGAAGTCAACGTTGTTAGACCTGAGCGCGGCGGCTCGCGGTTCGACCGTCGCTACGCTGGATGACCCTCGTTTGCTTCGATCGGCGCGGACTGATCCAACAGGGTTCCTGGAAGGTCTCACTCGACCGGGCTACATAGACGAGGTGCAGCGCGGTGGTGATCCGCTGATCTTGGCGATTAAGGCCGCCGCCGACCGCAATCCGCGGCAGCGAGGTCAGGTCGTGCTGTCGGGATCCTCGAAATTCCTTGGAGTCCCCACACTCTCGGAAACACTCGCTGGCCGTGCCGGTATCATTGATCTTTGGCCGCTATCGCAGGGCGAACATGATGGCAAGCTTGACCAGTTGATCGACCGCCTCTTCAAGCCGACTTCGGTGCTTCGATCGGTGTCGCCTGAGGCGCAAAGCAGGGGTGCACTCATGAACCGGGTGGTTCGTGGCGGCTTTCCCGAGGTTCGTGCATTGGATGGAAACGCTCGACGACTTTGGTTCGACAGCTACATCCGAACGGTCATCGAACGTGAACTGATGCCGTTGTATCGTGCCCGCCAGGTGGCTGATCTTCCCCGCCTCTTGGCTGTACTTGCCGCCAGGACGGCGCAGGAGCTCAACGTGTCATCCTTGGCGCGCACGTTGGAGGTCACCAAGGACATCTGTGCCGCGTACGTGATGTTGCTCTCGACGGTCTATCTGCACTTTGAGTTGCCAGGCTGGTCAGACTCGGTGCTTGCAGAGGCGCGCAAACGTCCCAAGCTTCATATGGTCGACTCAGGCTTGGCCGCACACCTGCGGCGGGAATCCATTGATCTCCTTTCGAATCCGATCCGATCGGATTCGGGTCCGATCGTGGAATCCTTTGTTGCGGGCGAGCTTGTCCGGCAGGTGACCTGGTCGGAGGAGCGGCCACGCCTTGCCCACTATCGAGATGCGCAGGGGCGCGAAGTCGATTTCATTCTGGAGACGTCCGACGGTCGGATCGTTGCCGTCGAAGTGAAGACCGCGATTGACGTTGACGAGACAGACTTTCGTTGGTTGCGTTACCTACGGAATCGACTCGGCGACCGCTTTGTGAACGGCGTTGTGCTCCACATTGGTGATCGACCATTGCCATTTGGTGACCGATTGACCGCATTGCCGATCTCTGCTCTTTGGTCCTGACGAAAGCGGGAACGCCGCAACGGCGCCCTTCAGTTTGATAAGGCGTGTTTGCGGATGTCCTGTGCGATGGTGACTGGATCTTCGAACGGTCCGAAGTGACCAATGTGGTCGTAGTGCAACAACGTCGCGTTGGCGAGTCCCTTCGCCACGAACGGACCGAGGAGGGCGGGGTCGAGCGATTCGTGACTCTGGCCCACAGCAATGATGGCGGGCGTGGCCACATCAGCAACACGCTCGATCTTCATGGCCCGAGCCTCCTCGAAGATGCGGGCCTCGTTCTCGGGCAGACACTTGAGGCTCACGCTGCCATCAGTGTTGTCGACAAAACCATTGTCGATGTAGTCGACCAGGAACTCGGCGCGAATGCTGTTCAGCGGAGGGCGAGTGGCGTAGCGATAAAGCACTTCCTCACGGGAGGCAAACGTGTCACGCCGCTTGCGCGCCGCGTTGGCCATCAAATTCTGTCCGGTCATCGGAAAGTCGGAGGGGAATGCGATCGGCTCGTACAGAAAGAGGGACCGGAACGTGCCGGGGCGACGATGTTCGGCGAGGGCCAGAACGCCACCGCCCATCGAATGACCAAACGCGTGCAGCGGACCGTCGCCAATACGGTTGGCAACCGCGACGACATCATCGGCGACACGGTCCCAGTCCAGGTCGACGTCGGGCTGAGCGCTGGAGTTCCCGTGGCCGCGTACATCGAGGGCGACGACCCGGAACGTGTCCGTAAGTTCGCGCGCGAAGGCTCGGTACATCGGTGCGCAGAAACCCGTAGCGTGCACGAGCAGGAGAGGCTCGCCCGCCCCGCCGAATTCATAGCCCGCAATGGTGTTTCCGTCGGTGCTCGCTATCGTCCAATCCGGCTCGACAATCACTCCGGTATCTTTGCATCCTGCCCGTGTACCGAGCGAGCTGAGGTCTAGCGCTTGGCGGTTGGCCCTGGAAGGTGCTCTGGTAGCGTCAAAGTGCGATGCACGCACCGGAGGGGTCACTTTCACGACACCGACCGACGCAATCGCTCGTCGCCGTGCTGATCTGTTTGGTACCCGTCTTGGCCTATCTGCGAACGCGGACCTGGATCAGCGATGATCTGGCGCAGCCGGTCGCCTTGACGACATGGCGGCCCTTCGGCGGGAGCCACTTCACCGTCGCAGCCGACACGTTCTGGCTGAAGTGGCCTTTCATGATCGTGGTGAACCAACTGGGGTTTTCGCGTCTCACCGTCGCTGGTCTCGTGGCGATCTTTCTGCTCATCATGGGTCTGGGCTACCTTGCCATCGTTGCGTTGGCGGGGTGCCGGACCTCACCTTTTGCGGCCTGGGCGAGTCTGCTGTGGCTCTGGTCGCTGCCTCCCTTTTTCATCTACGCGATCACCGACACCGCAGGCCGGAATCTCGAGGTCACCCTCGGCGTGCTGGCCGCCTACGGGTTGGGGGCGGCCATTGCGCGCTCGTCATGGGTGGGGTTGGTGACGCTGTCGCTGGCGATAGCGGCGCTGCTCGTGCACGATCCGTTCTCCGTGCTCTATCTCGTGGTGTCATTGCTGCCGATGTGGCGCCGGGGGTGGCGGGGTTTCGTGTGGCTGACCGGGTGCGTTCTTGCAGCGGAGGGTGTGGCGATTGGTTTGCGTCGGACGCTGCGTTGGTCAGGCGTGGTCGTTGGGGAGCGTCCGTTTGAGCTGACGTCCGCCGGGCAGGTCGGTAACCGTGCTCGCGAGACTTTGAGATGGATGGAGTCCTTCGCAGGCTTCCGCGATGGGCGATTGCCGGGCTGGCCGGGTCGCCTCACCCAGGTCACCAGCGTCATGGTGGCGTTGCTCGTTGTGGCGGTCCTCGTCGAGGTCGTGTGGCGTCGCCGTGGGCGACAGCTTCCTGCCATTGGGGTGGCACTGATCCTCGCAACAATGGCGGCCTTCGTGGTCTACCGAGGTGCGAGCGGCTCGGCTCGCTATCTCACCCCGGTCTTCGTCGGGGTTGCCCTGATACTTGCATCTGCAACCAACAAGTGGCTCCGCATCCTGGTGATCGTGACGGGTCTGCTCTCTGCAGCAACACCCTTGGCAACCTGGAATGATCGACCGGTCGGCAATGCATTCGAACGAGATCTACAACGGGTGATCGAGCAGCGAAGTCTCACGGTCGGCTACGGCGACTACTGGCATGCCCAAGTCATCACCTACTTCTCCTCAACCAGGGTGAGGGCGCTGTCGGTGACATGTCACGGTCATGAGTTTGCCCGAGATGTCACCTTCGCCGACGACCGCCAGTTCGAGCGTTCGGCCGATCGGATGTTCTTCATCTACCGACCAACCACTATGGGGACCTGCACCATCGAAGACGTGCGAACGCAGTTTGGCGCCGCAACAGGGCAGGTCCCGGTGAGCGATGATGCCATTGTGTTGCTGTTCGACCACGACATAAGCGGCAACCTGCGTTGATCATGGCCCGTCCGTCGACGAAGTCGGGCGGCGCTACGCGTAGAGCTTGTTGATGTCGATCGTTACTACTGGGCAGGGGAGGAACAGCACGCCATCGAGGCCTTGGGTCTCGTGCTTCCATGGAGCTTCTGCGTTGACTCGGATGTGTGACTCGACCATTGGAAGCTCGGGGTCGATGATGAGGTAGGTGAGCAGATGAGGAATCGCCAAGTAGCTGTGAAGCTTTTCTCGCCGATCCACGGTAGCCGTCGATGGAGACAGTACTTCGACGATGAGACACGGCGACGTGCGGACCAGTTCATCGTTGTCGCTCGGCTCGCAACAGACCATCAGGTCGGGGTAGTAGACCGCAGTATCGCCGATCTGGAGTTTCATGTCCGCCATGAAGAAGTCACAGCCCTTGGCCCGCGCGGCTGACCCGATGGCAAGCGCCAGGCTGGAGACCATGCGGTTGTGGCTGGCGCGAGCACCGGCCATCGCGTACATGGCGCCGCTGACGTACTCATGCTTGAGGTCGTTGCTCTCCTCAATGGCGAAGTACTCAGCCAAGCTGAGGAACTGGCGAGCGGCGACCGACATCGCCCAAGTCTACCTGCGACACGGTTGATGTCATGGCCCAAAAGCGCACCTGCTTCTTGCGATCATTGCGGTCCTGGTAGGTGACGGTGAGCAACTCGTGATTGGCGACGCAAACCAATCCCGTCTCCTCGCGCACCTCACGGAGCGCGCACGAAAGGGCCGCCTCACTGCGACACTGCTTGCCTTTCGGCAGCGACCACACGCCACGGGGTGTACGGATAAGCAGGACCTTAATCTCGCTGTTTTCGTTGGCTCGCCAAAGTGCGCCACCTGCCGCCAGGATCACACCACTACGTTACGCACGTCACCGTTACCAGAAGGTGACCATTGACCAAACTTCTTATGAATCTCCAGAAGGATGCCGTGGTAGTTCCGATCGGCCGTGGCGGGCCAGCGATGCGTTCGACCAGGCCGATTGTCCGGTGACGTCGGCACCGAACCAGTCGGGAGGGACGAACGTGGCGGCGCTTTGTTCGTTGGCGAACTCCACCTCGGCGGTGCAGAGTCCGGTCAAGTCTCCGGCATACAGGTCGACTTCGGCCACGTTTGCGCCGTGGGTCACCCGGGTGCGCCGCTTGTCGATACGCCGCCCATCGGTGTGCACCCACAGGGCCTCGGCATCGGTGGGGGCGATCACGGCCTCCACCTCGGTGCGGCTGAGGCCCTTTCCCGCCTTTACGGTGAGGGTGGCTTCTACAGGGGTAATTCGCAGCCGCACCTCGACGTCGCCCTCCTGGGCCAAGTATCCCTGGAGAATTGGAACACCGGCGCTCAGATCGGCGGGAACGCGATCAGCGACGACCAGAAACTTTCGTTCGATTTCCACGGCCACCCTATGGAGTATTGCGCACACGCCGAACTAGCGTCGAGGAAACGATGATCACGACGACGTTCGTAGCGAAAGCGCCTGATCTGGCCGGGTTTCTCGCAACGCTTAGGCAGGCCGATTTTGAGACTGACCATCTTGCGAAGCGCAGCAGCTGCCAGTGGTACGACACCTTCGATGGTCGGTTGCACGCGGCACGGCTTCAACTGGTGCTGGCCCGCGGCCGAGACTCAGAGCTGATGCTCGCGTCTGCCCAATCGATGCCAGCCAGCGTTGCGCTGTCGACGGTCCCAAAATTTGCGGATGGTTTACATGAGGGCCCGTTCCGGTCGCGGCTAGGTGCGGTTGTCGAGATGCGAGCTCTGCTGCCAACGGTTGGGTGTAGTGCGGAGGTCACCGAGGCTTTGCGCCGTGACGGTGCGATGAAGATCGTGTGTGCGGTGCGGGTTCTCTCCGACGTGCGGACGGCCGGCGGCGTGCTGCTCGCCGACACGGTGGTCGAGGTTGACGAGCTCCCTGGGCACCCGGGCGCCGCGAAGCGAACGAAGGAGCTCGTGGTCGACTCGGGTTGGGCCGAGAGTGAATCGACGCTCGTAGAACTCATCGCCGCGGCCACCGGTTACGACCTGGGGTGCTTCCGGGATTCGCCGACCGTTCCACTCAAGCCCGCCGACCACGCCGTTGATGGTTTCGCGGCCGTACTGCAGAATCTCGCTGCCAGTATGGCCGCGAACCTTCCGGGGGCGATCGCCGATATCGACACCGAGTTTTTGCATGATCTTCGCGTCGCCATCCGCCGTACGCGGGCGATCCTGAGTCGAGCCAAGCGGCTGTTGCCGGACGAGGCTCGCCAGCAGTTTCAGCTCGCGTTTGCCGCCTTCGGTCGCCAGACCAGCGCCGTTCGGGACCTCGACGTATATCTCCTCGGGTGGGATCACGATGTCGCATCTCTCCCGCCCACCACACGCTCGGCACTAGACCCCATTCGTGCGCTGCTCGTTCAGCAACGCCAACACGCGCAGAAGGAATTGCGGCAGGTGCTGACGTCAAGGGCCACCCGTGAGCTGCTGACCTCGTGGTCGGAATGCTTGGCCGAACCCGGTACTGCTGAGGCGGCCGGGCGTCCGCTGGGAGCGTTCGTTGCCGACCAGATTATGAAGGTCGAGCGGCGCTTGGTGACCGATGGGCGGGCGATCACCGACGAGTCACCCGCGGCCGAAGTGCATCAGCTCCGCAAGGATGCGAAACGTCTTCGCTATCTGGTGGAGTGCTTCGGTGGGCTACCGGGAGACGTGCCGAGAAAGGCGTTCGTTGGGCAGCTCAAGGCGCTGCAGAACAACCTGGGGACTCATCAGGATGCTGAGGTTCAAGCCGTTTGGCTACGTAACGTCGTGCTGGCAGAACCGTCCGTTCGTGGTCACGACGAGCTGCTGGTGGCCGTTGGCCAGTTCATCGAGTCGATTGAGCAACGCCAGCGCGACGCCCGTCGCGAGTTTGCCGAGCGCTTCCGTCGGTTCGACTCCGAGGTGACTCGTCGTCATCTTCGCGAACTGCTCCGCGGGTGGTCGATATGAAAGTCGTCGCCACGTACAGCATCAAAGGCGGCGTCGGAAAGACCACGGCGGCCGTGAACCTCGCCTATGAAGCGACGCGTGCCGGGGTGCGGGTGCTGCTGTGGGATCTCGATCCGCAGGGCGCAGCCACCTTCTTTCTCAGGGTGAAACCGACAGTTAAGGGTGGTGCGGAGCGGATGGTGAGCCCGAAGGGAGACCTGGCGCCGCACGTGCGGGCGACCGACTTTCGATCGTTGCACGTGGTGCCCGCCGATTTCTCGTTGCGTCATCTCGACCTGCATCTTGATGACACCCAGCATCCCACTCGTCGTCTGGGTGCGTTACTCGAACCTCTCGCCGACCAATACGATCTTGCCCTGCTGGATTGCCCGCCATCGATCTCGTTGAGCAGTGAAAGCGTGTTCGGTGCAGCCGATGCGCTGCTCGTGCCCACCATCCCAACGACACTGTCGGCCCGGACCCTCACCCCACTCGTGGATTTCCTCGCTGACTGGTCGAAGCCCCCGAGGCTGCTCCCGTTTCTGTCGATGGTCGATCGGCGAAAGAAGTTGCAAGTGGAACTTGTCCAATCGTTGATCGATGCGTGGCCCAATCTGCTCCCGACGGCAATTCCGAACTCGAGCGTGGCTGAACGCATGGGAATTGAACGCGCGCCCATTGCCTCATTCGCTCCGAACACCGCAGTGGCCCGTGCGTTTCGAGGGCTCTGGTCGGATGTCTCTGCTCGACTCTGGAGTTAGGGCCGGTTGCGCATCAGGCGCGCCACAAACCGAAGTCTCGCCAACCTTCCTGTCGATGCGAGCGCACGACCAGGTTCAAGGTGGAAACTAACCACACCGCGTCGATTGCCCGTTGCACGTGGGGTTCGGCCAATCCCC
>JANMCE010000355.1:0-5353 GCA_031360915.1 Actinomycetes bacterium | reverse complement strand
ACGACGACGTGGAGAACGTGTCCGAACGCGTCGCCATGATGCGCCGAGCCCGACAAAAGGGCGGCACCGGTGGGGCCATGATGATGGGAGCGATGATGGCTATGCAGGGCCTGATCGAGGCTCCTCGCAAAGAGCCGATCGCCGTCGTGGTCGACGCTGCCACCGAGCCAATCAACCCCGATGCCGATGGTATCGCGCTCAACCTTGATGATCGCAGCCTGTTCGCACCCCCACTTCCGCCGTTGAAACCGCCTACGATGCGCAAGCGCAAGTGGGGCTCCAACCGGCGATAAACCGGCTCTTGGTCGACCGAACCGACGCGACCTTCACCATGACGACTGCGCTCACCCCATCCCGCCGCAGCCGTAAACGGGCGATCAAACTGACGTTGGCCGCCATCGTGCTGGTGTTGATCGTCACCGTCGTCATTCCGAAATTTGCCAACTACCGCGACATCGGCCATCAGCTCGGCTCGGTGTCCACCAAGTGGCTTATGGTTCTCGTGCTGGCCGAGGTCGTGAACCTCGGTGCCTTCGCCCCCAACTGGGTGGTGGCCCTGCCTGGGCTGAGTTACTTCGCATCGTTGCGCCTCACCCTGTCGGGGGCTGCTATCTCGAACCTCGCCCCGATGGGCGGCCCGGTCGGTATGACCATGCAGTACAACATGATGCGCGACTGGGGATTTGAACGACGGGACGCCAGCCGCGCCATGATCGTGACGGGTATCTGGAACCAGTTCTACAACCTCGGCATGCCGATTGTGGCGCTCGTGCTCCTGACGGCCCGAGGCGGAAAGAACGCAGCGCTCATGGTGGCGGCAGAAATCGGTCTACCTATCCTGCTGATCGCGACGGTTACGTTCATTTTGGTGCTTCGATCCGACCGTGCCGCGGTCATGCTCGGCAACCGTGCCGATCGCATTGGCACCACGTTTCGTCGCATCTTCCACAAGCCGCCGCTCGTCGGTTCCGCGGATGCCATCGCCCGCTTCCGGCTCGACTCACTCGATCTCCTTCGTCGCCGTTGGGCGGCGCTCACCCTGACGACCACCATCGGCTTTCTCACCTCGTTCGCCGCGTTGATGTGCTGCATCCGCGCCGTCGGAATCTCGGGCACGCAAATCACGTTCACCGAAGGATTCGCGGCGTGGTCGTGCTCGCTGTTGCTTTCAGCAATTCCCATCACACCAGGCGGATTGGGCGTCACCGACATCGGGTTGTCGGGCGCGCTCATCGCGTTCGGGGCCAAACAGCCGCCCGCCGTCGGCGCCGTACTGTTGTGCCGAGCACTGACCTGGCTGCCGCCCATCTTCTTCGGATCGCTGGCGACGGCATGGTGGCGTCGGCAGAAAGATCACGCCCCATGAAACAACTTCTCTTCAGCGTGGCGACCATCGCAGCAACGCTGGCGACCGCAACACTCGCGCCGGTCGACGCCGCGGTCGAGCGCCCGAAGATCGATCATGTTGTAGTGGTTGTTTTGGAAAACACCACAGCGGAGGAAATCCTCGACAAGAAGAAGGCCGAAGCCCCCTTTCTCAACAGTCTGGTCGCCCGGGGCGCGCAACTCGACGTGATGTACGGCATCGATCACGCCAGCCTGCCGAACTACCTTGCCATGATCAGCGGGCACGCCAGTACGGCCGAAACCAGAGCCGACTGCTTCGTCTACTCCTGTGTGTACGGGCCGGGCCAGGACGAAACCGTTGTCGATCAGATGGAGGCCAAAAACCTCACCTGGAAGGGCTACATCGACGGCATGGATTCGCCCTGTTTGCACACCGAGGAAGGTCGCGTCGAAAAGTACCGCAAGGGATACGCCACCCGACACAACCCGTTCCTCTACTTCGCCGGCATCGTGCGAAACGAGGCCCGTTGTGCGGCCCACGACGTACCCATCGGCCATCTGGCCGCCGACGCCGCGGCTGGGTCGCTTCCGAACCTTTCCTTCATCGTGCCCGACACCTGCCACGATGCCCACGACTGCTCATTGTCCGTCGCTGACACCTGGGTCAAAAACAACGTCGGCCCTCTGCTCAACCGGCCCGAGATCCGCAGTAGTGGCTTGGTCGTCTTCACCTTTGATGAGGCAGAAGGAGGCGACCAGCGGGGCTGCTGCGACAATTCACGAGGTGGGCGGATCGCCACGTGGCTGGTCGGTACCGGCATCATTCCGGGTGTGCACTCGGCCGTGCCCTACAACCACTATTCGCTCCTGCGCACCATTGAGGACAGCTTCGGGCTCCCGTGCCTGCGGCACGCGTGTGATGCCCTGACCACCGCCTACGGCCTGGAGATCTACGGCGGCGGCGCGCCCGCCATCGTTCCCTCAAAACCGCTGCCGGCCAAGCGAGCCATGTGGAAGAACGTCCTGATCGCGGTGCTGGCCGTCTTCGTGCTGGTGCGGATCTGGTTGATGGTGCGCATCATGCGCCAACGCCGAGCTCGCAAGGCTCAGTGAATGTCTGCGAATCCAGCGCGTTGGAGGCCATCGCACAGCCTGTTCCCGAACGCTTCGCCCGGTACATCGCCGCGTCCGAAAGCCGCAGAAGATCTTCCGCCGTCAAACCATCACTCGGGAAGCACGCCACACCCACGCTGATCTCAGACACGATCGTGACACCTTCAGCCTCATACGGTTCGGCCACCGTCGTGCGAATCCGTTGGGCGATCTCAACTGCGCCGCACTGATCGCACCCTTCCAGCCAGACCGCAAACTCGTCGCCGCCCAATCGTGCCACCGTGTCCTTTGGTCGGATGGCTCGCTGGAGGCGACGTGCGACTTCGATGAGGAGAAGGTCGCCGTGGTGATGGCCAAGACCGTCGTTGATGTCTTTGAACGAGTCGAGGTCGAGCATGAGAACGGCGTGTGGGCCCGACATGTCGGATGTGTGATCGGTTCCTGCCTCAACCGTGTCTCGAAAGTAGGTCCGATTCGGAAGGTCGGTGAGCGCGTCATGGGGGGCTCGGTGCGCCAGTTCGAGACATGGCGGACGCGAGCACCAGGTCAAAGCAGAGCCAGGGATGCGCCTCACCTTGACGTCGATGCCAGCGCGCTACAACCAGGTTGAAGGGAATGACGACGGCCACCACAGCAACCGCCGCCCACGTCGCGTGGACCGCGAGACTGGCCGTAGCCAGGCTGAGGAGAAGGAGCGACCGGATGAGATAGGTGCCGGCAAAGAGCCGCCCGTTGTGCCAGCGCTTCCATGGGTCGTCACGCGCTGAAGTCTGCCCATGCGCGACGGCGTTCGAACCCATAGCGTGGTTATCGACCAAATGGGGTTGGAACTGTAGGACAATCCCAAAATTCGGGGGAATCCCGCCCTATTCTTCGGGTTTCCATCGGCGGTCAGCTTTACGGCCGGAGGATTGGCGCTTGTCTTCGAGGCGGCGCTCTTTGGCGCCTTTCGAGGGGCGGGTAGCACGACGGGCTCGCACCGGCTCGGCTGCCACATCGAGCTGCGTCGCGAGTCGGTCGAGGGCAACGGCCCGGTTCTTTAGCTGCGATCGTGACGATGAGCAGGTGACGCGAATGTCTTCGCCCAGCGCAGCTGCGATGCGGGTGAAAAGGTAGTCCTCCAACCCTGCGGCGGGAAGGTCACAGCGGAGTTCCACCCGGCTCTCGGTGGTGTTGACGTGCTGGCCTCCGGGGCCGCCGGACTTGGAGAATTTCCACGACAGGCAAACTGGTGCGAGTCGTAACCCTCCCGGCGTTACCGGATCTTGCTCGTCCACTACTCCTCCATCGTCACGAAGTCGATCAATTCCTCGACCGCACCAACCAACTCTGGCCGAAGATCGGCATAGGAGGCGACCCGATTTCGCAGATGCTTCCAGAACGCGCCCGGCTCTCCGACACCGAGCCGTCGGCACATCTCGGTCTTCCAGTCCATCCCCTTCGGAATGGTCGGCCACTGCTCCAGCCCGATCACGCGGGGCTGCACGGCCTCCCACACATCGATGAAGGGCGTACCGGTCACGAGCACGTACGGACTCTTCAGAGTCGAGACCAACCGAGCTTCCTTACTACCGGAGACCAGATGGTCGACCAGGATGCCAAGCCGACGGGTAGGGCCGGGTTGGAAGTCTTCGACCACACCGCGCACATGATCGAGGCCGTCGAGTCGTTCGACCACAATGCCGACATCGCGCAGATCGTCGCCCCATACATGCTCAACCAGTTCGGCGTCGTGCACGCCTTCCACCAGGATGCGGCTGGCATTGGCAACCTTCGCCTTTCGATCGGCGCTGGCAATCGATCCGGACGCCGTCATAGTCGGACCCCGCTCTGGTGCCGCCTGCGTTCGCACGAGCGTGACCGGCTTTCCTTCCAGCAGGAACCCGCCGGGCTTGAAACGGAAGTGACGGTGCGCCCCATGTCGATCCCGCAGCGTGACGGCCTCAATCGAGACCTTCACGATGTCGCCGCAGAAACCCGAAGCCCGATCCTCGACGATCAGGCCAATCGAAGCATCGACGGCCGGGATGTTCGGCCGTCGATGGATCGGTTCGTTCAGAATGTCGCCGTCGTATGCCACCTGGCGAGGTTAGGCCGCTGCCTCGCCCGGATCGGGGACTCAGCTCCCGACCGACACCGGCGCTTCGCCTTCGACGGGCGCCTGCTCAGCCTGCGGGGCAGGTTGCGGGGTACCGAGCGGACGGCGGGCCTCGATCAGAATCCGCTCCATGCGGGCCGCCCGGGTCCGGGCCTGCCGACGGATGATCCAGGCAAGCGGTGCCAGTACAAGGGCGCCAACGAGTAGCCAGGGGGCGAGCACCACGAAGATGACCAACAGTGCAGCGAAGAACCGGCCCATGGCCTTCATGCTCTTGCCGAATGCATCGCCGGGCTTCACCTTCGAGATGCTCTTCCCGGCGACGGTCGTCGCGGTGGTGAGCGGTTCGGGATGGATCGAGATGGTGAGCGTGGCCAGATCGACCCGGCCGTCGAGCACCCGCTTCTTACCGAGCATCGACTCCAGCTCGCTCTCGCGTCGTGCCAATTCACCTTCGGCCTTAGCCAACTCCTCGACCGTTGTAGCTTTGGCGTACAGCTCTCGCATGCGGTCGACGCTGATGCGCTGCGACGCAATGCGCCCTTCGAGATCGACATACTGCGCCGTCACGTCATCGGCCTGCTGACCGCGAGCCACGACCTTGCCGACGCCGCCGATCGAGTTGAGCAGACCGCTCAGCTGTGAGGGCGGAATCTTGGCCGAAATAGTCGATGTCGGGTTGTCGCCCAGCGAGGTCTGTTGGGACGACACGTAGCCGCCAACGCCTTCGATAAACGCGGTGATCTTGACGGTGGCGTCACCGACCTCTTTCACCTGGATGTCCACGGTAGACAC
>JANMCE010000347.1:0-49303 GCA_031360915.1 Actinomycetes bacterium | reverse complement strand
CATCGCCTCGGCCACCACGTTGCCCGTAATGATGTACGACATTCCCATACGCACCGGCCGCAAGATGACGACGGCCACCATGTTGAAGCTCGCTCGTGAAGTATCGAACATCGTTGCGTTGAAGGACGCCGCTGGTAACCCCGGGGAAACGGCCAGTCTGATCACGCAGGCACCGGAAGGATTTGAGGTGTACTCCGGTGATGATGCGATGACGCTTCCGCTGCTGGCGGTCGGTGCGGTCGGTGCGGTCGGTGTAGCCACCCACTGGACGGCTGATGATCATCAGCACATGTTTGCGTTGCTCGAAAAAGGTGACCTCGAAGGTGCCCGCATCGTGAACGCCCGAATGCTCGAAAGCTTCGCCTTCGAGACCGGCGATGAAGCCCCGAATCCGCTTCCGTCCAAGGCCATGTTGCGCACTTTCGGCATGAAGGTCGGCCAGGCCCGCCTCCCTATGGGCAACGCCCCCGACTGGCTCGAACCCCGCGCCCGCGAGGTCTGGGCCAACCTCCTCCGCAACCGCGAATCCTTCCCCGCCCGCCCAACCTGAACGAGCGTTCGCCACGATTTAAAACTCGGGTCGGGGGAGCGCCAGCTTAGTCGCAATGCGTACCTCGAATTGCGTGTGGCCAGACAGCTGAACGCAGATCGAGCGAAGGCGACAAGTGAGGGTGTCGTGCAGAAAGAGCACGATGATGCGAAGGACGTCTTTGGGTTTGCCAGATCGCCCGCTCAGCCAACCGTAGCGCCGTGGAGTAGCTAGCGAGCGGTCACGGTTGACGGCGCGATGGCGGAGCGTTTTGAGCCGAAGACGGAGATGAGAACGATGAGGGCCACGACTGCGATGAGCGCATCAATGTGCTCGTGAAGAAACAGAGCGGCCCAGACCAGACTCATCACGGGTTGGAGGAGCTGTATTTGGCTGACTCGGGCGACGCCGCCCATGGCGAGACCGGAGTACCAGGCGAAGAATGCGACGTACATCGACACAACACTGATGTACGCGAAGCCCGCCCAGGCCGTCCATACCGCGTGGGGCTGCACAGCAGGCAGGCCGATGATGGCGAGGGTGATGGTGATGGGCAGAGCCAACACCACCGCCCAGCTGATGGTCTGCCAACCGCCCAGGGTCTTGCTCAGGATGGCACCCTCTGTGTAGCCGACGGCAGCGAACAAGACCGCTGCCAGCAGGTAGAGATCACCAACTGCCAGGTCCCGGGTGGACGCTCGGGTAACGGCCAGGTACGTCACGGCAGCAACTCCAACGGCAGCCCACAGCCAGAACATGCGCGAGGGCCGCTCGCCGGAACGGAACAGTGACCACCCGGCGGTTGCAGCAGGTAGGAGGCCGATGACGACAGCACCGTGCCCGGCCGGAGCGTGGCGTAGGGCAAGTCCGGTCATCGCCGGAAAGCCGAGCACGACACCGCCGATTACCATCACAAAGCGGGGCAGCATTGCACGAGATGGGTGCGGCGATTTCGTGATGGCAAGCGTGATCAGGGCAAGGATGCCGGCGACGACGGCGCGCCCAAAGCTGACGAAGACCCACCCGATCGGCTTGACCGCCACGCGGGTTGCGGGCAGCGACACGCTGAACCCGAGCACCCCGATGAACCCAAGCACCAGTCCAACCGTTTCTCTCCGGTGATGAGTTGTATCCGATGAAAGCACGCCAGACGATAACGCAGTGATCGTCGACGCTCTCCGTTGGTTTCCGCGATCGCATCAGTTTCCAACGTTCCCGTCCCAGGAGATTTCACCTGCTGAAATCATTCGTGACTGAAACGGTGGGCGGGCGTTACGCTTGCTCCACGCCGGTGGGATGAGGGGCGATGTCGCCGCGGAGTTCGGCGACGAGGGCGATCAGTTCGGCCATGACTAGATCGGCCGTTTGTCGGACCTCTTCGTGGGTGGGTTCAACGCCGGCAGCGACGCTCCCTAATCGGCGAACGTCCAGTGGCTCGCCCACCTTCATTCGCACCTCTGGTCGATACCACAGATTCCGCACGATGACTTTGAGACGCGCTCGACGGCCGAGTACGTCGGTGGTGCCGATGGATGCAATGGGCACGATGGGAGCATCGGTCATAAACGCCAAACGGACTGCGCCGGTCTTGGCCTTTTCCGGCCAAAGATTTGGGTCACGGGTGAGTCGGCCTTCGGGATAGATTGCGACTGCTTCTCCGGCTCGCACCGCTTCGGCCGCGGTTTCGAGTGCGGCCGATGCATCGTCGGCGCCGCGGCGAACGGAAATGAAGCCGATGCGCTGTAACAGCACCTTCAAGATCGGCGCATCAACAATGCCTGACTTCCCGAGCATCCGCAGCGACCGAGCGATCGTCCGGCCAGCGCCAGGAAAACCGAGTCGGCATAGCTGGTGTGATTGGAGATGACGATGAGCCCACCGCTGGGCAGGTCTTCGACGATCTCCCGTTGGGTGCGTCGACGCTCGACGACCATACGGCTCACGGTTGCGGTGGCGAGGCCGAAGAACGCAGCCAAGAGTGCGTAGATGATGCGACCGCTGAGACCGGGTTTGCGCCACGATGCCATAGCCGATCACCCTAGGCGTCCGGAGCGATTGCGTTCGGTCCTTTGTCGAGCGGAAACGCTGAGTCAACCGGCGGGCTTTCGGCACCTGGCGTTGTCCTGGGACCTCCAATGACGAAAGCCCAGTCGGCTGGCCCATCAGGCGTTCGCCTGGTCCTCGCGACTAGGTTTACGGGGTGCCATCTCCTGTACGCGTAGCGTTTCTTGGCGGGTTGGGTGAGATTGGTCGGAACTGCATGGTGTTTGAGCAGGACGACAAGCTCCTCATGCTCGACTGCGGTCTCATGTTCCCCGATGTCGGCATGCACGGGATCGATCTGGTATTGCCTGACTTCACTTACCTGCGGGAAAACGCCCATCGTTTGGTCGGTTGCGTAGCCACCCACGCCCACGAGGACCACGTCGGCGCGCTCAGCTACCTGTTGCGCGAGCTCAGCTTTCCTATCTACGGCTCGAAGCTCACACTCGGGTTCGCCCGGCATCGCATCGAAGAGGCCGGCCTGCTCGGTCGCACTGAATTGATCTCGGTGAAAGACGGCGAGCGCATCAAGATCGGGCCATTCGACGTGGAGTTCATCCCCGTCACCCACTCGGTGCCGCACGCGTTCGCCATTGCGTTGCATACACCTCAGGGCATCATCATGCACTCGGGCGACTTCAAGCTCGACATGACCCCGGTCGACGGTCGCCTCACCGATCTCGCCCGCATGGGTGCCATGTCATCGACCGAAGGCGTGCGACTGCTGCTGGGTGACTCCACCAACGCGGAGGAGCACGGTCACGCGCCAAGCGAGACCAGTGTAGGCGGCGTGTTGCGTCAGATTTTTGCCGAGCAAAAAGGCAAGCGCATCATTACCGCCAGCTTCGCCAGTCACATCCATCGCATCCAACAGATCGCCGATGCCGCGGTCGCGAACGGTCGAGTCGTGTGCACACTCGGCATGTCGATGCGCAAGAACGTGCGGCTCGCTCGTGAGCTTGGTCTGTTCCATATTGCCGATGACAAGCTCATCGATATCGAGACGGTTGGCGATCACAAACCGGAGAATCTGTGCATTATCTCTACCGGTTCGCAGGGTGAGCCGATGTCGGCCCTCGCACTTATGGCCGCGGGTGACAGCAAGTGGCTGAAGGTGGGGGAAAACGACGTCATCATCTTGTCCAGCAACGCCATCCCCGGTAACGAGCACAACGTGAACGCTGTTATCGATGGCCTGCTCAAGTCGGGTGCCGAGGTGGTGCACTCGGGTATCGCCGACGTTCACGCCACCGGGCATGCGCAGGCCGACGACCTCAAAATGCTGTTGTCGATTGTTCGTCCGCAATGCTTCATTCCGGTGCACGGCGAGTACCGCCACATGTACGCGCACGCACGCCTGGCGCGCCTCATGGGCGTGAAGGATGCCAACGTGCTGCAGTGCGAAGACGGTGATGTCGTCACCATCTCCGATGAAGGTATTGCGCTATCGGGTCGTGTCCCCGCCGGCTATCTCTACGTCGACGGCATCGTCGGTGACGTGGGCCAGGGCGTGCTGCGTGACCGCAAGGTGCTGGCCGAAGAAGGTGTCGTCGTTGTGGTGGTCACGGTCGACATGCAGACGGGCAAGGTGCTGGTCGGGCCCGAGATCATCACGCGAGGTTGGGTGTACGCACCCGAAGCCGAGGACCTGCTGGACGAGGCGTGCGACACCATCGCCAAGACCATCGAGTCTTCGCTGGCCGGTGGGCTTCGCGACGTCGAAGCGCTGGAAAAGGCCGTCCGCCGTTCGGCCGGCAAGTTCGTCAGCGACCGTACCCGCCGTCGTCCGATGATCGTGCCCGTGGTGATGGAAGCGTAAATGGTCCGACGTTGGGCCGCAGCGCTGCTGCTGGTCGCAGTGGGATGTACAAGCAGCACGCCAAAGGTGACCGGGCCGTTGTTGCCCATCAACGATGTGCCTGCCGCCGTGCGGGCGGTGGAAGCGCTGAGTGTTTTGAACGACGTGCACTACTACACCGAGATCAACGTGGTGCCCGAGGGCATCAACGTGTTCGCGGTGACGTCGCCGGGCAAAGAACGGGCGCATTTGTACAGCGGAGGCAAGCTCGGCGAGCCAGGTCCGGAGATGGCATCGGAAGGCGAACCGTTCACGTTGCGGGGCATCCCACTGGAACAGGCGGCCAAGGTTTCCGCCTACGTTACCAAGCAGTTCAAGGGGTCGACCGTGACCCAGGTAGCGCTCGTCATGGTGAAGCCGAATGGGTTGGTGTGGGCAGTTCGGTCCCAATCGGGCAAGGGTGGCCTGCTGAACAGCCTGTTTTCACCCGATGGGAAGATTATTTCAGCGCTTCCGGCAAATTAGCGCGGGAATGCCCGAACGTTCGCGCGCCCCGTTGCTAGCGTGGTGCTATGGCGACCAACAACGCGTCCCGGCCAACGGCTGCACCAAAGGCCACGGCGGCTGCGCGCAAAGCATCGCCCAAGTCGGCGGCAAACCGTTCGGCTGCTTCACGTCCCGCACCCCGGCCCAGCGGTCCGAAGCGCAAGGGTCAAAGCCCGCTCGCACCGCTGGTTGCATCGCATCGCAGCGACTTGGTCGCTATTGGTTGGGGCGTGCTGGCGTTGCTGGTCGGCCTGGGTACCTACACGAAGTTCATCGGGCCGTTCGGTGTTGGCGTTACCTGGCTCGGTGGCGTGCTCGTCGGTGTTGCTCGCTTCGCGTTGCCTGTCCTTTTCGGGCTGATTGCCGCGGCCAGTTTCTCGTCGTGGAAGGCCGAGCACCCGACTCGACTTGCGGTTGGCTCCGGGTTGTTCGTGCTATCGATCCTGGGCCTGCTGCACATCAAGTGGGGGCCGGTCTTCGGCGTCAAGGTACGCGAGGTTCGCGCCGCCGGCGGCATCGTCGGCATCGCAGCTGGACGACCGCTGCAGTACTTCCTGGCTGATGCCGGCGCCGTCATCGTGCTGCTGGCGCTCACGGCCGTCTCGTTGCTCGTCGCCACCAAGGCGTCGGTGCGCACGGTTGCCGTGTCGGCGGCCCGCGGCCTCACCCCAACCGTTCGAGCCGCCAGAGGCGCAGCCCGCAACATGTCCACGCTGGCGAGCGAACGACTCGGCAATACCGAAGGCATCGGCCCGCGTCCGTCGCTCTACGACGTCGCCGCCGAAGAAGGTGACACGCTGCCCGCCCGCAAATCGCGTTCGAAAAGGAGTGACCCGGGCCTGCCGCCACCCGACGCGGCGTTCCTCATTGGCCCGGGCAAGGGTGTGCAGACCAAGCTCGATCTTGGTCCTGCGGTCGAGGTTGGAAGCTGGAAGTTGCCGCCGCAAAATCTGCTCTCTCACCTTCCGGCTCAACAGGTCGACATGACCGCCATCATCGAACGCGGCCACAAGCTGCAGTCGGCCCTCGCCAGCCATGGGGTGGAGACTACGTTGGTCGGCCAGACGTGCGGTCCAACGGTTACTCGTTACGAACTTGAACTGGGCGTCGGCGTGAAGGTGGCCAGCGTTACCAGCTTGAACAAGGACATTGCGTACGCCATGGCATCGCCTGATGTGCGCATCCTGGCGCCCATCCCGGGTCGTTCGGCCATCGGTGTCGAGGTTCCGAATGTGCAGCGCGTGCTTGTCACATTGGGCGACGTGTTGCATTCGGCGCAGGGCAAGGTTGCGCAGCATCCTCTCGAAGTTGCCGTGGGCAAGGGCTTCGACGGTAGTGGCGTCATGATGAACCTGGCCAACACGCCGCACATGCTCATCGCCGGGGCCACCGGTGCCGGTAAGTCATCGGGCATCAACTGCATCGTCACCTCGATTCTGATGCGCACCACGCCCGATCAGGTGAAGCTCATCCTCATCGACCCCAAGCAGGTCGAGATGGGCCAGTACGCCCGGTTACCGCACCTGCTCACCCAGCCGGTCACCAACCCGAAGAAGGCGGCCAATGCGCTGTCGTGGGCGGTGCGCGAGATGGAACGCCGCTACGACATCTTGTCGGCCGTTGGCTTTCGTGACATCACGGGCTATAACGCCGCGTTCGATGCAGGTGAGCTGCAACCTGAGCCGGGCTCGGAGGACACCTACGATCGGCTTCCCTTCATCGTCATCGTGGTCGACGAGCTCAATGACCTCATGATGGTGGCGGCCCGAGACGTGGAGGAGAGCGTCACTCGCATTGCGCAGAAGGCTCGCGCGGTTGGTATTCACCTCATCGTCGCTACCCAGCGCCCGTCGGTCAACGTGATCACCGGCGTAATCAAGGCCAACATTCCGGCCCGTATGGCGTTCGCGGTGTCGAGCCTTACCGACAGTCGCGTGATCCTCGATCAGCCGGGCGCGGAGCGTCTCGTCGGCAAGGGCGACATGCTGCTTCTCGGCCCGACATCAAACGTCGCGCAACGAATTCAGGGCTGCTTTGTCGGGGAGGACGAAGTTCGCAAGGTTGTGGCCCACTGGCGTCGCCAGGCACCCGAGCCGGTGTACGCGACGGGCGTCGAGGGCGATGAAGTCGGTGCCGGTGGTGGTCAGCTGAGCTACAGCGGTGGCAATGGGGATGATGACGATGATGAGACACTGGTGCGCAACGCCATGGAACTCATCGTGCGCAGCCAACTCGGTTCCACATCGATGCTGCAGCGCAAACTCAAGGTCGGCTTCGCTCGCGCCGGGCGAATCATGGACCTGCTCGAGCAGCGCGGCGTGGTCGGGCCAAGCGAGGGATCCAAGGCCCGCTCGGTGCTTATGACGGTGGAAGAATTCGAACAGCTCGGCGGATAGCTCGCGAACTGTCACCACATTCTTACGTCCATCCCTTCATTCGGCCGTCTAGGTCGGTAGCCTCATCCTGCGCATCGTGCGCTACGTAAGGAGTACAAAATCATGGGTCTACTGGATATGTTGAAGGGCGCACTGGGTGGCCGCAAGCCTGCTGCCACAAGCGCGGCCGGAGCGGCGCAGTCGGCGAACCCTGCCGACGCTATTGGCTCGATGCTCGGTGGAGCGGCCGGCGGTGGGAACCCGATGAGCAGCATCCTCGGCGGCCTCATGGGCGGCGCCGGTGGCAACCCGATCCTGAAGATGCTGTTGCCGATGGTGCTCGGCGGCGGTGCTGCCGGAGCGATGGGCAACCTCGGAGGCCTCGGAGGACTGCTCAGCAAGTTCAGCGGAGCGGGCCAGGACGACAAGGTGCAGAGCTGGGTCGGAACCGGTCCAAGTCAGCCGCTCAGTGGCGACGAAGTGCATGCTGCGCTCGGTGACGACGTCATCAACCAGATGGCCGACGAGTCGGGTCTGCCCCAAGAAGAAGTGAAGTCGGGTGTGGCCAGCATGCTCCCGAACCTGATCAGCCAGCTCACGCCCGGTGGCAGCGTGCCCGACGCCGGCGGTCTGATGAGCGCGGCGAAGGGCCTCGACCTCTCGTCGATTCTCGGCAAGCTCGGCGGCTGACGATTTCGTAGCGGGCGGTTGAACGGCCGCCCGCTACCATCATTCCCATGGCCGAACGCTTTTGGATCGAAACTCTCGGCTGCCCCAAGAATCAGGTTGATTCCGAGAAGCTGTCGGGCAAACTGACGGCCGACGGGATGGCCCCGGCGCTCAGCGCCGATGAAGCCGACCTCGTTGTCGTGAACACGTGCGCCTTCATCGAGGAAGCGCGACAGGAATCGATCGACACCGTGCTTGCACTTGTTGACGTACGCAAGACCGGCGCTCGCCTGGTGGTCACCGGTTGCATGGCCGAGCGCTACGGCAGCGAACTGGCCGAGGCATTGCCGGAGGTCGATCAGGTCGCAGGGTTCGGCGTAACGGTCACGCTGTCGATCAAGGCCGGCAAGCGCGGCGGACCGCCGTTGCCCAGCTTCGACCTGCTGAACCTTCCACGGCCCAAGGCCACTGCGCCCTGGGCGTACGTGAAGATCGCCGAGGGGTGCGACCGCAGCTGCGGGTTCTGCGCCATCCCGTCATTTCGCGGCCCGCAGCGCAGCCGTACCAAGGAAAGCATCCTCGATGAGGTGCGGGCACTCGACACCAAAGAGATCGTTCTGGTTGCGCAGGATCTCGCCAGCTACGGCAAGGATGACGCTTCACTCGGCGCCGGCAGCATCGTCGATTTGGTGCAGCAAGTTTCGGCACTCGTGCCGCGTACTCGGCTGCTCTACCTCTATCCGTCTGATCTGTCCGACGCGCTTATCGACGTGATCCTGGGCAGTGGGGTGCCGTACTTCGACCTGTCGCTCCAGCACGTCTCCAAGCCGTTGCTGCGCCGCATGCGTCGCTGGGGTGATGGTGACCGCTTCCTGAAACGCATCGGCGACATCCGGGCCCGCGACGACCAGGCTGCGTTCCGCAGCAACTTCATTGTCGGCTATCCCGGTGAGACCGAAGCCGATCACGACCAGATGCTGGCCTTCATCGAAGCAGCGCAACTCGACTGGTGCGGCTTCTTCGCCTATTCGCCCGAGGAAGGCACGCACGCCTATACGCTTGACGGCGCCGTGGCGAAGACGTTGATGGCCGAGCGGTTGGCTGAGCTGCGTGAAATGCAGGACCGCATCACGGCGGCTCGACGTGACGATCTCATCGGTGCAACCGTCGAGGTGCTGGTAGATGCGGCCGGAGTCGGCCGTACGTTTCGTGAAGCTCCCGAAATCGACGGCGTCGTACTGGTGTCAGAACTGCTCGAAGTGGGCGCGTTCCACACGGTTACTATCACCGACGCAATGGGTCCCGATCTGGTAGCAACGACAGCATGACCAACGAGTTTGGCCCCGACGCCGTGGCCACCTGGGCCAACCTCGTCACGGTCGGACGAGTACTCATTTCGCCCGTGCTCTTCGTCCTCATCGAAGGTCGTAATGGTTCGTGGACGGCGTTGGTGCTCTGGTTCTTACTTTGCGCCAGTGACGGCGTCGACGGCTTCATTGCCCGTCGCCAGGGCGTCACAACATCGGGTGCATTCCTCGACCCGCTGGCGGATAAGATTCTGGTACTTGGCGCCATGTTCACGTTGGTAAGCGAGCATGTTCTGTGGATCGTTCCGGTTGCAATCATCGCGGTGCGAGAAGTTGCCATCAGCCTGTACCGCACCGTGGTCGGTGCACAGGGCGTGAGTGTTCCGGCCAAGAAGTTGGGCAAGATGAAGACCGTGTGCCAGCAATTCGCCGTCGGGTTCGCCCTGCTGCCGCTCACTGCCGTACGGGGTCGCACGTTCTGGATGACTCTGTTGTGGATCGCGGTCGTCCTCACCATCGTGAGCGGTTTGCAGTATCTCCAAGCGGCGCGAAAGCAGACTCATGCGGTGTGAAGTCGTGGCCGTCGGCACCGAGTTGCTCCTGGGCCAGATTGTCGACACCAACTCGTCCTACATCGGAGAACAACTGGCGTTGGCAGGTATCGACAGCCTCCACCAGGTGAAGGTTGGCGACAACCTCGGTCGCATGATCGACGCACTGCGTACCGCGCTGCAGCGGGCCGACGCGGTCGTCGTGTGCGGCGGCCTCGGCCCCACCCACGACGACATCACCCGTGAAGCTATCGCCGACGTCATGGGCGTCGAGCTAGTACCGGATGCCGCTGTTGCTGATTTCATCCGCGAGCTGTTCGCCAGCCGCGGTCGGGTGATGGCCGAGAACAACCTGCGCCAAGCCCTGGTGCCCGTTGGCGCCACCATCATTCCGCAGACCCGGGGAACCGCGCCCGGTCTGATCTGCCCGGTGGGGGACAAGGTTGCCTACCTGGTGCCCGGTGTACCACATGAGATGAAGGACATGATGCAGCGCGCTGTCCTGCCCGACCTGCGTCGTCGTGCCGGCGATACCGGAGCCATCGTCAGTCGCACTCTGCGAACGTGGGGTGACAGCGAAAGCGGCCTCAACGAACGCCTCGACCCGATCATCGCCCGGCTCGAAGCCGCGGGAAACCCCACGCTCGCGTTCCTGGCCAGCGGGTGGGAAGGACTCAAGGTTCGGCTCACGGCCAAGGCACCGACTACCGACGAAGCTTCTGCACTTTGCGCCACGTGGGAAGGCGAGGTCCGCACGGTGATCGGCAACCAAGTGTTCGCGGTGGACGACGAGACGATGGAAAGCGTCGTGCTCGACCTCTTGCGCGATCGCGGCCTCACGCTCGGCTTGGCCGAATCGGTCACCGGTGGCCTGGTCGCGGCCCGCCTCACCGCCGTGCCGGGGGCCAGCACCGTGGTTCGGGGCGGTGTTGTCTCGTATGCCAGCGACGTGAAGTTTGACCTGCTCGGCGTGACGCGTGGCCCGGTCGTAACGGCTGGCGCCGCAGCGGAGATGGCCGTTGGTGCGGCTCGGGTGCTGGGCGCCGATGTTGGTCTTGCCCTCACTGGCGTGGCTGGCCCCGACGAACAGGACGGCCAGCCGGTCGGCACCCTTCACGTCGGCCTGGTGATCAATGGCAACGTCACCACGGTGTCGTTCCGCCTGCCTGGTCAACGCGAACAGATGCGCCAGTTCTCGGTCATCAACAGCCTCGACGTACTGCGCCGGGCGCTGCTGGCCCTTTGAGCTCTATGGTCGAGACAAGAACCAGCCGCTCACGTCGACAATGGCGTCGGTGGTGCCTGATCGGTTGATGATGTCGTTGCGTCGGCTTGGCTTGCCAACCGACGCAATCACGAGGTTCGCGGTTGGCTCGCCCTGATGCAGGTTGACGTTACTGAACGGCTGCCCATTGCCCTTCGCTCCGGGCTCGCTCGGCGCAACCCGCAGGTCGGTGTCGCCGCTGGCGTTGACCCCGGTGACGGTGATGGCAAGCGCGGTGGCGCTCGATGGTAGTCCCTTCACCGCCAGGGAAACCGGGTCGGTGGTCAACTGCCCGCGCGAGCCCACGCCGGACCGGGTATCCATGACGCGCACCGGCTCTTCGGCCGGCACGTACAGGTCGCCTCGGTCACCGAGTAGGAATCCGAACACGTCGGCGATCAGGTGGGTTTCACCGGTCGAGTTGTAGAAGCGAACGACGTTGCCGATGCCAAGCGGCACGATGGCGAGGTTGGCGGTGTCCTGCTTGGGCCGCACGTTGACGGTGCTCGTATCAGGGCGACCGGCATCAGGCGACGCGCCGTTGGCTGCGTAGGCGGTGAGGAAGGTCGGTTGAGTGGCTCCCGTGGCGGTGACGTTCATGATGACCGCGGTTGCGTTTGGAGGCACGCCGGTGAGCGGAAGGTCAAGCACGGTGTTGGCGCCGATGGGCGCGCTGGCCGCTGTGTTGGCCATCCCGAGACCGATGCGCGTGTCGAGTACGCGACTGGGAGTGCGGGCCTCGAAACCACCCTTCACGTTCGGACTGCCGTAGCCAACCACGTCGGCGATCAGGTCGGCCTCACCATTTTCGTTGGCGATGCGCACCGAACCATCGGCACCGATGCGGGCCAGCACCAGCGCAGCACGCACGTCGCCTGCGTGGGCGTTGAGGTTTGACGCGGTTGGCACAGGTTGGGGGCCGCTCGGGCTGACCGTGAGGAACGTTGCCACGCTCGGCAGATCAATCGTGACGTTCAGGGCTACAACGCTGGCGTCAGTCGGTACGCTGGCAACGCCCCGAACCTTGAGCGTGGTGACCGATTTGGGGCCAACCTTCTTGGCCGGTGCACCGATGCCATGACGGGTGTCAAGGATGCGCTTGGGCGCAGTGACGGCCAGACCGACCGGAGCGCTTCCGGTAACGCTCGGGGCATCGACCGGGTCGAGCAGCCACGGATCCGTACCCATCACAATCTTCGGCGATTGCGTGGGGTCGATCCACTTCAGGATCCGGGTGAGGTCGCTCTCATTGATCGCGACGCATCCCGAGGTCGGGTCGTTGCCGCCGACGTGCAGGAAAATGGCCGAACCCCTGCCCGGCACGACGGGCGCGCGGTTGTAGTCGATGACGGCGGCGTACCGGTAGGCCGTGGTGTACTTGCTGTCGGCGAGTCGCTCGCCGAAGGTGTCACGCCAGCGACCGTTCGAAGGCCCGGCCTGAGGCGTGTTGTACTGCGGCGAATCGGAGTCCGACACCCACCACGAATTGAGATCCGTCTTCTTGTACGGGAGTCTCAAACCATCGAGCGGCTTCTGACTGCCGAACGCCTCGGTGATGGTGAACACGCCCTGCGGTGTGGTGCCGTCCCCCTCCTTGTGCGAGGCAGAGAAGCCGTTGCGACCGATCTTGGCCTTGATCGGCCCGACCACCGGCTTCCAGTTGGTGCCGTCGAACTCCTGAGCCTCGAGCGTGGCATCGTTGGTGTTGAAGTCCTTCGCTCGCACCACGATGACCTGACGGGCCGCTCCGGTGTCCTGCGCAAACGTGGCGACGGGTCGAGCCTTGGTGGACTTCACCCCGCCCCGAGTGAAGGCAAAGATGCCGGCCGCGATCATCACGGACGCCACCAGCACCGTGGTGAGTGTGGTCTTGAACAGCGGAGCAAAGAACTTCTTCATGTGAGGCTTCCCGTTCGGAGGGGAGGAAAACGGTGGCTCGTCACGAGTGCAGATCGCGCCGTTCCATAGGACCCTACGGTAGCTGCCTGAACCATCTCATAGGCGTAACCCTGCCTGGCCCTCTATCGTGGATATGAATGCCTTCGTAGCTCAGATGGATAGAGCAGGGAACTTCTAATTCCAAGGTCGCAGGTTCGAGTCCTGCCGAAGGCGCCCTTTTTAGCGACACGTCGCAGGTCAGCCGGTGGCGGCGCGTAGCTGGAGCCAGACAGATAGGCGATCATCGGGGTGGTCGAGGGTGATGTCGAAGAGTTCGTCTACTTGGCGCAAGCGGTAACGAAGCGTGTTCGGGTGGACACCAAGTTGGTGGGCGGCCGAAGCGATGTCGCCAACGGCGTCGAGCCACGCGACCACTGACGAGCTGTAGTCGGTATCAGGCATGGCAGCGAAGCCGACAAGCGTTCAGTTCGAACTGGTCGGGCTACCGGGAGCACAAGGGGCGGATGCACGAACTCAAGGACAAAGAGGTCTGCAAGCAGCGATCCGAGATCGGCATGGTGTTTCAGAGCTTCAACCTGTTCCAGCACATGACCGTTCTGGACAACATCATCGAAGCCCCGCAACTGGTGCTGGGCAAGCCGAAAGCCGAGGTCGTTGCCCATGCTCGCGAGCTCCTGGCGCAGGTGGGGCTTTCGAACAAGGAGGCCAGCTACCCGCGCCAGCTCTCGGGCGGGCAGCAACAACGGGTAGCGATCGCTCGGGCACTGGCCATGCGTTGTCGGCCATGCTCAACCTCGCGCAATCTCTCCCCACGACGTTCTCGAAAACCCGCAGCACGAACGTACCCAGGCATTCCTTTCCAAAGTGCTCTAGCTGGCGCTTGGATGCAGGGTTGGGACGTAGCCGTTTTGGAGCGCTGCGACTGAGGTTGGTGGTGTCAGGATGGTGGCGGTGCCCGCCCTTGGTCGGGGCGCTGCCACGATCCAACCTCCGAATGTGAAGCGCAGGAGCTGATCGCCAAGAACCAGGCACGGAGTGCGCGCTTCGTCCAGGATCACTGCGCCGTCGGGGACATTGGCGAACGACGTGCTCGTGGTCGTCAACCACGCACCCCCGGTTCCCGGTGAACATGCCCCTCGCAGCAACGGCATGCAGATCACCCCACGGATCAACGCGGTTCCGTCGAGGGTCGGAATCATTCGTTGCAGCCATCATGCTCCCTGATCTGTCGCGGCGAGGTGACCGGCGCTGATGTCATCGTACGATCCACCAGGGAATCAGTTTCACCCCTTCAGGTATAACGCTGCATCAGAGTGCACCGTTACACCTGATGCGCTTACGCGACGCGGCGGATCAGTTTGGCGCGTCTGACCACGCTGATCACCGCCGCACATATCGGGCACGATGCAACGGGTTCGAAGCTCGCGATAACTGCTGCGCCGCAACGCCGAAGCAGCGCGGAAGTGGCCCGGCCGAGAAACGGGGTTGCGACGCCGGTCGGCGACTGCGACCGTTGTAGCACGCATAAGTGCTACACTTGCGACATGACTCGTCGAAACACCGCTGTCGCTGAGCCAGTCGTCGGCGAGCACGAGGGGCCAAAGCGGTTTGGCGTGCGCGATTTGCGCAATGACACCGCCGCCGTGCTCGCCGAAGCTGAACGAAGCGGTGTGGTCTACATCACCCGCAACGGTGAGGTGGTTGCGAAACTCGTCCCGCACCGAGCCGATCCCGACACGCGCACCCCAACGGTGCGCCTTCTCGATCGGCTCGCCGGGCTCATTCGTGAGGAGACGGGCTGGGCAGAGGAACATGCCGACGACAAGCGAGCAGAGATTGATGCGCAGGTCGACGACACATGGGGGTGATGCTCGACACGAGCGCACTGATTGGCCTTCACGAGGCTGACCCCGAGGTCGCTACGTTCCTCGTCGGCGTGCTCCGACAACACGATGATGGCACGGTTCCGAAGACACATCGGGTGGTGCTCGGCGAATTGTGGACGGGCGTGCTAGCGACGGGCAATTCAGACGACCTGGACAATCCGCGTCGCCCTGTGCTCGACACTGCGTCCAGCCTCGACATCGAAACAATCGAAGACGACGACGCAGACATGTTCGCCCGAATCACCAACGCAACCAAACGGGCGATGAGTCACAACGATCGGTGGATCTGTGCAGCAGCGATCCGGACCCGCTCGACCCTCATAACCCAAGACCAAGGCATGGCCGAACAACTCGAGCGCTTCTTCAGATCGCTGGATTTGTTGGCCGCACTCCAAACGACCGTTCGCATCGTCTACGTTCCTCGCGACCCTGAGGCTCTCGGCGAGACCAGCGCGAATGCAGCGCTCGACATGATCCGGATGACTACCGAGATCGAACACTTGCTGGCGCAGCTCGACTCGCGCGAAGCAGAGGTTCTCAAACTGCGATTCGGCCTCGACCGCGGCGAGCCTCGCACACTTCAAAAGGTTGCGGACCACTTCCAGCTGAAGCCGGCACGCATCGCCCAGATCGAGAAGCGAGCGCTCGACCGCCTCCGGTCAGCTAACCCGTGACGCCCTACGTACTACTCCGAACCCGGTTCAGTCGCCTCACGAGCCCGACACCGAAGGCGTATCGATCGACCTGCGGCCCGTGTAGGTGCGCCCGCATCGACTAACCGGCGAACCGGGTGCACGCGCGCGAAGATGGCTCGATGAGCGTCGCTGTGGTGACTGGGGCTGGTTCGGGGATTGGGCGAGCGGTGTCTCTCCAACTGGCCAGCGACGGATTCGATGTGGTTTTGGCCGGGCGTCGGGCCGACGCACTCAACGAAACGGCCGCCCTTATCGGCGACTGCGGTGCTGCTACAAAAGCGATGGTCGTACCGACCGACGTCGTCGACGAATCTTCGGTCCGCGCCTTGTTTGCTGCCGTCGAGGCCACATTCGGCCGCGTCGACGTGTTGTTCAACAACGCGGGTACCGGTGCGCCGCCGGTGCCGTTCGAAGACTTGACCGTCGCGCAATGGCAGGCCGTGGTCGACGTGAACCTGACGGGGTCGTTTCTCTGTGCCCGGGCCGCGGTTCGACTGATGAAACGACAGAACCCACCGGGTGGCCGGATCATCAACAACGGTTCGATCTCGGCCCACGCGCCCCGGCCGAACTCGGCCCCGTACACGGCAACGAAACATGCGATCACCGGGCTTACCAAGGCGATAGCGCTCGATGGTCGTGCCCATGGCATCGCGTGTGGGCAGATCGATATCGGCAATGCCACCACGCCGATGACGCGGCGCATGGCCGGTGGCGTGCCCCAGGCTGACGGCTCGTTGCGGGCCGAGCCCACCTTCGATGTCGCCGACGTCGGCCGCGCCGTGAGCTACATGGCTGGACTTCCTCTGGGAGCCAACGTGCTGTCGCTGACGGTGATGGCCACCGAGATGCCGTTCGTCGGCCGGGGTTGACACGGTGACCAACTCCACCAGCAACCCGACCGATGGCGACGGGACGAACGACGACCTGATGTAATGGAGCCGGGCGCGGGTCCAGAGTGGGAGCGGGCCGGTTTCGACCCCGACCGCACGGCACGCACACGAGCTTCGGAGCACCACAGGTTGCGGTCCCTCCCGGGTGCGCTGTGGATGCCAGCGAGTCTTCACAACCAGTTGCGAGTTGCTACACGCTTGTATAGCATTATGCTATGCAACTGAACGTGCGAAACCTCGACGAGGCTGTGGCCACGCGGCTTGCTCAGCAGGCCGAGGCTGAGGGGGTCTCGGTCAGTGAGTGGGTACGACAGAGCCTCGATCGGGTGGCTTCGCTGGCGTCGCCCGCTGAGCTGCTCGCCCGGCGCACCGCCAATCTCGGCTCGGCGATGTCGGCCGACGACTTTGATCGTTACTACACGCAGCGACTCCGACGGCGGCCTGCTTGATCGTCGTTGCCGACCTCGGCGCGCTGCTCCGGTGGGTCGGATTGGTCAATGGTCCGCCGCCCTCAGCTGATGTCATTGTCGCTCCCGATGCGCTCATGGCCGAGGTTGTGCAGTTCCTGCGCGTCAAGCACGATGGTCGAGTAGGTCCCATGTTGTCGGACGTCGCCGAGGTACGGATTGCGGTGCTGAACTGGTACCCATCCAACACGATGGCGGCGCAACTTGTGCACCTGTCATCGCGTGCCGACCCCGATATCGACGTCTCACTCCTGAGCCCGGTAGCGCTTGCCTCGACGTTGGAGATTCCACTCGTCACAACGAATCGGGATCTTGCCGATCTTGCCGTCGGCCTGGTGACCGTTACCCTGCTTTCAGCTCGCTGAGACAGACCATCACAACACGCTCAAATTCGAAGAGCCGCTAGGCGCGGTGCCGCATGCGTTGTTGTTTCGTGAGTAGATACGACGCGTTGTGAACGGTTGGCACGATATGGATGGGCACCTGGTCAACCACTGTGATGCCGTGGTGGCTGAGCGATTCGGACTTGTGCGGATTGTTGGTCATGAGTTGAACCTGGTGAATGCCGAGGTCGGCCAGGATCTGCGCCGCGTCCTGGTAGCTGCGGCTGTCGATGGGAAGCCCGAGAGCCAGGTTGGCATCCACCGTGTCGAGCCCGTCGTCTTGCAGCGCGTAGGCGCGGATCTTCTGGCCGATACCGATGCCTCGACCTTCGTGGCCGCGTAGATACACCAGCACGCCCCTCTCGTCGTCGGCGATGCGTTGCATGGCCAGATCGAGTTGCGGGCCGCAGTCACAGCGAGCAGAACCAAACACATCGCCGGTCAGGCACTCACTGTGAACGCGCACCAGCGGTGGCGGTGAACCAGTCACGTCACCACGAACGAACGCGAGGTGTTCCATGCCGGTTGTTGCAGCGAAGGCAACACACTGGAAGGCGCCCCATGTGGTGGGGACGATGGATGAACCAATGCGAGTAATCATGCGTCGACTCGATCCATGACTAGTTCGATGTCATTGCCAAGCATGCGGCTCGACCGGAATCGGCCCCGCCAGAGGTCCGACATGGTTGCTGCGCCGGAGCCATCGAACAACGGTCGCGCATCGTTACCGCCAAAGAACGCCGGGGCCACGTGCATGATGTAGCGGTCAACAAGCTGCGCACGATGGAACGATGCCGCAACCGATGCGCCACCCTCGACCAGCAGTTGCAGTACGCCTTCTTGGCCGAGTTGATCGAGCAGTTCGAGCAGTGGGCCAAGCCATTCCAAGCAGGGACGCACGGCGGCGTTTGCGGGAGCTTTGCCGAGCACGATGCGCCGCGGACTTGGGCCGGAAAACGATCGGACCGTTAGGGCTGGATCGTCGGCCCGAACCGTTCCGGCTCCGACGCACACCGCGTCACTCTCGGCCCGAAGTTGATGGACCGCAGATCGTGCATCGGCTGATGTGATCCATTGGCTGGTGCCGTCGGGGGCAGCAGTGCGGCCGTCAAGCGTGGACGCCATCTTCAACACAACGAAGGGCCGACCGGTTCGACGGTGGGTGAGGTAGGGGCGCAACTGCTCGGTAACCTCGCCGGCCCGGGTGCCGACGCTCACGTCGATGCCTGCCGAGCGAAGTTCGGCAATACCGCGCCCCGCTACCAGCGGGTCAGGGTCCTCGATGCCAACAACGACTCGGCGCACTCCGGCGGCGATAACGGCGCTGCTGCATGGCGGGGTGCGACCGTGATGCGAGCACGGCTCAAGCGTGGTGTAAAGCGTGGCCCCGGCCGCCTTCGCGTCGGCCAAGCGCAACGCGGTGGCTTCCGCGTGCGGGCCGCCCGGAACAGCGGTAGCACCCTCAAAGGTCTCGCCGCTGGTGGTCACGATCACGCAACCCACCCACGGATTTGGTGAGGTGTGGCAGCGGACGCCTGCCGCAACCTGGATGGCGCGGGCCATGTATTGCTCATCGTTGGTCACGAGCCAGACCGGATCTCGCCCGGTCCGAATGTGCAACGGCAGGTGGAGCACCAAAACGCCTGCTCGAATTCGCAGCCGCAACCAGCGTGGACCAGCAAGGCTGAACGGGCGCCGTCACCAAACCAGTCGTCTCCCCACCGCAGCAGGGCGACGAGGGCGGGGGACAGGTCGACCCCCGCTGGCGTGAGGCGGTAGTCGAAACGCGGCGGATTGGTTTGATATGGCACCCGTTCGAGCACGCCAACGTCGACCAACTTCTGCAAGCGATTCGCCAGCACCGGCCGGGAGATCTCGAGTTCGTCGCACAGTGCGTCGAAGCGGCGGATACCACGAAACACGTTCCGCACCACCAGCATCGACCAGCGGTCACCCACGACCGAGGCGACGGCTTCGATCCCGGCGTCGCTGAGGGCGGTGTCCATACGCTCATGCTAGCAGTGAGTTCGCAATTGACACTCACTAACGATAGGGTGACAGAATGTTGCCGATAGATGATGCTGCGCTGCTGAGTCGACCGCTTGCTGAGCTCATGGCTGAGGCCTGTTCAGTGCGTGATGCGCGCACCGGAACCCGCATCACGTTTTCGTCCAAGGTATTCATTCCGCTCACGTTCCTATGTCGGGACACGTGTGACTACTGCACGTTCGCCCAGCCACCCGCTCGCGTTGCCAGTCCTTACCTGTCGCCCGAAGACGTGCTGGCAATCGCTCGTGCCGGAGCAGAGGCTGGTTGCCATGAGGCGCTGTTTACGCTGGGTGAACGACCCGAACTTCGTTACGACGTGGCCCGTCAGTGGCTGACGGATCACGGTTACGCCTCCACGGTGGAGTACCTCGCCGCAATGTGCAAGATGGTGGTCACCGAAACGGGCCTCTTGCCGCATGCCAATGCTGGCGCGCTGACATCGGACGAGCTTGCCCTGCTCCGCACCGTATCGGTGAGCCAAGGGATGATGATCGAGTCGATCAACCCTGACCTGGCGTGTCACCGTGGCGCACCCGACAAGACCCCCGAGTGGCGGCTCGCCACGCTTGAAGCTGCGGGCGAGTTGGGTATCCCATTCACCACGGGGCTGCTGGTCGGCATTGGTGACTCGCGCCAGGATCGACTCGACGGTCTACGTGCCATCGCCGCCAGCCACGCTCGTCACGGGCATGTGCAGGAAGTGATCATTCAGAACTTCCTCCCCAAACTTATCAGCGGGATGCGCAACGCTCCGGCGTGTCCACCCGATGAGTTCTTGTGGACCATCGCCGCGGCCCGCCTCATCCTGCCGGCGTCCATTCATCTGCAGGCACCACCAAACCTGTCCGACGACTTCGGGATTTTGCTCGACGCCGGCATCGACGATTGGGGTGGCGTTTCACCGGTCACGGCCGATCACGTCAATCCCGAGCGGCCGTGGCCCGAACTGGATCGGCTGCGTGACGTCACCGAAGCAAGAGGCTTCACCATGGCGCCGCGCCTCACCGCGTATCCCGAATTCATCACTGACAAACTGACCGGCCCCGAGCAGTGGATCGATCCGTCGCTTCGCTTCAGCGTGCTCGATCGAAGTGACGCCGAAGGCCTCGGTCGCGATGACCCAGGGAGCCACTTTCCGGAGCAGGTGTCCGGCACGCGAGACACCGGCGACGGCGCTGATGTAATCCTGGTGGGAGACCTGTCCACCCAGTGGTACTCCGGCTGGAGTGCCCATCCGCCCACGCTCCTACCGGCGCCTGCCCGCCCGGTTCGGGGCGCGGTCGCCGAGGTGCTGCAAGGTTTCGGCGCGGGTGAAGAGTTGGGTATCGACCACATGGTCACCCTGTTCGAAGCCCGTGGCAACGAGGTTGTGGCCATCGCCAACACGGCGGACGAACTGCGCCGCCAGGTAGTTGGCGACGATGTCACATGGGTTCACAACCGCAACATCAACTACACCAACGTGTGTACCTTCAAGTGCAAGTTCTGCGGGTTCGCCAAAGGCAAGGTCTCGCTTAACCTGCGCGGCACGCCGTACCTACTCACCCTCGACGATATTCAGAACCGAGTGCGTGAAGCGTGGGAACTCGGCGCTACCGAAGTGACGCTGCAAGGTGGTATTCACCCGAGCTTTGATGGCGACTACTACATCGATGTGTGCCACGCCGTGAAAGACGCCGCGCCCGACATGCACGTGCATGCCTTCACAGCATTAGAAGTGAATGAGGGAGCCAAACGCCTAGGCGAGCCGTTGGAGAAGTACCTGCGCCGACTGATGGATGCCGGGTTGCGATCGCTACCAGGGACCGCGGCCGAGATCCTTGATGAAGAACCACGGTCCATCTTGTGCTCCGACAAAGTCACCACCGAAGAGTGGCTCAACATCCATGAGGTCGCGCACGGCGTTGGTCTTCGTTCCAACGTCACGATCATGGCGGGCTCCATCGAGCGTCCCATCCACTGGGCCCGCCATATCGCCCGCACCCGCGAGGTACAAAAGCGCACCGGTGGATTCACCGAGTACATCCCACTGCCGTTTGTGCACATGGCCTCACCGATCTATCTGCGACGTAAGGCTCGTCGCGGGCCGACGTTCCGAGAGACGGTCCTGCTCCATGCCGTTGGCCGCCTCGCCTATCGAGGTCTCATCAACAACGTGCAGGCGTCATGGGTGAAAATTGGCGTACCCGGTGTGCAACAGCTTTTGCTTGCTGGCGTGAACGATCTCGGCGGCACGCTGATGGATGAAAACATCAGCCGTGCGGCCGGCGCTGTTCACGGTCAGAAGATGACCGAAGATTCGTTCTCGGCCGTTGTTGCTCCCCTCGGCCGTCGCCTCGTTCGCCGCACTACCCTCTACGCAACGACTGCCAGCTAGCGAGCCAGCCGCAGGCCTGCCACACACGAGTATTCGCCGGTCAAGTGCATCAAGTGCCGATGTTTCCATGGCTTCAAGTTAGTGTGACGCAAGAAATGACCTCGACAACGCGCCGAGGTTTCTGGGCAGGATGTGACCATGACCGCACTGCGCACCGTTGGAGTCCCCAAGGAAGTCAAGACTGCTGAACACCGTGTTGCCATGACGCCCGATGGCGTGCGGGAGTTCGAACGCCACGGCATCGACGTGTTCGTCGAAACCCACGCGGGGGAGGGCGCCAGCATTTCCGACGCCGACTACACAGCCGCCGGCGCCACTATCGTGCCGACAGCAGGCGATGCCTGGGCCCAGCAGATGGTCGTGAAGGTGAAAGAGCCCAAGGCCGATGAATTCGCTTTCCTGCGACCCGATCTGACGCTATTCACGTACCTGCACCTCGCTGCTTACCCCGAGGTTGCCAAGGCGCTTTTGGCCGCAGGCACGACGGGTATTGCGTATGAGACCGTGCAACTTGATACCGGGGCTCTGCCGTTGCTGGCGCCGATGAGCGAGGTGGCGGGACGACTCGCACCGCAGATGGGTGCGCACTACCTCGAGCGTCACAACGGCGGGCGTGGCGTGTTGATGGGTGGTGCGCCCGGCGTGCGTCCGGCCAAGGTCGTGGTGCTCGGTGCCGGCAACGTTGGCTGGAACTCGGCGTGGATCGCAGCGGGCATGGAAGCCGAAGTGGTGCTGTTCGACAAGAATCTTGATCGCCTTCGCTGGGTTGATCAGATCCAGAAGGGTCGCATCGTCACGCTGGCGTCCAACCGCGGCGCGATTGAACGCAACCTGGCCGATGCCGACCTCGTGATTGGTGCAGTGCTGGTGGCTGGAGGACGTGCGCCGGTTGTGGTGAGCGAAGACATGGTGCGCAGCATGAAGCCAGGTGCCGTGATCGTTGACGTCGCCATCGACCAGGGCGGTTGCATCGAGACGATCCACGAGACCACGCACAACGATCCCGTCTACATCCTCCACGGCGTGCTCCACTACGGCGTGGGCAACATGCCAGGAGCCGTGCCGCACACCAGCACCTACGCGCTCACCAACGCCACGTTGCCGTACCAACTCGAAGTTGCTGTTCACGGACCAGCAGACGCCGCACATCGTGACGCGGCATTGGCGTACGGGTTCAACACCATTGGTGGTCAGGTGACGAACGCTCCTGTGGCTGAGGCGTTGTCGCTCGACTACGCCGAGCCGTTGGCGCTCCTCAGCCCGTCCTCGTAGTCGCTCGGCTCCAAGCGCACGGCGTGTTCCAGTGACGCGGGCATTGCGGCGAGATGTGCGAGAAATCGCCCAGCGTGCAGTCGGCACCCACGGCTGCCATGGTGTTCACGATCACGTGCCGGCCGAGTCGGGTTCCGGGCAGCACAATTGCGCCGTGAAGGACGATGCTTCCTTCGCCGATCGTGACATCGGGGGCGATGATTGCCTTCGGGTGACGGGCCGTCGCGAACGTCACGCGCAGCATCGCTGCAATATCGGCGCGCGCCGCGTTGTGGCCCACGCACACGATGACCGGCGCACTCGACGGGTCGAAGAGTGGCTGTCCGGCCAGACCCAGGCCTGGTCGAATTTTCAGCCCGGCGAAGAACCGGTCGCCCCGTCGGTCGTCAAAGACCGCGTGAATGAGATCGCCGCTCGCAACAAGGGCGTCCAGCACGACGTTTGCGTGCCCGCCGGTCCCGTACAGCGAGACACATTTCCGCACTGCAACCCAGCTCCTTGCTCGCTCCGCCACAACCAGTGTGCCATGCCGCGCGCACAAACCGGTGTCGATCCGGTGGGTCGTATGGCGTATTGTGCGACGCTCAGAACCCCCCTCGGAGGTCCCGTTGGTCCACGTCCGCTTTGATGGCCGCCTGCTCTTTCTCGGCTGCGGTTCCGTTACCCAGTGCACACTGCCGCTCGTACTCGACAATATTGCTCTGGAACCGAGCCAGATCACGGTGTTCGACATGGTGGACAACCGCCATCGCATCGCCGGTCCACTCGCTCAGGGCGTTCACTACGTGCAAGGCCAAATCACACCCGACAACCTCGACAGCACCCTGTCGGGCTTGGTCGGCGACGGCGACATCTGCCTTGATTTAGCGTGGAACATCGACTGCGAGACCATGCTCGAATGGTGCCGCGATCATGGCGTTCGCTACTTGAACACCTCGGTCGAAGTATGGGATCCCTACGAAGACTCGGCCCAGGTCCATCCGATCGACCGCACCCTCTACGTGCGTCACATGGCCATGCGCCGCATGTTCGCCCGATGGGGTGACAACAAGGGCCCGTCCTCGGTGGTGGAGCACGGTGCCAACCCCGGCCTCGTGTCACACCTCACCAAGGAGGCGTTGGGCCAGATCGCGACGCGGGCGCTGCGCGACGGCCTGCTCGGCACCAAGATTGCCGCGGTCGAAACAGCGCTGGCCGATCATTCGTACAACGCGCTCGCGCACGCGCTCGACGTGAAGGTCATCCACATTGCCGAGCGTGACACGCAGATCACCTCGGTGCCGAAGAAGGTCGATGAGTTCGTCAATACGTGGTCGGTTGACGGGCTGTACGAAGAGGGTGTCGCGCCCGCCGAGATGGGGTGGGGAACACACGAACGCTTCATGCCCGCAGGCGCGTTTCAGCATGCAGGCAGCGGTCCGGGCAACCAGATCGCATTGGCCGAGATGGGCTGCAAGGTGAAGGTGCGCAGCCGGGTGCCGAGCGGTGAGATCGTGGGCATGGTCATCCGACACGGCGAAGCGTTCACCATCTCCGATCACCTCACCGTATGGGACGACGGCCAGGCCGTGTACCGCCCCACGGTCCATTACGCGTACTGCCCGGCTGACGTGGCGATCGCGTCCATGTACGAGCTCGAGATGCGCCAGTTCGTGATGCAGCCCGAGAAGCGCATTCTGAACGACGAGATCGATTCGGGCATCGACGAGCTGGGTGTGCTGCTCATGGGTCACCCGTACAAAAGCTGGTGGAACGGAAGCCTGCTCTCCATCGATCAGGCCCGGGCGCTGGTGCCGGGCCAGAGTGCCACCACAGTGCAGGTCGGGTCTTCGGTGTTGGGTGCAGTGGTCTGGATGATCCGCCATCCAAACGAAGGCGTCCGGGTGCCCGATGAGCTGCCGTGGGAGGAAGTACTCGACGTGGCTCGACCCTACTGGGGCCCGCTGTGGTCGGGTCCGATTGACTGGGATCCACTGCAGAATCGGTTCGACATTTTCAGCCGCTACGCCCAGCGAAACCAGGACTTAACCGACCCCTGGCAGTTCATCAACTTCCTGGTTTGAGGCTTCCTTTCGAAAAGATGGCCTTTTTCCAGTATCCTTACCGCGCCCGCACCTGGTCCGCTCGGTTTGTGAGTGGACTGCGACAACCCCCGTTGGAGAGCCGTGAAGTTTAAGAAGGGTGACACCGTCATCTATCCGCAGCATGGCGCTTGTCTGGTGCAAGGCACCGAGAAGAAGGCCATGTTTGGTGAGACAAAGGAATACCTCATCCTTCGCTCCATCATTGGCGAGATGACGCTTTCGGTCCCGCTCGACTCCGTTGACCAGGTCGGCGTGCGCCCGCCGGTCAACTCCGACGAACTCGAAGACCTCGTCGCGGTGCTGTCGAAGCCGGACCCGCGCGTGCCATCCAACTGGTCGCGTCGATTCAAGAACCACCAGGAAAAGCTGAAGTCGGGTGACGTCTACCAGGTCGCCGAAGTGGTGCGAAACCTTGCCGCTCGCAACCGAGACGCGGCACTGTCAGCCGCTGAGCGCACCATGTACGAGCGTGCCCGCATCAACCTGATCTCTGAGATCGCGCCCGCGCTCAAGGTGTCCACCGACGACGCCGAGACCTTCCTGGACGAAGCCCTCGCCAAGGGCGTCCTGCGCGACCCCGACGACAAGAAGAAGAAAGTCTAGGGCCTCTGGGCCGAGGGGTCGGCCCGAACCACGACCCGAACCCGCGTCGTCATGTACGCGACGTTGCGTTCCTCTGCTCGCTCGTGAACGAGCCGATGTCCCTGCGTGAGGAGATGACACGCAAGGACCGCCAGCGGCTCCAGGCCGTCAAGGCGCTCCACGACCGCGACCACGAAGCATGGAATCTCCTCGACGACCCAGAACTGGCCTTCACCGTATTCAACCTGCTTGTCGCTACTCGCTGACGTGGTTGCGGGAGCGGCGCCGAGGGCGCACGAAAATGTGCGCAGAACTCCATCTGCAGCTTCATGTCGACTCGTGCCTGCTACCATGCCTGCATGGCTCAGCTCACCATACGTGCAACCGATGATCTCATTCGTCGGGTCAAGTCCTCGGCCGCCGAGATCGGACGGTCGATGAACGACTACGTCACCTCCGTGCTTGACGCCGCTACCGATCCTGAGCTTGCCGATTCGGCCGCAGAACGCGTTCGGGAACGGCTGGGTCGGGCCGGCTTACTTGTCACTCCGGCCCGCATGTCCGGTCGGCGACCCTCGCCAGACGCAATCGCCGATGCCGGGGCACGTGCAGCAACCGGGCGAGCGCTCAGCGACTTTGTCGCAGACGGACGGTGACTGTCTTCGCCGACTCGTCCGCGCTCGTGAAGCTCTACGTTCCGGAGGTTGGGCACGAAGCGGTACGGGCCATCGCCGATCCAATCGTAATCGCCAACCTTGCCCGGGTCGAGGTGCCCGCTGCGTTCTGGGCAAAGTCGAGAACCGGTGAATTGGCTTTAGACGACGCGGCCCTGCTTGTGAACGCATTCGAGTGCGACTACCACGGTGACGAGGAGGCAGGCCCGATTTTCGCAGTCGTGTCACACAACGAACCGACGTTGATCGACGCGGCTCGACACGCTGCGCGTCACCGATTACGGGCCTACGACGCCGTCCAACTTGCCTGTGCCGTTGCTGCCCGACGCGCCGACCCGTCCGTTGATACCTTCGCGGTCTTTGACAAGAACCTGCGCAACGCAGCCATCGCCGAAGGCTTCGCCATATTGAGCTCTGCATAACCGAATCGGCGGGGGAACGGCGTAACGCTGCTACAAGAGAAGTTCGTGACGCAGCCGAGCCGGAATGTCGGCCGCCAGACCGTGACTGATGAGAAACGTTTCGGTGCCGCCGTTCATGTCGAGTTCATCGAGGGCAGCAGCAAGGGCGGCGCGGTTCGCCTGGAAGAGCGCGAGAACCTCGTTGATGTCGACGCCTTTGGCTGCGAGCTCGGGTTTCATCGCGGCGATTCGGTGCACGGCCCGGTAGGGGTTCGTGAGGAGGTAGTCGCTCATGACCGTTGCGTCCGGCACGCCAAGCAGGCGGAGCAGCAGCGCGGCGGTGAGCCCCGTGCGGTCCTTGCCAGCGGTGCAGTGGAAGAGCACCGGTAGTCGCTCGGCATCGGCGATCACGCGCAGAGTTTCAACGACGAGCCCAACTCCATCGACGACCATCTTTCGATAATCCGCAGCCGCATCCTCAACCGAATAGGCCCGCAGCCCGCCCGACTGGATGAGCTCCATAACCACGGACTGATCGGCGGCCTCCATCCCATCCGGGTGGGCGTGCACCGTAGTGACCTCGGCCGGTCCATGACTCGGCTGGCGCTCACGCTCGACGGGGAACCGGAGATCGACGATCGTCCGGATGCCGAGCGACGTCATGCTCTCCCGGCCCTCGTCGGTGACGTTGTTCAGGTGATCCGATCGGAAGACCTGGCCCCGCTTGACCGTTCGGCCATCGGTCGACCGGTAGCCGCCGATCTCTCGAAAATTCAGCGTTCCACCGATGTCGATCCGCCTTCCGGGCTCGCCGGGCTCCGGTAGGACAGAGTGGTCAAGATCGCTCACGCCGCCATGATGGCACGCGCCCAGCGGTCGATACCCACCCACCAACTCGGCCAGAGTTCTCTCCCAACTTCGACCGGGAGGTGCCTGGACCCCGGGTGGATCGGTGAGGTTGGGAGGTAAACAGGGGCGAGTTGGAGGGTTACGGCGCGTTCACGTCGGCCATGGCGTCGAGGAGTTTGAGGAGCGCCTGCTCCACCACTTCGCTCGGTGCGGGGTGGATATAGACGACGTCGTGGGCCATCTGGTCGATGGTGTTGCCGAGGTACATGCCTTGCACCAGCAACGACACGAGTGTGGCCGAGTGAGAGCCGATGATGTGGGCGCCCAGCAACATGCCGGTCGTTGGGTCGCCGATGAGTTTGGCGAAGCTGGTCGTGTCCTCCAACGCCCAGCCCCAGGCCGCGCCGGAGTAGTCGTGGGTGATGGCGACGTACGGCTTGCCGCTGGCCATGGCATCGCCCTCGGTCATACCGACCGAGCCCACCTGCGGGTTGGTGAACACCGCGTGCGGGGCCGGGCGATGTTCGAACGACCACAGATCGTCGGGATGTAACAGGTTGTGCTGGACGACGCGGGCCTCACCGTTGGCCATGTGCTTGAGCTGATGACGACCGTTGAGGTCGCCGAGCGCCCAGATGCCATCGACGTTGGTGCGTCCGTGATCGTCCACCGGAATGGCGCCAGACGGATCCATGTGCAGCTCCGTGTGTTCGGGGGACAGCAGCTCGCCGTTCGGTATACGACCGGTAGCGACCAGAACGACATCGCCGGTCACCGTCTTGGGCGTGCCGTTCTGGGTGAAGTGCACCGTGAAGTCCCCCTCGAAGTCGGTGACCTTGTTGAGGGTCGCGCCGCCGAAGACGTTGTAGCGGTGCGACGCAATCTCCGTATAGCGCTCACTGATGTCTTGATCTTCGTGGCGCAGCAGGTTCTGACCACGATTGATGATGGTTACCTTCGCCCCCAGGCCACCGAACATGTGGGCCATTTCCGCTGCGATGAATCCGCCGCCCAAGATGATGATGTGTTCGGGGAACGTCGCCAAGCGCATCACGTCGTCACTCGTGTGGAACGGCACCACCGGTCCGAACGCGGCATCAAGTCCGGGGATGCTCGGGATCATCGATCGGGCGCCCGCGGCCAGCACGAATCGGTCAGCGGTGAATCGAACACCCTCGACCTCCATCTTTTTCGGTCCGACAAAGTGACCGTGGCTGCCGTACACGGCGACGTTGCTGAGGCTGCGGCGGTACTTTTCACCGTCAGCGGCGATGGGGTCGATGCGCCCGAAGACTCGCTCGACCATCGCGGGCCAGTCGACGCTCTGCACCGAACTGTGTACGCCGAAGCGGTCACTGTGCCGTGCCTCGTGAGCAAGGTCGGCTGGGTGAATCAGCATCTTGGTCGGGATACAACCCTTGTTCAGACACGTTCCGCCGAAAACGTCTTTTTCTACAATGGCGATCTTCCAATCATCCATCTCCGGCCCAATCAAGCCGTTCCCGCTTCCGGCGCCGACGATGACCAAGTCGTAGTGATTCATAGAAGAAAGAGGTTACGCGGTTAGTGCGGCTTTGACTCCGGCGGCGAGGCGGTCGACGTCTTCAACGGTTGTGTCGAAGCTGGCCATCCAGCGGACCTGGTTGATAGAAGGATCCCAGGTGTAGAATGGCGACCAGGCTTGGAGTTGGTCGATAACGTCGCTGCGCAGGATCGGGAACATGCCGTTCACTGCGGGTGCTGCAGTGAACGTGACACCATCGAGATCCTTCGTTGCGTGGTAGAGACGCATCGCCATGTCGTTGGCGTGCCGTGCGTTGCGGAGCCAGAGGTCGTTGGTGAACAAGGCATTGAACTGGGCCGCGATGTAGCGGCATTTCGACGGCAACTGCGTAGCTTGCTTTCGCACGAATCGGGCGTTACTGGCGAGTTCGGAATTGAGGAAGACAACGGCCTCGCCATACATCATTCCGTTCTTGGTGCCACCAAACGACAGCACGTCGACACCGGCGTCGATGGTGAACGAGCGCAGGTCGCCGACGGAAATTGTGGCATTGGCGATGCGAGCGCCGTCCAAGTGAAGGTACATGCCGTGCCGGTGGGCCAAGTCGGCCAGGTCGGCAACTTCGGCGGCGGAGTACAGCGTGCCCAACTCGGTTGACTGCGTGAGGGAGATCACCTTCGGCTGCACATGGTGTTGATCGCCAAGCACATGCAACATCGGTTCGATGTGCTCTGGAGTGAGTTTCGCGTCAGTTGTTGCAAGATCAACAAGTTTGGCGCCGGCAAACTTTTCGGGAGCACCGCCTTCGTCCACGTTGATATGGGCGACGTCGCTACAGATGACGGCTTCACTCGCATGGAGCATGGTGGCCAGCCCAACCACATTCGCCCCCGTGCCGCCCCAGACGAGCAGACTTTCAACCGGGGCGCCGAAGAGGTCTCGCAGATGGGCTTCACACTCGGCCGTGTGGATGTCGTCACCGTAGGCAATCTGATGCCCGACGTTGGCGTCGACCAATGCCTGCATCACGGCCGGGTGCACCGTGGCGGTGTTGTCGCTGGCGAAGTTCTGGTTCGGGGCAATCGGTAAGGCGGCAGGCATGCACAGAGTTTGGCCCAGCCAAGCTCGCCCGTGCGCTTCAGGTAGCCGTAACAGAACAGCCCGGCCGTTGACGGCCGGGCTGTTCGTTGGAGCGGGTGACCAGAATCGAACTGGCGTAGCCGACTTGGAAGGACGGTGCTCTACCACTGAGCTACACCCGCAGGAGATAGAGAGGATAGCGGCCCGCTTGTAGAAACGCCCGTCCATTGCTGCTAAATCGGTACAGTCGGCCCTCGAATCTCAAAGGAGCATCAATGGGCTTGTTGGACAGTCTCACCAAAGGCAATCCGTTCGGCGACATCATGGAAGAGGTGCAACACGTCATAAAGTTTGTACGCGAGCATGGTGATGACCTGGTGCGCCTGGTGCAAAACACGCCAAAGTTGCTGGGCGAAGCTGGCGATGGTTTGGTGACGGCGGCGAGCGCCGCAACGAACGCGTCGAGCTTTCTCAGCGGCGGCGATTCGCCGATCCACTCCGGTCGATGTTGCTTCTGACGCGCTCGATACGTGCCGCCAGGAACTGCATGATGCCGTTGAAATGGTGACGAGACTCGCGGGAATCGTGCACGGACTGCACGCCGGCGCGGCCGGTGAGTTGAGCGAACACGCCACCAAGCTCGGTGGTGCGGCCGACGGACTCGGTAGCGTCGCGACGCAGTTCCGGCTGGTCGGCGAGCGTCCTCAATTCTACCGGTGAAGACCTGGCCAAGATGGGCGGTCACCTCCATTCCACCGGAACCAAACTGGCCGAGTTCGGCCCCACCATCGCCACGTCGTAGCCGGGGTCTCATGTCTTTGTAGTCGCTGGTGGTTGTCCAGCAACCGCCAACGACTACAAAAAGTTGTTCGGCGCTAGGGCATCCGAAGTCGGGCAGCGCGCAGCGTAAATGAGGTCAGCAGTGGGAGGGGGTAACACACAAGGTCTGGGATATACCTCGAGATCGACATTCGCAAAGTTGACGCTCACGCGACCTTGCGGGTCGACGACGTATCCCGACACCGAGCACCGAATGCTGTCGACATTTCGTGAACTGAGGCTAGCGATTGGACATGTAGGGTTTGGCATGCTCCTGACCTCGTCGTCGATGGATCCACTGGACTTCACGGCTCGAACGGGCTGGACGGCGAAGCCGCAGGGCTTGTGCCAGGGCGAGGTGTGTGTTCCGGCGCCAGGCTCGGTTAAGGCCGACGGCACGCTCGACGCAACGGTCATCGCGGAGCGCTTGCGTATGCCGCTCGTACATGACGAGGCGCACGGCTTGTGGGCGCTCGGACCGGCCAGCGGAGGCCGGGCACTCACGACGGCGGTCGCTCCTGACCCGGTGTTGAGAGATCGCAACGGTGACTCGTTTCTGTTGTCGTCATTGCGAGGACGACGCGTCATCATGGTGGCGTGGGCCAGTTGGTGAGGCTGCCGCACCAGCCTGCCCGTGTGGCAGGCACTGCACGCAGAACTTGAGCCGCTCGGCTTCACCGTCGTCACCGTTGCGCTCGATGTCGACCCCGCCAACGCATTCCCGTGGATTGATGCCGCCGCACCGACCCATCCGTCACTCATCGATACCGGCCACGTCACCAACGACCTGTTTTGTTTTGTGAACGTACCGATGTCGGTTTGGATCGACGAAGACGGCATGATCGTGCGGAAAGCCGAACTGGCATCGCTCGAAGCCCGGGTGCCAAGAGTGCTCCCGCCCGGCATGCCAGAACGCATCGTGAACATGATGGCCGAGGTCAACAAGCTTCCCGACGTGTCAGCCAGCTATCGCGCCATGATCGATGACTGGGCCGCGAAGGGTTCCGACAGTGAGTTCGTGCTTTCGCCCGACGAGGTCATCGAACGCAGCCGTCCCTACCCGATGGAACACGCGCGGGCCGCGGCCTGCTTCGAACTTGGCCAGCACCTCTGGCGCACCGTCGGTAATGAGGCCGCCGTTCCGTGGTGGCGCGAGGCGCACCGGCTGAACCCCGACAACTGGACCTACAAGCGTCAGGCATGGACCTTGGTCACCACGCCCGAAGGTGCTGACGCCCCCGACCTGCTCCAAGGCCCGAACGATGTCTACGAAGGCAACTGGCTCGACGACGTCCTGGCTGCAGGCGGCGGCGCAAAGTACTACGACATGCCTCGTTCGGTCGCTACCGCTCTGTCTCTCTCGGACTCGCTTCGCTCAGACAATCCTCCCAGCGCTCCGCCGCCCAGCGCCTGACGCCTCAGTGATTCTGATGTTGCCCTACGACGTCAGAATCACATAGCTGTCCCTCAGCCGCCGAACATGCTGAGCCATTGCTCCTTTGACGTGGGGCGGTAGACGTAGTTCGACTGTTTCACGGTGGACATGGGCAGGTGTGCGTGGGGCGGGGAGTAGTTGTGGCCCGGGTACAGAACGGTGTCGTCGGGCAGGCTGGCGAGGCGGGTCAGACTGTCGTACATGGCCGACGGGTCCGAGCCCGGGAAGTCGGTGCGTCCGCAACCATCGAGGAACAGCGTGTCGCCCGCTACGAGCCGCCCATCGACCAGGAAGCACTGGCTACCGGGCGTGTGTCCCGGCGTGTGGAGCAGCTGGATGGGAACATCGCCGACCATCACGGTATCGCCCGAGGCGTGCAGGGCGAGGTCGTTGTCCGATACCCCCGTCACCTTCTTCACGAAGTCGGCCTCCTCGGACTGCACATGGATCTTCACGCCGACTCTTTCGAGCAGCGTCGTGATGCCCTGGATGCGGTAACCCATCATGGAGCCGCCGACATGATCGGCGTGATAGTGGGTGGCCAACACACCGGTCACTCTCAATCCGTCGGCCTCCACCACATCGGCCAACGCGTTCACGTCGTACGCCGGGTCGACCAGCACGCACTCACCCGTGGTTCGGTCGCCAATGGCGTAGGCGAAGTTTGCCATCTGCCCGGCGAGCTGATCGGCCACGGCGAAATCTCGCCCGGAGAGAAGCTGACGAAAGTAGAGCTGATCGGTCATAGACCTGATCGTAGAAGATTGGTCGGGGTGGGGAGACTCGAACTCCCGGCCTCTGCGTCCCAAACGCAGCGCGCTACCAACTGCGCCACACCCCGATAGGTGCTGGTAAAGCCTATCCGTTCACACGGCCGAGCCGTGGAGAGGTTTAGGCCGCGTGGTTTAGTACGTGCGGGCCGCCTTGGCCAGGCGCTTGGCCGCGCGACCGATGGGCGCCAGCTGCCTGCCATCGAGATCGCCGACTTCCATGTCGTTGGCGAAGATGACCCGGTACCGCAGCCAGTTGAAGCCGTTCGACAAGATGACCTTGCCCTCGGTGCCGACCGGTACGCCCTCGATCTCGGCGGTGGAGACGACCTTGTCCCCATTACGCAGCTCGAGCTGGTCGGCGTGGGGTTTGGCGAGGCTGTGGGCTTTCCAGATCGGCATACGCAACCAGTGTGCCAGATCAGCCCCGCACGACCAGAAGTTCATGGGACAAAACCGGTTGTCAGGCGCTGGGTTCGGTCGCAAAGTCGCCAATAATCCACGCCGGTTGCCCCGGATGAGGGGGGTTACCGGTACTATTCGCATCTCCGTATGCAAAGTTCTGTCGAAACCCTCGAGGGTAACCAAGTCAAGCTCTCCGTCGTCGTTGACGAGGCCGAGTTCGAATCCGATATCAATGCCGCGTTCCGCAAGATCGCGAAGGAAGTCCGGCTGCCCGGTTTCCGTCCCGGCAAGGCGCCCCGCGCTGTGCTTGAGGCGCGTCTTGGCGTGGCTCCGGCCCGTGAGCAGGCTCTGCGTGATGGCATTCCGCAGTACCTGGCCAAGGCCGTGCGCGAGCACAACGTCGACATCATTGACACGCCGTCGGTCGACATCACCTCTGGTGAAGAGTCGGGTCCGGTCGGTTTCGATGCGACCATCGCCATCCGCCCCCGCATTATGGTGCCGGGCTACAGCGGCCTGCGCGTCGAGCTGCCGGCCGCCACGCCGACAGCGGTTGAGCTTAACGCCCCGATCGAGGCCGAGCTTCGCCGCAGCGGCAAGCTCGAAGCAGTCGAGCGTCCCGCGGTCATTGGTGACTACATCACCCTTGACCTAACGGCCGAGCGTGACGGTGAGCCGGTGCCCGGGCTCAACACCGACGACTGGCAGTACGAAATCGGCAAGGGCTGGGTGGCTGACACCTTCGACCAGGAGCTGATCGGCAGCGAGGTTGATGATCACCTCACCTTCGAAGCAACGCCGAGTGGCACCGATTTTCAGGCCGACTTCGAGGTCACCGTCAAGAAGGTCGAAGCGCTTTCGCTGCCCGAACTGACCGACGCTTGGGTCGATGAAAACGTCGGCGAGTTCGACACGATCGACGCATGGAAGGCCTCCATCAGTGAGCGCCTCACCAATGTGCGCCATAACCAGCTTCGCCAAATGGCGGTCGATCGCACCACGCAGGCGTTGGCCGACCTGGTGGAAGAAGAAGCGCCCGAATCACTGGTGAACCAGGAGTTGCAGAGTCGGGCGCAGAACTTCGCAATGCAGTTGCAAGCGCAAGGAATCTCCATCGAGCAGTACTGCATGATGACCGGCCAAGATCAAAGCCAGCTCGTCGAGAACCTTCGGGATGCTTCGGTTCGTGGCGTCAAGATCGACCTCGCCCTGCGGGCTGTTGCCGATGCCGAGAACATCGAAGTGGACAACGACGACCTTGAGGCCGAGTACAGCCGCATCGCCATCGAGGTGCGTCAGAAGCCTGTCGCTGTTCGCAAGGCGTACGAGAAGAACGATGCCGTTGCCGATCTGAGTGCAGATCTTCGCAAGCGCAAGGCGTTGGACGTTCTCCTCGATAGAGTCGAGATCGTCGACCCAGAGGGGCACGCAATCGACCGTTCGATTGTGTTCCCGGGTCAAGGCGGCGAGGAGGCCGAAACCGAATGAAGATCTCCAACATTGTGTACGAGCCGTCTGTCATCGAGCAGACCAGCCGCGGCGAGCGTGGCTCTGGCCTGTTCAGCAAGCTGCTGCGCGACAACATCATCTTCATCGGCTCACCGATCGACGAGATGCTGGCCAATGTGGTGTGTGCCCAGTTGCTGCACCTTGAGTCGGAGAACCCCGACAAGGACATCAACATCTACATCAACAGTCCCGGTGGCGATATCACTGCGCTTTTCGCTATTTACGACACCATGCGGTTCATCAAGAACGACATTGCGACCATTTGTTACGGCCAGGCCGCCTCGGCTGCAGCCGTGCTTTTGGCGTCGGGAACGGCCGGCAAGCGCATGGCGCTGCCGCACGGCCGTGTGCTCCTTCATCAGCCCTACGGCCAAACTGGCTACGCTCAGGTATCCGATCTTGAACTTGCGGCCAAGGAGATCCTTCGTATGCGTGAGCTGTTGGAGACCATCCTGTCGCAACACACCGGCCAACCGGTCGAGCGGATTCACTCCGACACCGACCGAGATTTCGTGATGTCCGCCGACGAGGCCAAGGCGTATGGGATTATCGACGACGTCATCAGCTCGCGTAACGCGGCTGACGCAACAGGTCCGATCAGGTAGGAGACGGCGTAACATGGCGAAATTCGGGGACACTGGCGAGCTGCTCAAGTGCAGCTTTTGCGGCAAATCTCAGAAGCAGGTCAAGAAGCTCATCGCTGGACCTGGCGTCTACATTTGTGACGAATGCATTGATTTATGCAATGAGATCATCGAAGAGGAGCTCTCGGAAACCTCCGACCTCAAGTTCGATGAATTGCCCAAGCCTCGTGAGATTTTCTCGTTCCTGAACGACTACGTCGTCGGCCAGGATGGTGCCAAGCGAGTGCTGTCGGTTGCGGTCTACAACCATTACAAGCGCATCCAGTATCAGACCGCCAATGCCGGCCCCGGCCGTCACGATGACGTGGAGTTGGCCAAGAGCAACATCATGTTGCTCGGCCCGACCGGCTGCGGTAAGACGCATCTAGCGCAAACGCTGGCCCGCATGCTGAACGTTCCGTTAGCGGTTGCCGACGCCACTGCGCTCACCGAAGCGGGTTATGTCGGTGAAGATGTCGAAAATATCCTACTGAAGCTCATTCAGGCTGCTGACTACGACGTGAAGAAGGCCGAGAGCGGCATCATCTACATCGATGAGATCGACAAGATCGCCCGCAAGAGTGAGAACCCGTCGATCACCCGTGACGTGTCGGGCGAAGGTGTGCAGCAGGCGCTCTTGAAGATCCTCGAAGGAACTACGGCATCGGTACCGCCGCAGGGTGGCCGCAAGCATCCGCACCAAGAGTTCATCCAGATCGACACCACCAACATTTTGTTCATCTGCGGTGGCGCGTTCGCTGGTCTCGAAAAGATAATCGAGAACCGGGTCGGTCATAAGGGCGTCGGCTTCGCTGCCCAGATCCGTTCCAAGCAGGATCGCAACACCGGCCAACTCTTCGCCGAAGTCCTGCCCGAAGACTTGCTCAAGTTCGGTCTCATCCCCGAGTTCGTAGGCCGTCTGCCCGTCATTGCAGCCGTGCAAAACCTCGATCAGGAAGCCCTCATCAAGATCCTGGTTGAGCCGAAGAACGCTCTGGTCAAGCAGTACCAGAAGTTCTTCGAGTTCGAAGATGTCGAGCTTGACTTCACCACCGACGCTCTCGAAGCCATTGCCGATCTCGCCTTGCTGCGCGGCACCGGTGCTCGCGGGCTTCGCGCCATCCTTGAAGAGGTGTTGCTCGGCATCATGTACGACTTGCCCGGCCGCACCGACATCTCCAAGTGCGTCATCGACGCCGACACCGTGCGTACCAAGGCCAACCCCACGCTCATCCCGCGTGAAATCGGCCGCGTAACCCGCCCTCGCCGCGCCGCATCCTAAGACCTGCTTCGCTTCTCGCTACCGCTCGCGGCGCTCATTCTCGCTTCGCTCGGCAATGAGACCGGCCTGTCCGGCGGCCGCTCTACCGGACGACGTGTCGTGCCCGCACGATTGCCGAGCGACAGCGAGAATGAGCGCCAGGAGCGGTAGCGGCCAGCGAAGCAGCGGCAGAGCCCTAGGCTGAGCCAACCATGGAGTACTCCGAAGCTCTCGCCTATATCGACGCGCATACGAACTACGAAAAGACCGGGCGTATCGAGTCTCCTTCGTTGGAGAATATGCAGCGCCTGATGGCCTATTTGGGTGACCCGCAGTTGGCCTACCCGGTCATTCACATCACCGGCACCAACGGCAAGGGCTCGACGGCGCAGATGATCTCGCGGCTTTTGGTTGCTCACGGCCTTACGGTCGGCACTATGACCAGTCCGCATCTCGAACGCATCAACGAGCGGATGTGTTTGAACGGCGAATCCATCGAAGATCAGGATTTTGCCGATCAGGTCGCGGCCATTGCCGACATCGAAGTACTGGCCGGCGTGAGCCCGACGTTTTTTGAGTCGGTGACGGCTTCGGCGTTCCGCTGGTTCGCTGATGTCGCCGTCGACGTTGCCGTGATCGAGGTTGGCATGCTCGGCCGCTGGGACGCCACCAACGTTGTTGACGCGCAGGTTGCGGTGGTCACCAACGTTGGCATGGATCACGCCCAGTTCGCCGGTCCAACGCTGCTCGACATTGCGCGCGAGAAGGCCGGCATCATCAAACCGGGTGGCACGCTCGTGCTCGGCGAAACAACACCCGACCTCGCGGCCATCTTCAAGGCGGAGGGCGCCGGGAAAGTCATCGAGCGCGATGTCGACTTCGCGTGCGTGCAGAACGAACTGGCGCTTGGCGGCCGCCTCTGCGATTTCCGCACGCCGTACGCGGCCTACAGCGACGTGTTCATCCCGCTACACGGTCAGCACCAGGGCGATAACGCCGCACTCGCCCTGGCGGCAGTAGAAGCCTTCTTCGAGGCACCGGTTCAGGACGACGTGCTCAACGAGGGCTTCGCCAGCGTGCGTTGGCCGGGCCGCTTCGAAGTGCTCGGACATCAGCCGCTCGTCATTATCGACGGTGCCCATAACCCGCACGGTGCCGATGCCTGCGCCGCGGTGTTCGCTGAAGATTTCGATCCGGCCGGACAACGCATCATGGTGGTTGGCTTTCTCAGCAGTCAGGACCCGTCCGCCATGCTCGCCGCGTTGCGTGCGGACGAGGCCGATCGGGTCATCTGCTGCACCCCGCCGAGCGCACGCGCGGTTCCTGCCAAGGACACTGCCGAGGCAGCTCGACGGCTGGGATGCGACAAGGTGGAAGTGGTGGAAAGCGTCGATCGAGCTTGCGACCGCGCCCTGCTGAACGCCCGCAGCGATGACGCCATTCTGGTGACCGGCAGCCTCTATTTGGTGGGCGAAGCACGACCGCACCTGAAGAAGGCTTTGCCGTAACATGCCTCGGTTGGCTCGCTACCGCTCGCGCAACGCTCGGACTCGCTTCGCTCAGACAATGCGGCAAGCCCGCACGGATTCACGTCCGGGCATCCTTAGCCCCTAACGTGTCATCCCGTTATGGCCGACCGTACTTTTGTTATCATCAAGCCCGACGCTGTTGAGCGTGGGATCGCCGGCGAGATCATTGCCCGTTTCGAAAAGAAGGGTCTGAAGATCGTCGGTCTGGAATACCGCCAGCTCGATGAGAAGATCCTGGCCCGGCACTACGCCGAGCACAAGGGCAAGGGCTTCTACGCCGAGCTTGTTGCCTTCATGAGCCGCGGCCCAGCCATCACCATGGTGCTCGAGGGTCCGAAGGACACGTGGTCAGCGGTGCGCACAATGATGGGTGCCACCAACCCCATGGCCGCTGCCCCTGGAACCATCCGTGGTGACTTCGGTACGCTCTTTACCGAGAACCAGGTACACGGCTCTGACGGTCCTGAGTCAGCGCTGCGCGAAATCAAGATCTTCTTCCCCAAGCTCGCCAAATAGGGCGTGCGGATCTGCGGGGATCCACGTCCGCTATCGTTGGCCCAGACCCTGCCGCACGAAGGGCACAATTTCTCATGGCTGGTAATTTCGGACTCTCTCGCGACCTCGCAGTCGATTTAGGGACGGCAAACACGCTCATCTACGCGCGCGGGCAGGGCATCATTCTGAACGAGCCGTCGGTCGTTGCCGTGAACGTCCGTGACGGCAAGCCGCTTGCGGTTGGCCTTGAGGCAAAGCGCATGATGGGCCGAACCCCTGGTCATATCCAGGCCATCCGACCACTCAAAGACGGTGTCATTGCCGACTTTGAGATCTGCGAAAAGATGCTTCGGTTCTTCATTCAAAAAGTGCATCGCAGCAAGTTCGCCAAGCCGCGCATGGTCATCTGCGTGCCCGCCGGCATCACGCCGGTCGAGCGCCGCGCCGTGCGTGATGCGGCGGAGTTCGCCGGTGCCCGCAAGCCCGCCTACATCATTGAAGAGCCCATGGCCGCAGCCATCGGTGCCGGTCTTCCGGTGCAGGATCCCGCCGGCAACATGATCGTCGACATCGGTGGTGGCACCACCGAAGTGGCCGTGATCTCCCTCGGCGGCATCGTGGTCAGCCAGAGCGTGCGCGTCGCGGGTGACGAGCTGGACGAAGCCGTCATGAACTACATCAAGAAGGAATACTCCGTCGCACTAGGCGAGCAGTCATGCGAAGAGTTGAAGGTAGCGATGGGGTCGGCCTGGCCGCTCGAAGATGAGCTCATGGCCGAGATCCGAGGCCGAGATCTGGTGTCGGGTCTGCCGAAGACCATCACGGTCACATCGGAAGAAATTCGTGAAGCGCTCGAAGAGCCGATTTCGGCCATCATCGATGCCGTCAAGGCCACGCTTGACCGCACGCCACCCGAGCTCGCAGCCGACATCATGGAGCAGGGCATCATGGTGACCGGTGGGGGAGCGCTGTTGCGTGGCCTGGCCGACCGTCTCCGTCATGAGACCGGCATGCCCATTCACATTGCCGACAACCCGCTGCTGTCCGTGGTGATCGGTTCCGGCATGGCGCTTGACAATATCGACGCGCTTACCAAGGCGGGCCTCTTCCAGACGTCCTTCCCGGACGCCTGAGTCCGGCTAGCCCCGGGTACGTCATGCCCCTCCCAATTCGCGGCGCATCCCGTGGACGCGTGGTGTTCGTCCTTATCTTGCTGTCCGTGACGCTCATCACCGTTTCGGTCCGTGGTAACTCGACCCTTGAGGGCGCCCGCAGCACCAGTCGTGACTTGTTCTCGCCGGTGCGAGACGCATTCGGCAAGGTATTCCACCCGTTCGAGAACGTGTGGCACGGCGTACGTGACTACGACAAACTCCGCCAGGACTATCTGGCCCTGAAAGATCAGGTCTCCCGAAACGAGGGGGTATCTATCGAGGCTGAGACGCAGGTGAAGGAGCTAAACGAGCTGCGGGCCCAGTTCGGTCTGCTGCCGTGCTCGGCCATTCCCAAGAAGCTTGCCGAGGTGGTGGGTCGCCCCGCTACCAACTACGAGTCGTCGGTCGAAATCAACAAGGGGGCTGACGACGGACTCGTGACCGGCATGCCAGCCGTGACGCCTGCCGGTCTGGTAGGCCGCGTCGGGCAGAAGTCCTCGACGCATGCGTTCGTTCAGTTGCTCTATGACCCGACGGTGCACTTTTCGGTGAACATTCTCGGCACCGCCAACACCAGTAAGACACCGCAAGAGATACTCGACGCATCAGCGCAGGCGGGCGGCGGCATTACCACTACCTCGACGACCGTCGCTGGTGACACACCGACCACGACAACAGCTCCGGCCGAGAGCGACGGCAACGCAGCGCCAACCACTACCGTTGTGCCCACCACGACTGTCCCGGCAAGGACGACTACCACCACCCTGGTTGCTACCGAACTCGGTGACCTCCATGGCAACGGTCGCGGCAAACCCATCACTATCGATTTTCTGCGCGGGGTGCAGAACGTACGAGTTGGTGACCCGGTGGTTACGGCAGGGAACGATTCGAGCCTGGCGCCGCCGTGTATCCCGGTCGGCCGGGTGAAATCGGTATCCGCGAAAAAAGGCTCGAGTCAGCTGGAGGTTGTGGTCGAGCCGGTGGCCGACATCGATCGTCTCGGGCTTCTCACCATCGTCCTCTACAACCCGGCCCGTCGTCCGCCGCCGGAGGTAACCGCTCCCACAACGGCTCCGGCAGCACCGGTGACAACATCTCCGCCGACGACGTGACCGATGCTTGAGAGTCTGGCGGAGAGTTCGATGCTTCGCATCGCCCTTGTCCTGCTCACCGTCCTTGGGGTGCAGACTTCGTTTCTGTCAGAGGTGCGTCCCTTCGGTGGCGTGGTGGACATCGTGGCCGTTTTGGCTGCCGTCACCGGGCTCATCGCCGGGCCTCGACGAGGTGCTCGGGCCGGGTTTATGTTCGGCATCGGTTTCGATCTGCTCATCGCAACGCCTTTCGGTATCAAGGGGCTCGCCTACGGGTTGGCGGCATTCGCCGTTGGTTTGCTTCCCGACGAACCAATCAGCAATGTTCGCTTCCTGGTCCCGATGATCGCGGCCGGGGGAGCCGCGATCGCGGTGCTCGCCGAGGGGGTCGTTGCGGCAATTTTTGGTCGTGGTGAGGCGTTCTCTAGCGACCTCTTTGCGGCCTTGATCGTGACCGCTGCGGTCGGGGCGTTGTTGGGGCCGGTTGCGAAGCGTGCCGTCCGATGGGCCATGATGGGTGCTGATCGGGCCCGGTTCTAACGGCGTCAAACGGTCCCCATGATGTTGCGGCGGCGTCTCCACGGGGCAGAATGGGCAACAGTATGCGCGCAGAAACGAGTGGGATAAGGCTCAGCATCCTGGGCGTGACCGTCATTGGTCTTTTCGCCGCGCTGTTCAGCCGGCTGTGGTTTCTCCAAGTCGCCGCCGAACCGGGTCTCGAAACCAAAGTGGCCAACACTCGCATCCGGACCGTTCCCTTGCCACCAACCCGCGGTCGTATCCTTGATGAAAAGGGCCGAGTGCTAGCCGACAACCGCCAAGGCCTTTCAGTAGTCATCGATCGCAATGGCATTCGCAGCGACAAGAAGCGTTTCAAAGCCTTCCTGGACCTTTCGGGCCCGCTGAACAAGACAGTGGCCGACATGGAAGCTCGTTACAAAGACGTGCTGTACGACCCACTCTTGCCACTACCGCTGGCTGAAGACGTACCGGAGACGATGGCGATTTTCCTTCGCGAGCGCATCATTGGTTACCCGGGCGTAGACGTTGTCGATTCGGGCCAACGGTCATATCGCTACTCGCCGGTGGCCAGCGCAATCGTTGGCTACATGGGCAAGATTCAAAAGGGGTCGGAGAACACCTACTCGAAAGAGAACGGGTACGCGCCCAACGATCTCGTAGGCATCTACGGCATCGAGAAGAGCTTCGAAAAAGAGCTGCGGGGCAAGCCAGGCTCTCGTCGCGTGGAGATCGACTCGAACAACCGGGTGGTCCGCGTACTCGACCAGATCGACCCCGAACCCGGCTACGACGTGCAACTCACCATCGACATCAGGAAGCAGCAGTACGTCGAGCAAATTTTGCAGGCAGAAATTCAGAAACGCCGAAGCGAACGGCCGCCGGGCAAGACCAATCTCATTGATGGAACGTCTGGGCCAGCCGGTCCGCTGTTCAAGACGCCGGAGGGCGCCGTAGCGGTGCTCACTACTGATGGTGACGTCGTGGCGCTGGCGTCGAATCCTGGGTTCGACAACCGGTGGTACGACGGCACGACCGACGGCACGGTGCTGCAAGGTTTGTTTGGCTCGCACGATGAAGTGGACCCTGCCACCCAAGATAGGATCGTGGTACCGAACAACGATGCCCCACTTGTCGATCGATCAATCTCCACCCAGTTTCAAATCGGCTCCACCATGAAGCTCTTTACGTCGGTGGCCGCAATTCGCAATGGTCTCCTCGATCCCTATCGGAAGTTCAACGACACCGGGAAGTGGGAGATGCGCAAAGATCAGTGCAAGGTTGGTGAGCCCGGAGGCTGTAGCAAAGGCAACGCTGACGGGGCCGTCTACGGGGAGGTCAACCTGGCCGAGGCGCTCGCTGTCTCCAGCGATGCGTACTTTTACACCCTGGGCGAATCGCTTTGGCTTGACACGGACAAAGGAACAAATGCGCTGCAAACCGAGCTGAGGAACTTCGGGATGGGTTCCAGACTCGGCATCGATCTACCCAACGAAACGTCCGGACTGATCCCCGATGCAGAGGTCAAGAAGGCTTTGGCCAAGAAGGGCGTCATCGGCAAGTTTGAAGGCTCGCAGTACTTCACCGGTGACAACGTCCAGCTGGCGATCGGTCAGGGGCTGCTTGGGGTCACGCCGTTGCAACTTGCCAACGGCTTCGCCACGTTTGCCAACGGCGGCACCTTGAACAAACCCCGCATCGCCAAGGCCATCTACGCCGCGGGTATGCCGGACCTGACCTACGGCCTCGCCGACATGGAACACGCCGCCAAAATCCGAGATATACCGGTGCAAAGGCTCGGTGAGGTCGACCTCCCTGTGGACATGACCGAACCAATCAAGAAAGGCCTGCGGGGCGTGCTTCGTGGCGACCTCGTCAACGGCCAGTCCTCCACCGCCGCCGCCACGTTTAAGGACTGGGATTTCGAGGAGTTCCCCATATGGGGGAAGACCGGTACAGCCCAGGCTGCAAACCAAAAGAGTGAGTTCGACAACTCGCTGTTTGCGAGTTTTGGCGGGCCGAAAGGTGGGCCGCCGAAGTACGCAGTGGCGTCGATTTTGAAGGAAGCTGGATTTGGCGGTCAGGCATCGGCACCCGTTGTCAAGTGCATCTGGACGGCATTGATGGACGAAAAAAACATGCCACAGCTACTTCCGGTGATACCACTCGACCGCGCCAACCCCGCGCCCCGCGCCCCTGCGATTCCGCCGGACTTCGATGCCAGCTGCCTGAATGTCGACTTCAAGAACAACCGGAAAGAGGCGTGATGCTGCTCGATAGCGGCACGTCGTCGTCCATGTTGTCGAAGTCGAAGAGTCGGTCCGATTCGTCGGAGCCGTTTAAGCACATCGACTGGGTGCTGTTGCTGATCACGTCGGCATTGGCTGGAATCGGCATTCTTGCTGGTTGGAGTGAGCGGGTCGCGAAGGGCGTCGACCCGAAGTCGGGCATCAACCGGCAGGGTATTGCGGTCGCAATCGGAGCCCTGATCATGATGGCCATCATGTCGGTCGACTACCGAAAGCTGCGTCCCTACGCCATCTTCCTGTACTTCGGTACCGCCTCGTTGCTGGTTGCCGTCAGATTGGTGGGGGCCGAGGTGAACGGTGCTCGGGCCTGGTTCAACCTTGGCGCGTTCCAGCTGCAGCCCTCTGAGTTGGCCAAGGTCACGCTGGTGTTCATGCTGGCAGCCTATTGCTCGGACGATCGCGGGCAGAAGCTGCCCTACGACCGGTTCATTAAGGCGCTGATGATCCTCGGACTCCCCTTGGTGTTGGTGCTGGCGCAGCCCGATCTGGGCACCGCCTCGACGCTGGCGGCTATCACCATGGGCGTCTTGCTGGTCGCCAAAGCTCCGGCCAAGCACATCATTCTGATCAGCTTGCTATCCCTGGCCAGCGCCTACGTGGTCTACAACAGCCCCGTACTGAAGCCTTACCAAAAGGATCGACTTACCACATTCCTGCATCCGACACTCAAGGTCATCGAGTTGAAGAACGCCGACGGCAGCCCGAAGCTCAACGCTGACGGCACCGTCGCCAAGGTCAGCAACAAGGATCAGATCCAGCAGGTGAACTACGCCAAGCAGGCCATCACGCTCGGGCGGGCGACCGGCAAGGGGTTCGGCAAGGGCTTCAACACGAGCAGCGGCGACATCCCCGAACAACGAACCGACTTCATTTTCTCCGCCATTGCCGAACAGTTCGGCCTGATCGGCTCGGGAGTGTTGCTCATCTTGTACCTGATGCTGATCCTGCGATGTCTGCGCATTGCTCAGATCGCACCGGACCACATGGGATCACTTATTGCTGTTGGCACCGCCACCCTTTTGGCCTGGCACGTGTTCGAAAATGTGGCGATGAACATGGGCATGATGCCCGTCACCGGCATCCCCCTGCCCATGGTGTCGTCGGGAGGATCGTCCACGATTGCCTTCATCGCGCTGCTCGGCTTGGTGCAAAACGTGCATATGCGGCGGTATTCGCCGCTGTAGCGGGTCGTTTTGTTCGACCAAACTGATTTCTGACGGTCGCGTTAGACTTCCGGGGTCATGTCGAACCTCTGGCCCGTTTTGGAACCACTTCTCGCCAAAGTGCAAAAACCCGCCCGATACATCGGTTGCGAGGACGGTTCGCAGCGCCCCGAGCACCGGCCCGACAAGGTCGCCTGGCTCCTGACCTACCCCGACACCTACGAAGTCGGCCTACCGAACCAGGGATTGCAGATCCTTTATGAGCTGCTCAACGAGCGCGACGATGCCGTTGCCGAGCGTGCCTATGCGCCGTGGCACGACATGGAAGGCCTGCTTCGCCAGAAGAACGTTCCCTTGTTCTCCGTCGACACTCACCGTTCGGCCGCCGAGTTTGATGTGCTGGCTTTCAACCTGTCGGCCGAGCTCGTGTATACCAACCTGCTGAACTGCGTCGACTTGGCCGGTGTGCCGGTCCGTAACGACCAGCGCGGGCCGCAGCATCCGATTGTGATGGCGGGCGGTCATGCCACGTTCAACCCCGAGCCGCTGGCCGAATATGTCGACGTGTTCGTGATGGGTGACGGCGAGGAAGTCATCGCCGATATCACCGTGGTACTGCGCGAGTGGAAGAAGTCGGGCCGCACGCCGGGCTCGCGGGAGAACGTGCTGCGCGAGCTGTCGCACATCATGGGCGTCTACGTGCCGTCGATGTACGAGGTCGAGTACGACGGCCAGGACCTCAAGTCGGTCACGCCTCGCTACCCCGACGTGCCCGCGCAGGTGGAAAAGCGCACCATTGCCGACCTTGGTGCCTTCCCGTATCCCAAGAATCAACTCGTGCCCCTCACCGAAGTGGTGCACGACCGACTCAATGTCGAAGTGTTCCGTGGCTGTACCCGTGGCTGTCGTTTCTGCCAGGCCGGCATGATCACCAGACCCGTGCGCGAACGTCCGGCCGAGCAGGTTCGTACCATGGTGCAGCAGGGTCTACTGCGCACCGGTTACGACGAAGTGGCGCTCACTTCGCTGAGCACTGCCGACTTCTCGGGCATTGCCACCACCGTGTCCGACGCCATGGAAGACCCGACGGGTTGCGGTCAGATCAGTGTGTCGCTGCCCTCATTGCGGGTCGACGCGTTCACCGTTGGCGTGGCGGCGCAGGTGGCCAAGGCTCGGCGAAGCGGTCTCACCTTCGCGCCCGAAGCCGGTTCGTGGCGACTGCGTCAGGTCATCAACAAGCTCATCACCGAGGAAGATCTCTACTCAGCCGTCGACTCCGCCTACGGCAACGGGTGGAGCCGTATGAAGCTCTACTTCCTCACCGGACTGCCCACCGAGATGGACTCCGACACGCTCGGCATCGCCGATCTCGCTGCCAACTGTGCTGCCATCGGCAAGAAGCATTCCAACCGGGCGTCGGTCACCATCAGCCTCGGCGGTTTCGTGCCCAAGTCGCACACGCCGTTCCAGTGGTTCGGGCAGAACACCGAAACCGAACTGCGCCGCAAGATCCAACTCCTTCGGGACGCCACCCAAAAGATGAAGGGCGTCACCCTCAAGTGGCACGACTCACGAGCCTCGGTGGTTGAAGGTCTGGCCAGCCGTGGCGACCGTCGCATCGGTCGCGTGATCGAGCGAGTGTGGCGAGCCGGGGGCACCTTCCAAGAGTGGAGTGAGTGCTTCGAGATCGGTCGTTGGGAAGAGGCGATGGCTGCAGAAGGCCTCGACCTTGCCTGGTACGTTCATCGGCATCGCGAAGAGACCGAAGTGTTGCCGTGGCAGCACATTTCGGCCGGATTGCACAAAGACTTCCTGTGGCAGGACTGGCAGGATGCCCTCGCCGAACATGGCGTGGAGGATTGCCGCTGGACACCGTGTTACGACTGTGGTGTCTGCACCGGCTACGGCATCGAGCATGTCGTGGCATCACCTGTTCCGCCTGCGGGCGGAAGTCAGGGCACCGGTCAGGATCTGTCGGTTGGTCATGTGGTGCCCGTTAGCCTTGGGCTCCCTCGCCGTTCCGCTGAACCGGTTCCGGTTGGTGGTTCATAGCGTGAGCATGCGGGTACGCGTTCGGTTTTCCAAGACGGGCAAGGTTCGTTTCACGAGTCATCGTGACGTTGCCCGGATGTGGGAGCGCGCCCTGCGGCGGGCCAGCCTTCGGGTGATGTACACCGAGGGGTTCTCGCCCCGACCCAAGATGCACTTCGGGCTGGCGCTCTCGACGGGTCATGAGTCATTGGCCGAGTACATCGACATCGACATGGTCGAAGCCTTCGACATCTCGGATCTGCCGGCTCGGCTCACGCCGTGCCTGCCGATCGGGCTGGACGCGACGGCAGCGGTCGTCATCGAGCGATCCGCTCCATCGCTGCAGTCCGATGTGACATTCTGCTCATGGGAGTTCACCATGCGTGGGGTCACCGAAGCTGAGCTTGAGGTATCCGTCCGGCGTCTGCTCGATGCCGATACGGTCATGCTCACGCGTTCGCGCAAAGGAATCGAGAGCCGGGATGATGTTCGCTCGGCAATCAAGCAGCTTTCTGTCCGTCACGATCAGGATCTCGTGGTCCTGCTGGCGGACATCGCTACAGAAGGCCGTGGGTTGCGGCCGGTAGAACTGGTGCAGGTGCTTTTCCCCGAACTCGACGATGTTGAGGAACGGATCGGCAGAGTCCTGCGCACCCATCAATGGATCGAGGCCGACGGCGCCAGAGTGGAACCCCTCCCACTCGAGGCGACGACGGCGACGCACACCGAGGTGTGCGTATGAGGAGGAATCATGACCGAATCAGTCGCAGGCGGCGACCTGAACGCCCCCGCACCCGACATCGCGTCGAGCGGGTCGTCCGATGGACCAGCCGGAACTGAATCAGCAGCCGCAGCAGTGGCTCGGAAGCGTCGTCGTGGCTCACGCGGCGGCCGGGGCCGCACCCGTCCGACGGGCTCGTCGTCTGACGACGCCAACAACCCCGAACTGCCCGACCCGCCCGGCGAAGGCCGAGTAGAGACCAACACGGCTGACATCCCTGCGCCTGCGCCCCGTCGGCGACCTCAGATCGGTGACACGCGACCCTCGGCCGCGGCGGAGGTCGCGCCGACGGGCGAGTCAGCCAGTTCGCCCTCTTCGGGGAACAAGCGTCGTAGTGGCGGCCGTGGCCGTTCGGGCGCGGGATCTGGCGGTCCGGCTGCGTCGGCCAACGGCGAGCCGCGTCCACCCCGCCCGCAGCGCGAGCCCGCCAAGCTGCGTGAGCCCGGGGCCAAGCAGCCGCAGCAGCAGCGCAAGCGCACCGCGGCCGTTCCGGTCCAGGCCACCATGTCGGGCACGGCCATCGAACTTGACGAAGAGACGCTCGCCGCCCGCCGGGGCCAGTCCCGCAACGGCAAGGCGGTCGGCCGCTACCTCATGGCGGTGCACGTCACCGAAGGCGTCAAGCAGATCGCCGTGCTCGAAGGGCGCAGCCTCATCGAGCATTACGTGAGCCGCCCGTCCGACGACGTCAGCGAGATCCACGGCAACATCTACCTCGGCAAGGTGCAAAATGTGCTTCCGGGTATGGAGGCCGCGTTCGTCGATATCTCTACGCCCAAGAACGCCGTGCTCTACGCCGGCGACGTGTCGGCCGAACTTGACGACGTCGACGGCCCCAAGACGACGCGTGGTGCCAAGCCCCGCATCGAGACGATGCTCAAGGCCAAGCAGATGATCGTGTGCCAGGTCACCAAGAACCCCATCGGGGCCAAGGGGGCTCGGCTCACCCAGGAGGTGTCCTTGCCTGGTCGCTTCGTGGTGCTGATCCCCAACTCCAAGACCTACGGCATCTCCACGCGCCTGCCCGATGACGAACGTAAGCGACTGCGTTCGATCCTCGACAAGGTCAAGCCCGAGCAGCACGGCGTCATTGTGCGTACCGCAGCAGAAGGCGTGGTGGAAGAGGAACTGCGCGCTGACGTGCTGCGTTTGCTCTCGCAGTGGAACCAGATCGAGGCGTTGGCCAAACAATCGAAGTCACCGGCGCTGCTCTATCGCGAGCCCGACATGGC
>JANMCE010000345.1:0-11970 GCA_031360915.1 Actinomycetes bacterium | reverse complement strand
TCAACAGACGTCGCACGACGTGCACTTTCTCGGTGTTGGTGAACACCGACGCGCCGGAGATGAGCCGTCGCATGTCGTGACCCGATGCAGGGTTGGCAATCAGGCCGACACAGGGAACCTCCACACTCACCCCCTGAGTGTATGGGCCTGGGCCACGACGACGTCAGACCGATTGACTAGCGGCGCAACGCTGGAACGGACAAACTCTTCGGCACTATGTCGGGCGGCAAGCAGGGCACCCATCTTCAGCATGTCCCGGCTCTCGATGGGTTACGCGGGCTTGCCGTGGCCGCAGTCGTGGCTTTTCACGTGGGCGTCTTGAAAGGCGGTTGGCTCGGCGTCGACCTCTTCTTCGTGCTGTCTGGCTATCTGATTTCCCGGCTGCTCTTTGTGGAATACACCGCAACGGGCCGCATCGATCTCAAGCAGTTCTGGGGTCGTCGGGCTCGTCGACTCTTACCGGCTCTCCTGTGCGTCATCGTGGCCGTGGCAATCGCCGAGCGGGTCAGGGGCCGACTGCTCGGTCCAGCGGGCGGACGATGGGATGTCGTCGGTGCCCTCACATACACCAGCAACTGGGTGCGACTTCGAGGCGGCGCCGGCTACTGGAGTCGGTTCGGGCCGCCATCGCTGCTGGAGCACTTTTGGAGCCTGGCTATCGAGGAACAGTTCTACGTTGTATGGCCGCTCTTCATGCTCGTGATCGCCCGCCTGCGACGCGGGGTCTCCACACTGTTCTTGCTGGCCTCCACACTCGCCGCGGGTGGTTGGTCGCTCCTGCTGTTTCACCGCACACTCGACGCTTCACGGGTGTACATGGGTACCGACAGTCGGGCCGTCGCACTACTTGCAGGTGCAACTATCGCGTCGATCGCTGAATGGCGACCGAGATGGCTCCGGGCATTCCGCGCGCTCGCACCCGTTGGCCTGGTCGGCTTACTCGTCGCAATGTCGAGGATGCAGGGGACGCGGCTCGTCACCTACCAGGGTGGCCTTTTGGCCTGCACCCTTGCAGCCGCTGTTCTGATAGCTGGCGTCGCTACGGGAAGCACTCCTTTCGCTCGCCACTTGTCCACCCAACCGTTGCGATGGCTCGGCAGCCGGAGCTACGGGATCTACCTCTGGCACTGGCCGATCCTGGTCGGATTCGGTGTTGCGGGTCATGCCGACAAACCGCCGCTTCGGATCGCGCTCGGTGTGATCGTCAGCCTGGTGGTAGCCGAGTTCAGCTATCGAGTTGTGGAAATGCCGATCCGTCGGCAAGGACTGGCCGCACTTCGCTGGCGTCCGGCTGTGCCAGCTATCGGCATGGGTCTCGCGGGTGCGGCCGTTGTCATCATCACGTTTCCCGTCGCCACCCCCCGGCGAGTTGCCGCAAAGGCCGTCACGACAACGGTTCCGCCATCGTTGGTGGGACTGCGGTCCAAGCCGCCAGCCTCCGTATCGCTAACCACCACGAGATCAACGGCACCAGAGCAGACCACGTCGAATCTTGCGATAGCCACCACCACCGCACCTACGGCAACGATCTCCACCACCACGACAGTGACAGCACCGGGCACGACAACGCCCACCACGACGACGACGGTGGCCCGCCTTCAGCGGCCCATCGACCGACCTGCTCGAGTGCTTGTTGTCGGCGACTCGGTTGGCTGGAATCTGGCCGAACAGCTGGTGAAGGATCAGGAGGCGCTCGGCCTCGTCGCACGGAATGAGGCAATCGCCGGATGTCCGCCGTCGTACGCACCTCTGAAAAGGCGCAGCGGCGCAGGCTCGGTCCCACTGGTTTTCAAACAGGAATGCGTCGATGCCGTCGTCGCCTATCCAACGGTGGCAGCAGACTTCAAACCCGATGTCACATTCATGGTTTTTGGTGCGTCGCTGCTCGATCAGAATGAGATCGCTCCTGGCGTGTGGAGCCGTCCGTGCGAGGCGGGTTTCGATGATTGGTATCGATCAAACCTCATCAAAATGACCGACGCGCTGTCGTCCCAGGGAGGCCGTGTGGTCTTGGTCAGCCAGGCGTATTACCGGGGCGAGGCCAGCGACCGGGCGGCCATCAACGACAAGCAGGTCGACTGCGAGAACGCGGTCGTCGGTTCCGTCTCGCGGAGCTCCGGTGGTCAGATTCTGCTGGCTGACCTCGGCACGTGGGCGTGTCCCACCACCACGTGCTTGCGCGACCGAGACGGTGTGGAGCTACGGCCCGATGGCACCCACTTCATCGACGACGCAGCAGTGCTGGCGAACAACTGGCTGCTCGCCCAGACGCTTGGCTGAGACAGCCCGATCCTTCAATCTCACCGTTCCATCATCGATCTCAGGGTTACGTTCCGTACGTCAATTAGCCGCGGCCGACGAGGTGGTCGATCGACCTGACCAGTCGATCCACATCGTCGTTCGTGATGTACCGCACCACACCCGCCCGCACCACGCCGCCCGAGGCATCCAGGCCAAGTTGGCCGACGACCTCGACGGCGTAGCTGTGCCCGGCCCAGACCGCAATGTGGTCCTTGGCGAGGTGAGCGGCGACGTCGTCACTTGTATGCCCGTCGACCGTGAACGCCAAGGTGGGCACACGGTTCGCCGTCGTGGGCGAGCCCCAGATCTTCACCTTCGGATTGGCGTGCATACCGTCGAGCAGACGGGCAAAGACATCCATCTCTTCGGCTTCTACCCGATCCATTCCCTCCTCCAACAAGAAGCGGGCCGCGCCTTCGGTGGCAGCGATGCCCTCAAAGCTCGGAGTGCCGGTTTCGAAGCGACGGGGGCCGGTGTCTTCGGCGGGGCGCACCTTGGCGATGGGCAGGCTGTCGAGCAGATTCGGTTCGCACCACAGCACGCCCGCATGCGGTCCGTACCACTTGTACGGCGACGTGACGAGCGCGTCGCAACCAAGCGAGGCAATGTCGACACGACGATGCGGAGCGAGGGCCACCGCGTCGATGAACACGCGGGCACCTGCGTCGTGAGCCGCAGCGATGATGGGGGCATGATCGGGCACCGTGCCGATGAGATTGGACGCTCCGGGCAGTGTGACCCACCTCGTGCGATCATCGATCTGGGCGATGACGTCAGCGGCCGCCAGGACGCCGCTGGCAGGGTCGAACCCCACCCGTACATACTCCGCACCTGAGCGTTCACAGGCGATGCGCCATGGCGCCACGTTCGCATCATGGTCGAGCCTGGTGCCCACCACTCGGTCACCGGGCTTCAGGGTCTGCTCGATGGCGCGAGTGAGCGCCATGGTCATGGTGGTCATGTTGGCCCCAAACGTGATGCCGTTCGGGTCGGCGCCAAGCAGCTGCCCAACCGTTGAGCGCGCACGATCGAGCAGCGCATCACACGCGTCGGCCTGCATGAAGGGGCCATGCGTGTTGGCGTTCATGCCACTCTCGGCCCAGCCGACCATCCCCTGTATCGAAAGGTCAACCATCTGCGTGCCGGCCGGCCCGTCAAACCGAGCCCAGTCGTTGTTCAAACCGGGAAACCGCGAGCGCAATCGATCAGTCATACTTCGATTGTGCCACGCCATATGGCCTCAGTCGTGCTTGAAGACCACGCCCTTCAGAGCAAATTCCACCACACGGCGGGGACTCTCGCCTAGCCAATAACTGGTGCTGAGCCGGGCAGGGTGGCGCACGTGACGACGATCCTTTTCTACCGCGCCGACCACCCGGGATGCGAGTCGGTCGGGCTTGGCCATGGGGATGAGTTGGAGGGTCCGGAGTCGCCTGAGCAGCTGCGATTCGTAGGCGCTGTCCTCAATGTGCTGCCACATACCCGTGTCGACGGGGCCGGGCGCAACAAGCGTGGTCTTGATCGGGTAGGCACCGAGCTCAAGGCGCAGCGTGGCGACGAAGTTGTTCAAACCCGCCTTCGTGCCGCAGTAGGCAGCCAATCCGGGGAAACTGCCCGTACCGGCGAGCGAGCTGAGAAAGACGAGGTGGCCGCCACCCCGCTTGATCATGCCCGGGATCACCTGGCGGGTCAGCACCATCGGCGCTTCCAGATTCACCCGGACCACATTCCGAATGACGCTGGGCTCAATCTTGGCGAAGGCGTCTGCGGTATCGAGGCCAGCGTTATTCACCAAAATGTCGATGGGGCCGACCTCGGCTTCTACCTTGGCGATCAGGCCTTCGACCTCATGGGCATCGAGCAGGTCGGCGCGAAACGCAACACCATTGATGTCTCGGGCAATGCGATCGAGTTCATCCCCACTTCGCGCCGTTATCGAGACTCGAGCCCCGGCCGCCGCAAACTTGCGGGCGAGCTGCTCACCAATTCCTCGGGATCCGCCAGTCACTAACACATGCCTGTTTCGAACGTCCATCGCCGAACTGTAGACGCCGAAACGACCGCTGAATTCGCGCCTTCACAACGGTAAGGTACCCACATGAGCGAGACCGAGCTGCCGATTGCATTGCGAGTTGAGGCATTGGAGTCGTTGCTGATCGAGAAGGGGTACGTCGATCCGGCAACGCTCGACAAGATCATAGACACCTACGAAAACGAGGTCGGCCCGCAGCTCGGGGCGGCCGTCGTCGCCAAAGCGTGGGTCGATCCTGCCTATAGGGATCGACTACTTGCAGATGCAACTACAGCCGCGGCCGAGGTCGGAGCCGAGGGCCGCCAGGGCGAGCACCTCGTCGCGGTAGAAGCGACGCCCGATCAACATCACATGGTCGTGTGCACGCTGTGTTCATGCTATCCGTGGACGGTGCTCGGGCTCCCGCCCAACTGGTACAAATCACCGGCCTACCGAGCAAAGGCTGTGCGCGATCCGCGCGGGGTGCTCGAAGACTTCGGCGTCACACTGCCGAACACGACATCGATTCGGGTGTGGGACTCTTCGGCCGAGATCCGGTATCTCGTCATACCGATGCGACCGGAAGGCACCGAGGGCATGAGCGAGGCACAGCTTGCGAAACTCGTCACCCGTGATTCTATGATCGGCACCGGCTTGGCGTTGCGGCCGTGAACGGCGTCCACGACATGGGCGGCATGGACGGGTTTGGACCCGTCATACCCGAACCGCACGAACCCGTCTTCCACGCCGACTGGGAGCGTCGAGTGCTGGCCCTCAACCTGGCCATCGGTCGCATCGGCGGTTGGAACATCGATCGTTCACGCCATACTCGTGAGTCCCTGCCTCCAGCGACGTATCTCGCGAGTTCCTACTACGAGATCTGGCTGCGCGGCCTGGAGAATCTGCTGGTGAAACACGGCCTCGTCGGAACCGAGGAACTGGCCTCGGGGAAGATGATCCACCTCCCGCCGCCGGGAAAGACCGCCATCACCGTCGACCAAATAGTGGAGGGTCTTCGCAAGGGCGGACCCTGCGATCGCGACGTGCACACCCCGGCGATGTTCGAGGTCGGCCAGATGGTGCGGGCGAAGAACATCAACCCTTCAGGTCACACTCGGCTCCCCCGCTATGCCCGCGGCAAGATCGGTGAGATCGAACTGGTGCACGGCGGCTTTGTATTCCCCGACACCAACGCCAACCTTGAAGGAGAGCATCCGCAGTGGTGCTACACCGTGCGCTTTACCGGCACCGAACTCTGGGGACCCGACAGCGACCCCACCACCTCGGTCAGCGTCGATTGCTTCGAGACATACCTGGAATCGGTCCCATACTGAACAACGTTGACAGCCACCGAGAACCGTGCGACATTGGAGGCAGTGACTTCCACCGCCGGACTCCTTCTTCTTTGCTAGGCGAGCGCCCGATACGGTGCTCGCCCTAACCTCTCGTGCCAACTGGCCGGGAGGTTCTTTGTTTTTCCGGCCAACATTCAGGAGTAAGACATGCCCCCGCAGAACGTGAACCCCAAGACGATGCCGTTCGAGAAGTACGTGCCCATCAAGCCGCTCGTGCTTACCGATCGCACCTGGGTGAACAAGACCATCACCAAGGCGCCCCTGTGGTGCTCGGTCGATCTTCGGGACGGCAACCAGGCTCTCATCGACCCCATGGACCCCGAACGCAAGCGTCGCATGTTCGACACCGTGGTCAAGATGGGCTTCAAGGAAATCGAAGTCGGTTTCCCGTCGGCCAGCCAGCCTGACTTCGACTTCGTTCGCCTGCTCATCGAAGATGACCTGATACCCGATGACGTGTGGATTCAAGTGCTGGTGCAATGTCGGCAGGAACTGATCGAGCGCACGTATGAATGTCTGCGAGGCGTACCCCGGGCCATCGTCCATTTCTACAACTCCACGTCTGAGCTGCAGCGGCGAGTGGTGTTCCGTCAGGACAAGGCCGGCATCATCGAGATTGCGACCACCGCAGCTCAGATGTGCAAGGACCTGGAGCCGACTCTGGTCGGTAGCGACATTCGCTACGAGTACTCCCCCGAGAGCTTCACGGGCACTGAGATCGAGTACGCCGTCGAGATCTGCGAAGCGGTCATGGACGTCATCCAACCAACGGTCGACAAGCCACTCATCCTGAATCTGCCAGCCACCGTCGAGATGTACCAGCCCTGGGTGTACGGAGACGTCATCGAGTGGTTTGGCCGCACCATCAAGAAGCGCGACACCGTTCAGATTTCGCTGCATCCGCACAACGACCGAGGCCAGGGCGTCGCCGCCGCGGAAGCCGGCATGTTAGCCGGAGCAGATCGCGTGGAGGGCACGCTGTTCGGCAACGGTGAGCGCACCGGCAACCTCGACGTCGTGAACGTGGCGCTGAACCTGATGGCGCAGGGCGTCGACCCCGAACTCGACATCAGCGACATCGACGCACTGCGGCGGGTGGCCGAGTACTGCAACCGACTGCCGGTGCACCCCCGTCATGCCTACGCAGGTGACCTGGTATACACGTCGTTCAGTGGCAGCCACCAGGACGCCATCAAGAAAGGCCTCGACGCGCTTGGCTCGAACTACACCACGTGGGAAGTGCCGTACCTGCCAATCGACCCAAAGCATGTCGGTCGTTCGTACGAGGCAGTCATCCGGGTGAACAGTCAGTCAGGCAAGGGTGGTGTGGCGTTCGTGATGAAGACCGAGCACGGTTTCGACCTGCCGCGTCGTCTGCAGATCGAGTTCTCCAAGACCATCCAACACATCACCGAGGATTCGGGCACCGAGATCAGTCCCATCATGATGTGGGACGCCTTCCAGACCGAGTACCTACCCGAAGCACCGCGCTACTTCCTCAACACGCACGAGCTGCACACCCAGGACGAGGTCACGTCGGTCACCGCACAGCTGTTGGTGGACGGATCGCCAATCACGGTGACCGGCACCGGCAACGGACCGATCGCCGCGTTTGTCGACGCGGTCAAGGAAGGCCTCGGCCTGAAGGTCGACGTGATCGACTACGCCGAACACGCCACCGGTCAAGGGTCAGACGCAACGGCGGTTGCCTACGTGGAAACCCTGCGAGAAGACGGCAGCACCCGATGGGGCGTGGGCATGCACCACAACATCATCACCGCCTCCTTCCGCGCCATCCTCCGCGCCATCGAACGCACGTAACAAGGGTCACGTCGGAACCGATAGTGTTGGGGTTCTTATGAGCGAACGGCCATCGACCTACACAGTCCAGTCCGGCGACACCCTTTCGGGGATCGCTGCAACCTTTTACGGCGACGAGAACCTCTACCAGTGGATCGCGGATGCCAACGGCATTGCTGATGCCAACATGATCGACGTCGGCCAGGAAATCACGCTGCCCCTCACCGACGAAGAGGCCGCAGAGGCCGCAGCCGACTCTGAGGCTGCTCACCAGGCCGAGGCGGCCGAGGCCGCTGCGAAGGCCGACGCGGACGCCAAGGCCGCAGCCGATGCTCAGGCGGCCGCTGCTGTACAGGCTGAAGTCGATGCGAAGGCCGCCGCCGACAAGGCAGCCGCCGATGCCGCCGCAACCAAGGCCGAGATCGACAAGCGCGTTACCGATGAGGTCGATGCCGAGAAGTACCGCATGAAGGCCGCCGCAGAGGAAGCCGATCTCCAGAAGCGCATCGATGAGGCCGGAGCCGAGAAGTACCGCATGGAGCAGGCAGCCAAGGATGCCGATACCGAGCGCCGTATCCAAGAGGCCGAAGCCGAAAAGAACGCTGGCCGCTAACCCGACCAGCGGTGGGCGAAGGGTTCGGGCCCTGCGGCCACCGCTCATGCCGCCAACGGCGCCCAAACTATGCTGGCCCGTCCTCGCTGCGGTGCGGTGCGCTTACAAGACCGGTGCGCCCATAGCAACCGATAGTTATCTGTTCCGCAAGGCACTACACCAACGCCCGGCCCTTCCATTGCACCAACGGCAAGTCACGGGCGATCTTAAGCTGGGGCCGCTACCATTCCCGCCTATGAAGATCGTTGTCGATTTCGATGTTTGCGCGTCCACCGGAGCTTGCACCCAAGAGGCGCCCGAGGTGTTCGAGGTCCGGGCCGATGGCTACCTCTACGTGCTGCAAGAAGAGCCGGGCGAAGACCTCCGCTCCAAAGTCGAGAGCGCAGCCGAACTGTGCCCCACCGGTGCCATCAGCATCCTCGACTGACTCACCGTTTCGATGACGCCGTCGGTCGCACCGTTTCGTCCCAGTGCTCCGCGGTTTGGTTCAGCCAGAACGTGGCGAAGAGCAGGATCTCCGCTGCTTCCAACACCAGCACGTCGTAGCTCCAGCTACGGAGGAAGAGCAACACGATTACGCCGACAGCGATCATGGCCGCGGCAACGATGCCGTAGATCCGCCGATACTTCCGTTTGGCGGTTTGTCCACGTAGCTCTCGCCAGTTGATGGCGCTTGACGCGGCGAGGAAGACGAACATCAACAGGGCTGCGAATCCGTGGGCTCGCGTGCCAAAGCTGTCCCAGAACACGAACAGGATCAAGGCGACTATCAGGACCGCAAGAACCGTCCAGAGGCCAGCCCTGATCCGCTCTGCACTGCGTCGCATAGCTTCCATCGCGCTCTTGTTCACGGCTCCGGCCACGACGAAGGCAATGAGGAGTCCGGCGAAACCAGCGATGAGCAGCGCCTCGACATTGTTGCGATAACTGGCGGTCACCCAGTCGCGCGACAGAGCCACCCGGGTGGATGCGGCACATTTCGAGCGTTCCTCCGAGGTCGGCACTACCGCCACGATCGGGGCGAGCATGCCTGCCAGGTTGAGACAAAGATCCTCAGCAGGGGTGCTACCTTTGATGACGATGAGACAGACGCCGATCGCCATCAGGCCACCGACAAAGATCGCCTGCACCGGCGTGTAGTAGTACGCGCTGATGGACGTCTGGAGGCACTTTGCTTTGACCGCCTCGATGATGACCGAGCTGGCAAGCAACAGAACCAGCACGACCATGCCGATGCGTAGGTACCGATAGGTCTTGATGGCAACGCCTTCTTCGGCGAGGGGCTGCACTGTCATGCGTAACTCCCTTGTGACCCGCTCCGCGCGAGTGCCGACCGCGCGGCCGTCCAGCTTAGTTGCCGCGCAACGCCTTCACGCTGAGTATTCCGGGTGCGGCGCGCAGGATGTCGAGCGCGCTGTCGGCAGGAGCACCGCTGATGGCGAGCACCATGAGCGCGCTGTTGGTATCACCGGAGCGACCAACGTCCATGTTGTCGATGTTGACGCCTGCGTTGCCGAGGGTGGTACCGACCAGGCCGATCATGCCGGGGTGGTCCTCGTTGTGCACGACCAGCATGTTGGCCGAGGGCGGAAGATCGCATCCGTAGCCGTCAACGTTTACGATGCGCTGCGGCTCGCGGCCGCCGGAGATCGCACCCGAGATGGAGTGCTGGGCGCAACGCAACGTGATCTGCGACATGAAGTCGACGGTATGTTCGATCTTCACCTCACGCACCTCGATACCTGCCTCTTCGGCCATCTGAAGTGCGTTCACGAAGGTGACCTGATCATCGCTGTGCGGTGTAAAGACACCCTTTAACGCAGCCAGTTTCAGGATGCGGGTGTCATAGGCCGCAAGTTGGCCTTCGACCACGATTTCGATGGCGGACGGCACGCCGTCACACAGCGTCGCGAACAGATGACCGACCCGCTCGGCGAGGGGCAGATAGGGCTTCATGAGATCGTCGGCGGAGGCCGCGTCGATGTTGACGGCAAAGGGCACGAAGTCACCATTCAACGCCAGTTGCACCATGTCGGCAATGGTGTCGCCCGCCTTATCCTGCGCCTCCCGGGTGGATGCACCGAGGTGAGGTGTGACCACGACCGAGTCGAGTTCGAACAGCGGCGATGCCGTCATTGGTTCAGTGGAGAACACGTCGAGCGCAGCACCCTGGATGACGCCGGCCTTGATGGCATCGGCCAGATCACCTTCGTGCACGATGCCGCCGCGAGCCACGTTGATGATGCGCAGGCTCGGCTTGGCGAGCTTCAGCATTTCGGCGTTGATAAGCCCGGTAGTTTCCTTCGTCTTCGGAAGATGCACGGTGAGGAAGTCGGACTCAGCCATCACCTTTTCCAGCGGCAACAGCTCAACGTTCATCTGACGGGCGCGCTCTTCGCTGACGAACGGATCGTAGGCTACCAATCGCATCCCGAAGGCGAAGGCACGACGGGCGACGAGCGCACCGATGCGGCCAACTCCGACGATGCCGAGTGTGCGGTCGAGCAGCTCGACGCCCTCCCATCGGGAGCGTTCCCAGCGCCCGGCTTTGAGCGCGGCGTGGGCCTGGGGCACGTTGCGGGCCTGGGCGAGTAGCAGTGCCATGGTGTGTTCGGCCGCCGACACGATGTTGGACTGCGGGGCATTCACGACCATGACACCACGACGGGTGGCAGCGGGTACGTCGACGTTGTCGAGACCGATGCCAGCGCGTCCGACGACCTGCAGAATCGGTGCATGGGCGAGCATCTCAGGCGTCACCTTGGTCTCGGAGCGAATGATCAGCGCCGAGGCCGTCGCCACCTCTCGATGAAGGTCGTCGACCGACAACCCGAGCAGAACATCGACCTGATGTCCGGCCTTGCGGAGAACATTGAGGCCGCCTTCGGCGATTTCTTCGGTGACCAGAATTCGTGCCATATAGGCCTCAAGGTTGGCCTGAACCGCGGCGTTGTACCAATTGTCAAATCAGTACGAGACGAACGTCACGCCAGCAGGTTGGCGATGCGCCGCACGCCTTCGCCTAGGTCGTCGTCGCCCAACGCGAAGCTGAGGCGCATGTAGCCGGGCGTGCCGAAGGCTTCGCCGGGGACGAGCGCGACCTTGGCTTCTTGCAGAATGAGGTCAGCCAGTTCGAGAGTGTTGGCCGACTTCTTACCCCGGATCTCACGGCCGAGCACACCCTGGAACGACGGGTAGCAGTAGAACGCACCCTGAGGTTCGAGACATGAGATACCGGGAATGGCGTTCAACATCTTGTGCATGAGCTTGCCCCGACGCTCAAACGCAGTGCGCATCTTATAGACAGCGCTGAGATCGCCCGACACGGCAGCCAGCGCAGCCATCTGGGCGACGTTGCAGATGTTAGACGTGGTGTGGCTCTGGAAGTTGTTGGCGGCCTCCATGATGTCTTTGGGACCGATCATCCAGCCGACGCGCCAGCCGGTCATGGCGTAGGTCTTGGCCACGCCGTTCACGATGACGCACTGGCTCATCAGTTCGGGTACCAGCGCGGGCATGGAAGCGAACTTGTGCTCGCCGTAGGTGAGGTGCTCGTAGATCTCGTCGGTCAGCACCCAGATGCCGTGTTCGAGCGCCCAGCGACCAATGGCCTCGACCTCAGCGGGCGGGTAGACCGCGCCTGAGGGGTTGTCGGGCGATACGAACAGCAGCACCTTGGTGCGCGGCGTGCGGGCAGCCTCGAGCTGCTCGACCGTGACCCGAAAGCCGCTAACTTCGTCGGTGTCGATCACCACCGGAACACCACCGGCGAGCACGATCGCCTCGGGGTAAGTAGTCCAGTACGGGGCGGGGCAGATGACCTCGTCGCCCGGATCACACAAGGCGGAGAACGCGACGAAAATCGCATGCTTGCCGCCATTCGTCACCAG
>JANMCE010000050.1:0-44424 GCA_031360915.1 Actinomycetes bacterium | reverse complement strand
ATTCGAACACCAAGGCGCCGTCGCCCGGACCATCGATATCGATCTCGATGACGCTTCGGCGGTGCTCCACCAACTCGGCGAGGTCGGTATAGACATGGACGACGTGGGCCGCATACTCGAAGATCAAGGCGTAACGAGCTTTTCCCGGTCGCGAGTGCTAGTTCGATTCGCGGGTCAGTCGCACACTGTTGTCATCGACATCGGCGATTTCGTCCGAGGCGAAAAAACGGTGACCATGGAAAATGTGACCGGTCTTGACCTTGATATAGCCCAAGCGGAGGAGTCGCTCGGCCTGTTCGGTCGGTAGCTCCGCAAGATCAGCGTGCTCAATTGCGCCGGCATCCATCACCATCGGAAATCCCTCCGCCGGGGCCGCAACGACCCGATGAACATCCTCGCTGGAGCGGAGCAGGTCGTTTTGGCCCGCGCTACTCGCCGCCGAGGGATCGCCGAACTTAACGTCTTCGACGATACCGACGTTATTCCCACTCACGTCGATCACGTGCATTCCCTCGCGGACGTGTTCGATATGCATTTTGCCACCACCTCTCTTGAGGTTCGTGATGTACCCACTTCGACATCGGGTCATACATCGTGAATAGCGTGGTGGGGACTTGGCTCAGCTGGCGCCGGTCCTTGGACGGTCTGCGATTCGAGTCGCGTTTCGCCATGGCGCGTGTACCACTGCCTCGAAACGGGTAGGTAATCGCCCATGGCACTCCCGCGCGTCGATCGGCTGGCCACGTACTACAACAAACGCGACTTCGCGATTACGTCCGAACCATCCGGGAATGCCGCACTTCATGAGCCTGAATCTGACGGTTGGCGGTTTGTGGTGCAACGCCATCGCGCCCGAGCGCTGCACTATGACTTGCGGCTCGAAGCGGCCGGGGTGCTCTTGAGCTGGGCTGTGCCCAAAGGGCCAACGCTCGACCCAGACGTGAAACGAATGGCTATTCACGTCGAAGACCATCCCGTCGACTACTTCGACTTCGAAGGCGTGATCCCATCGGGCCAATACGGGACGGGCGACGTGATCGTGTGGGACTGGGGAACCTGGAGACACAGCGACGGAACCGATCCCTTGCAGGCCGTCGCGGACGGCGATCTGCATTTCGATCTCGACGGTCACAAGCTGGCCGGTCGATTCGCACTTGTACGGCGCGGACCCGCCGACACGCGCGACCAGTGGCTGCTCATCCACAAACACGATCAGCACGCCGTAAAGGGCTGGGACCCCGAGGATCACCCACAATCGGTCAAGTCGGGGCGCACCAACAACGAGGTAGCCGCAGCAGGTTAACGCGAATCGTTGACCTGGCGAAGAGCAAGTGAACCCAACGTCACTCGCCATCGAACAGGGTGACGCTGACGTGATCGTCGCGCATTCTGCGGGTCGCGCATTCTGCGGGTTGCGGTTTGCGGCTTTGCGTCAATCGGTATCGTCGTCGAATCGGATACAGAGGAGCGCGGTGTCGTCGCGGGCATCGGTACCGACAAGTCGGACGATGGTCGAATCACACCAGGCGTCGAGGTCGGAGTCGCGGTGAAGTTCGCTGGCCAGTTCAGCGAGCTTTGCCAGGCCGACATCGATCGATTCCCCAGGCCGCTCGACCAGACCATCGGTGAATCCGATCAGTAATGAAGCTTCGGGAACGGTCAGTTCGGCGTAGGTGCGTACGTTCGACGCAAGGCCGAGTGGAGGAGAGCGGCCCTCCCAAAGAAAAGTGGTGTCGTGTTCAGTACGCAGCATGAAAGGCATGTGGCCTGCGTTCGCATACCGCAGGATTCGGCTGCGTGGGTCGTAGTCGCCGTAGCCGACTGTGGTCATGAACGCACCCAGAATCGACGAGACGATACTTTCGAGATGGTCGAGAACCGCTGACGGGCTCGACGCCGTTGCTGCCACGATACGTAGAGCCGACTGCAGCCTGCTCATCGTGACCGCAGCATCCAGGTCGTGACCGACAACATCGCCAACCGCGAAACCAATCCGGCCGTCAGTCAACGCGAAGAGGTCATACCAATCTCCGCCGATGTCGTGGTGGGCCTCGGCCGGACGATATCGGGTGACAGCTGCAACGCCGGATATGGAGGAGTCGATCACGGGCAGTAGCGCTTGCTGTAACCGATGAGCGCTCTCGTACTCTCGCTCATATCGGCGGGCCCGATCGATGGCTAGACCGGCAAGATCACCGAGGCTCTGGGCAAACGCGATCGTGTCGGCATCAATCGCTCCTTCGTGTTCGAATCCGAACGCAAGCGCCCCCACGACCTCACGGCCGTTGCGTGCCGGCACCGACATGCAACTGTGCGTGCCTGTCGCTTCGTAGCTGTCCATCGTGTCGGGGAACCAGCGTGCAAGATGGTCACGGGTTTCGGCGATCTCGACCCCGCCATTCCTTGCGGCCTGCGTGATCTGGGCAACAGCGCTGATCGGGAGGCGGTGGTACCTGGCGGCGATTACCATCGGGAAATCAGCCGTCGTCCACGTTTGCAGTTCCGAACCGTCGGAGCTAAGCACGCCAGCCACACCGTGGTCGGCGATCAGCTTGATGCCGTCCTGGACGATGATTCGACAGATCGCGTGTGACGTCGTTGCCGTTGCCAGACGCGCCGTGACCCTCTGCAATGCCTCAGCCTTCGACCGTGCGGCGTGTGCGTTCTGCTCTCCGGTTCGCGTCTGCCGGTGATCGGTAACCTCCACGGCAAGCACCCATGCCGCGATCAGCGCGATGGCAAGAAACACTTGCAAGGTCGAAATAACGAGCCGTGCCGTCGGACCGACCACACCCCACGGGCCCCGGCCCTCCGCCGACATCACGTTGGCAGTCAGCGCCATAGCCAACCCTGCGACGGTGACAAAGGTGGCACCAAACCGAAAACCGAGCCAGAACAGCAACGGCATCGGAAGGTAAATCAGTGGCACCGAGGTCGGCCAGAAGCCCACCACAGTCAGGAGAACCGTTGCCGAAATGACCGTCACAACGCAACCGGCCGACCGCGCCAAGCTCGCTGACCGTCGCGACGTGAGGATCACTCCCCCAACTGTGAGAACACCCAAGCCATCGCCCGCCCAAAACGGAAGAACGGCACCGAGCCATCCCTGATGGAACCCGACCGAGATCGTCGTGCCCCCAATCAGCGCTCCAACGAAAGGGCCGGCCACCACACCGATACCGATAAAGGCCAAGAGGTCGCGGAGTCGCCCAAGATCGAAATCGTCGAAGTAGCGACGAAACAGCCCGGCACCCACCAAGGGCTCGATCGTGTTGGCAAGCACGAAGCCGCACGCAACACGAATGCTCTGCCCCTGCGAAAGATCGACCACGAGTTCGGTGATTGCTACCGCTGCGATCACCCATGGCCATCGCCGTTTGTTTGTGAGCACGAGCGCAGCAAACGAAACACCCGCCGACGGGAACAACACCGCCCCAGCGGACGACGCATGAAAGAACGCATACGCGACCATCGAACCCGCGGCATACGCGACCGACGTGACGACCATCACGACAACGACGGGCGTCGCCCTGAACCGACCAACACCAAGCCACGATCCGGATCGCGGCACTCCCGCCCTTGGCATCCACCGACAGTAACAGCCACACCGAACGGTTCGACCAACGCAGAAAGGCATCACGTCACGTGAATTCGAGTGTCTCCCAAAACAAGAATTTCGGAAGGGTGTACAGTCGATGTAGAAGTCCTGCTGCGTTGCTCCAGACCATTGGTAGCGCTCCTAACTTTAGGAGTTGCGATGACCGAAACCTTTGAGTTGGCAACGTCATCGGCGAACCCCGCGTCCGTCCGAGGGCTGATCCGCTGCTCGGTGAAACTCTTCGCGCTCGTCGAGCCACCTTCGAAGCTGCCGCACCCAGATCGGACGTCTGATGACACCTCAACCTGGGTATGAAGAAATGAGCAAATTGTGAAGGAGTTGGCCGTGTCCGAAACCCGCTACACCTATCTGTCTCCCAACGACTCGAAATCCGCCAAGAGGCCCGACGACCGTGTAGACGACGCGGACGGTGTCGCCTTTGACGAATTCGCGTCGTCACACCGTCGGTCAATTCTTCACCGAGAACGCCAGAGCCGCGCCGGCACCATCGAGCCGGAAGTGTAACGGATGTGCGCTCGTGTCCTCGAGGGCAAGCCAGCTTCAACCCCGCAGCAGTCGAGACCGGCGATCGTTAAATGTGGCTGCGGCGCTGGTCGCATCGTGGGTTAGTGAGGGTCCGCAAGATTGACGATTCCAGCGACGAACCACCGTTGCGCGAACGGTTGTTGAATACCGAGCAAATGGAGGAGCACGGTCGCTCGCTCGCCGGGTTTCATCGTGTACGTGAGAAGGCGGAGCCGGACCGCCTGCTGGCTCGGCTTAGCGACAACGAGAAGGTGATCGACCGGGCCTGTGCACTGCTGACCGACGCTCTGGCTACCGATGTTCGGCTAACGCCCGCAGGCGATTGGCTACTCGACAACCTCTATTTAATCGAGGAGCAGATCAGTATTGCCCGTCGCCACCTACCGAAGGGTTACAGCCGTGAGCTGCCCCAGTTGGCGGTTGGGTCCTCGCAAGGCTTGCCTCGCGTCTATGACATTGTTCTCAACGATGTCTCCCACGGCGACGGTCGTGTCGATGGCGAGATCCTCCGCCAATACGTCTCGGCGTACCAGATGGTCACGCCGCTGAGCCTCGGGGAACTCTGGGCGATTCCGATCATGCTGCGACTCGCATTGATTGAGAACTTGCGACGAATCGCGGCGCGAATGATTGATCATCGCCTCGACCGTAGTCTCGCCGGTCAGTGGGCCGACAGGTTCACCGACGTTGCCGAATCGAACTCGCCGAACCTCGTCATGGTTGTGGCCGACATGGCACGCTCGAATCCGCCTGCAACGAGTTCGTTTGTCGCCGAGCTGTCCCGCCGGTTACAGGGGCAGGGTTCGGCCTTAATGCTTCCGATAACCTGGATTGAGCAGTGGCTGTCCGGCACCGGCCAGACCATCGAGCAGATGGTACAAGCCGAGAGCCAACAGCAGGCCGCCGACCAGGTTTCGGTGAGCAACAGCATCGGAAGTCTGCGGTTCTTGGCGATGACGGATTGGCAGAGCTTTGTCGAATCGATGAGCGTTGTTGAGCACACCCTTCGTCAGGATCCCGCAGGGGTATACGGGGAGATGGATTTCGCGACACGCGACCACTATCGACACGTCACGGAACGAGTGGCCCGGCTCTGCGGATTGGCCGAGGTGGAGGTCGCTGCGGCGGCTTTGGGCTTGGCGCGTGCCGCTACGCGTTTGAGCGACGACATCGCGGCACACGTCGGGTTCTATCTGATCGGGGACGGCCGGCGCGACTTGGAAAAAGCGCTCGGCCGGCGAGGTGTCACCGGCGTCCGAAGGACGGCCAGTCGCCTGGCAGTGCTGAATTTCACCGCACCACACCTCTTGATCGTCGGCTTGTTCGGATGGGGAATGTTTGGCCATTCCTGGCCCAGCCATGCGCGCTGGTGGCTATGGATAACTGCAGTGTTGTCGCTGATTGCGTCCAGCGAACTGGCGGTGGCGCTGGTCAACCGGTGGGCAGCCTTGTCGACGCAACCGAGCGCGTTGCCGCGACTTGACCTGTCCGAGGCCATTCCGATCGAGATGCGAACGTTGGTGGTGGTGCCGACCATTTTCGGCACCACTGAGACGATAATGAGATTGACCGAGGCGCTTGAGGTGTGCTACTTGGCGAATCGCGATGACGGCTTGCACTTCGCGTTGCTGACTGACTTTTTTGATGCTGCCACCGAAACGACACCAGAGGACGCCGAGTTACTCGATGTCGCTCAACGGGAAATCGAGGCGCTGAACGCCCGGTATTACAACGACCAAGGCGACCGGTTTTTCCTGTTGCATCGCCCGCGTCTATGGAATCCATCCGAACGGGTGTGGATGGGATATGAGCGCAAGCGCGGCAAGCTTGCTGCACTCAACGCATTTTTACGAAGCGGCGACCCCGTCTCGTTTTTGCGGGTCGTCGGCCGTACCGACGTGCTCAGTGGTGTTCGATACGTGATAACGATCGACACGGACAGCACGCTGCCGCGCGACGCTGCCCGTCAGCTCATTGGAACCCTGGCCCATCCGCTCAACCGCGCACAATTTGACGAGCACCGCAACGTCGTCACGGGCGGTTACGGCATCTTGCACCCCCGTGTCGGTATCGCCATGAGCGACCAGCGGCGCTCCCGATACGCCAGCTTGTACAGCAGCGAGCCGGGCATCGATCCCTACACACGCTCCGTGTCAGACGTCTATCAGGATCTGTTCGGCGAGGGCTCGTTCGTCGGTAAGGGCATCTATGACGTCGACGCATTCGAACGTGCACTGACTGGGCGCATGCCGGAGAACCGCATCCTCAGCCACGACCTGCTGGAGGGCTGCTACGCCCGGGCCGGTTTGGTGAGCGACGTCCAACTCTACGAGCATTATCCAGCGAGTTACGCCGCCGACGTCAGTCGTCGGCACCGATGGATCCGCGGAGATTGGCAGCTCCTACCGTGGCTCCTGTTTCGTGTTCCTCTATCGGGTGGGCTACACGAACACAACCCTCTGTCGCTGCTTTCGCGCGGCAAGCTTCTCGACAACCTGCGCCGAAGTGTCATACCCGCCGCGCTCACATCCGTGCTGGTCGTGGGGTGGGCGCTGCGCCCAGATGTTCTTGCATGGACATCATGGCTGTTGTCGATCTTGATCATTCCCCCTACGGTCAGCTCGGTTCTCAGCCTGCTTCGACGCCCACCCGAGTTATCGATCGCAGTTCACCTCCGCCAAACACAGGTCGCGATCCACCGAAACTTCGCGTCGGTCCCGGTCACGTTGGCGTGCTTGCCGTACGAGGCCTTCTTCAGCCTTGACGCCATCGTCCGGACGTTGTGGCGAATGCTCGTCAGCCGTCGTCATCTCTTGCAGTGGAACCCGTCGAGCGAAGTGGAACGCACGCTCGATGACACACCGGCAACGTCGGTGGCGACCATGTGGTTCGGGCCCGTATTCGCTCTCGGCACCGCAATGATGTTGAGTCGGGTCCACCCGGGAGCCTTGTGGGTCGCGACGCCGATTCTCCTGCTTTGGGTTGCTTCGCCACTTTTGATGTGGTGGATGGGGCGGGCGCGCACCGCCGATCGCGGTGAATTGAGCGACGAAGAGTTACGGTTCCTGGGGCGCCTCGCCCGTCGAACGTGGTCCTTTTTCGAAACGTATGTCACCGAGGCTGACCACTGGCTACCCCCCGACAACGTGCAACTCCATCCGTCCTTGGTGGTGGCCCATCGCACCTCGCCGACCAATATCGGTCTGTCGCTGCTCGCCGACCTCGCTGCCTATGACCTCGGTTACCTGCCACTCGGCGCGTTGGCCGAGCGCACTGCCCGCGCCTTGGAGACGTTGGAGTGCTTGCCCCGCTACCGAGGGCACTTTCTCAACTGGTATGACACGTCATCGGCGTCTGGGGTGCAGCCTCTATCCCCGCGCTACGTCTCGGTTGTCGACAGCGGGAATTTGGCCGGGCATCTCCTCACGCTGCGCCAGGGCCTTCTTGAATTACGCGATGCACCGGTGCTTTCACCCCGGGCCTTTCGGGGTTTGGCCGACACGTTCGGCCTAGTGGTCGAAGACTCCGGTCGTCCGGAAACCGAAACGGAAGCGGAGTTCCGGAGGCTCGTCGATGGAGCGTGTGCTGAGGCTCCCAAGACCGCAGGTGCCGCCCGGAGCGTCCTAGCCGAACTGTGTGCGCTGACGGAGACGATCGAAGCGGAACGTACCGCTGACCCCGGCGAGAGTCACAGCTGGGCGCAGGTGCTGACTCGACAGTGCGCGGCGAACCACGATGAACTCTTGCGGTGGGGCAATCAGCCGTCGGCGTCTGACTTTACGGAGGGTACGTTCGCAACGGTGCGAGACGTTGCTACCAGCGGTTATGGAAGCGGTGGCGGGGAGGCCGCTCAGGCTCTGATTGTCGAACTCGAACGCCTGGCGCACGTCGCCGGACAGATGGCACAGATGGACCAGGTGTTCCTGTACGACCGTGCCCGTCACCTGATGTCGATTGGTTACAACGTTGATGAGCATCAACTCGACGCTGGTTACTACGACCTCCTCGCCTCCGAGGCACGCCTCGGCAACTTTGTCGCGATTGCCCAGGGACAAGTCCCTCAAGAGAGCTGGTTTGCGCTCGGACGCCTGCTGACCGAGGCGAACGGCAATACCGTTCTGCTGTCGTGGAGCGGCTCGATGTTCGAATATCTGATGCCTCAACTGGTGATGCCCAGCTACGAAGGCACGCTCCTCGACCAGACAGCGCGCCATTGTGTCGAACAACAAATCGAATACGGCCACGAGCGCGGCGTCCCATGGGGCATATCGGAGTCGGGATATAACGTCGTCGATGCGCGCCTTAATTACCAGTACCGGGCGTTCGGGGTGCCCGGGCTGGCACTGAAACGTTGGCCGGCGAACGACCTGGTGATCGCACCGTACGCCACTGTGATGGCACTGATGGTCGATCCGGAATCGGCTTGCCGGAACCTGGTGCGCATGACTGCGTCCGGTTTCAGTGGCCAGTATGGCATGTACGAGGCTATCGATTACACGACCTCCCGGTTGTCGCCAGGCAAGGACCATGCGGTGGTCCGCTCCTTTATGGCGCACCACCAGGGCATGAGTCTGCTGTCACTGGACTATTTGCTGTGCGATCAGCCGATGCAACGGCGTTTCGCCGCTGATCCCGAGTTCCAGGCCACCGTGCTACTCCTGCAGGAACGCATTCCGAAAGCGGGTGTCCTTCACAGTCATTCGCAGAACACAGACACGCCCGATGTTTTACCGGTCCGTACTGACGATCGTCAGCTCCGGGTGTTCCACACTCCGGATACGGCGCGCCCCGCCGTGCAGATTCTCTCGAATGGCCGCTATCACGTGATGGTCACTAGCGCAGGGGGCGGGTACAGCCGGCTCGGCCATATGGCGGTGACCCGGTGGCGCGAGGACGGAACCCGCGACCACTGGGGCAACTTCTGCTTCTTGCGTGACGTAGACAGTGGCGAGTTCTGGTCGACGTCACACCAGCCTTCCACGGTACCGGTGGAGGGTTACCAAGCCATATTTTCGGACGCCCGGGTCGAGTTCCGCGGTAGCAAACTTGGCTACGAGACTCATACCGAGATCGCCATCTCGCCAGAGGACAATGTCGAGCTGCGCCGTCTGCGCCTCACGAACCGCACCCGTGACAAACGCACGGTCGACATCATCACCTACGCCGAAGTAGTGCTGGCATCGGCAATTTCCGATGAACTCCATCCGGCGTTCAGCAATCTGTTCGTTCAAACCGAAGTGGTGCCGGCGAAACAAGCGATCGTGTGCACCCGCCGCCCGAGGTCGGCCGATGAGGTCTCGCCTTGGATGTTCCATCTGATGGCGGTGCACGAAGCCGATGTCGATGCGATCTCGTATGAGACCGACCGTGCCCGTTTCATCGGACGCGGCCATACATTGTTGAACCCCGATGCTTTGACTTCGCCCGACGTCCTTTCGAACTCCGACGGTTCTGTTCTCGATCCGATCGTTGCGATCAGTTGCAGGGTCACCTTGGCCCCCGGCCAGACCGCAACGATCGACATGGTGTCAGGCGTGGCCAACGAACGGGCCGAGTGCGACGCGCTGATCGACAACTACCGCGACCGTCGTCTTGCCGACCGCGTGTCCGAATTGGCCTGGACGCACAGCCAGGTCGTACGGCACCAACTCAACGCCTCGGAAGCCGACGCCCAAGTGTATGAACGTCTCGCCGGCCTCCTCATTTTCGCCCATCCTGCACTACGCGCCGAGCAAGCCGTACTGCTGCAGAACCGGCGTGGCCAATCGGGCCTGTGGGGCCAAGCGATCTCCGGCGACCATCCGATCGCACTGGTACGGATTGCCGATGCCGCCAATCTCGAACTCGTCCGTCAAATGGTCCAAGCGCACGCCTACTGGCGACTCAAGGGTCTCGCCGCTGACTTGGTGATCTGGAACGAAGATCAGGCCGGGTACCGCCAGCAGCTTCAAGACCAGATCGTCGGTCTCGTGGCGGCTGGGGTGGACGCGAACGCCATCGACCGACCCGGCGGAATCTTCGTGCGAGCAGCGCTGCAGGTGTCCCAGGAAGATCGGGTCCTGCTACAGTCCGTCGCCCGCCTCATCGTCAGCGACACCGCCGGAACGCTCGCTGAACAGGTCGGTCGACGGGCACCGACCGCCACGCCGGCCCCATTGCTCGTTCCACGGCCCCGTGAGCCTGGGCCGACAACACAGGGCAAATCATCCGATGCCCTTGCGGCCGTCGATTCGGGGCCGTTCGAACCAGTTGACGAGAATCTACTGTTCGATAACGGGATCGGCGGGTTCTCAGCAGACGGCCGCGAATACGTCATTTCTCTCGGTGCCGGGCAGACCACCCCTGCGCCGTGGTCCAACGTACTCGCCAATCCCGACTTTGGGTGTGTCGTCAGCGACAGCACTCCTGGATACACCTGGGGGGAAAATGCCCACGAGTTCCGGCTCACGCCCTGGCACAACGACCCGGTTGCTGACAGCTCCGGGGAAGCGTTCTACGTGCGCGACACCGACACAGGGCACGTCTGGTCGCCGATGGCGTTCCCATGCCGCGGGCAAGGCAGTTATCGCACCCGCCACGGATTCGGATACAGCGTGTACGAACACACCGAGGACGGCATCGCTAGCGAGTTGTGGATCTACGTCGGGGTCGACCACTCGGTAAAGTACAGCGTGCTGAAGTTGCACAATCGGTCCGGACGCGCCCGCCGATTGTCGGCTACCGGCTATGTCGAGTGGATTCTCGGTGACCTTCACGCTCGGACCCAGATGCATGTGACAACCGAGATCGACACAGTCACCAATATCCTGACCGCGCGCAATACCTACAACTCCGAGTTCGAGAATCGTGTGGCGTTCTTCGATGCCCGAAGCGATGACGGTGTTATCGCGGACCGTATGTTGACCGCCGACCGTAAAGAGTTCCTGGGTCGTAACGGCAGCCTGTCCCACGCGGCGGCCATGCTTAACGAACGGTTGTCCGGTACGACGGGCGCTGGCCTTGATCCGTGCGCGGTGATCCAGGTTCCCGTGTTGCTCGCCGTGGGGCAAAGTGCAGAGATCGTGTTTCGCCTCGGGGTGGCCTCCACACGCGACGATGCCATAGCACTGGCGCTACGCACCAGCGGCTCCACAGCCGCCCGGGAGGCCCTCGCCTCCGTACGCACCGAATGGACGCGCACCCTCGGCACGATCAGCGTCGACACTCCCGATCAAGCCGTCAATGTGCTCGCCAATGGTTGGTTGCTCTATCAGACGATCGGCTGCCGGTATCTAGCCCGCAGTGGCTACTACCAGTCCGGTGGTGCCGTCGGTTTCCGTGACCAGCTGCAGGACACGATGGCAATGTTGCACGCTGAACCCGTTCGGGCCCGAGATCATCTTTTGCTCTGCGCCGCTCATCAGTTTCCCGATGGTGACGTGCAGCACTGGTGGCACCCGCCGATGGGTCGGGGGGTCCGGACTCGCTGCTCCGACGACTTCCTGTGGCTGCCGCTCGCCGCGGCCCGGTACGTCGATGTCACCGGAGACAGAGGAGTGCTCGACGAGCAAGTGAACTACATCGAGGGACGCCCGTTGAATATCGACGAGGAGTCGTACTACGACCTGCCGACCCCGTCCGACCAGCGCCAGAGCCTGTACCAACACTGTGTGTCTTCACTGCAGCGAGCGCTTGCCCTGCTCGGCGAGCGGGGGCTGCCGCTCATGGCGACGGGCGATTGGAACGACGGTATGAATCGGGTCGGCGAACGAGGCCACGGCGAAAGCGTGTGGCTCGGCTTCTTCCTCTTCGATGTTCTCATGAAGTTTGCCCCGGTGGCCCGGGCCCAAGATGACGACGTCTTCGCTAACCGGTGTGTCAACGCCGCTGACCAACTGCGGCAAAACCTCGAGGCACACGCGTGGGATGGTGCCTGGTACCGCCGCGCCTGGTTCGACGATGGGTCGCCACTCGGGTCGAGCGAAAGCGACGAGTGCACCATCGACTCCATCGCCCAGAGCTGGTCGGTATTGTCCGGCGCCGGCGACCCGCTCCGCGCCCGGCAGGCACTTGACTCGCTCAACGAGCACCTGGTTCGCCGTGACAGCGGCCTCATCCAGTTACTTCACCCTCCGTTCGACAAAACCGTCCACGATCCCGGCTACATCCGTGGCTACGTTCCAGGCGTGCGGGAAAACGGGGGCCAGTACACCCATGCTGCCGTGTGGGCGATCATGGCCTTCGCCCGCATTGGCGACCGCAAGATGGCCTGGGAACTGTTCGACATGATCAACCCGGTCAGCCATGGGCGCAGCGCCGACGCCATCGCCATCTACAAAGTCGAGCCATATGTGACCGCGGCCGACGTCTACGCCGTCGAGCCCCACGTAGGCCGTGGCGGGTGGACGTGGTACACCGGGTCGGCCGGATGGATGTATCGCCTCATTATCGAATCGCTACTCGGTGTCCAACGCAACGGAACCGTTCTCCGACTTCAGCCGTGCATTCCGGCCGACTGGCCCGAGTACTCGCTCAACTATCGTTTCGGCGAGGCGACCTATCGCATCCGAGTCATCCAACAGAATGAACTCATGCAACAGCGCGTCATGGTCGACGGCGTCGAACAGGCCGAACTGAGTATTGCGCTACATGACGACCACAACGAGCACGTCGTCGAGGTGTGGCTTGGGACCAAAGAAGGTCTCTGAATGCTCAGGATGGGGTACCACGATGATGTCGATCGAAAGAGGGTCGACACTCTCCACCGAGCAGATCAACGGCTCGCGCCGGACGAAAGGGACGGACAGTCATGGAAGCATTCAACCTGGGCGGACTTTTCGGAGGCCTCGTTACCGCAGCCGCAGTGATTGGAATTGTCGTTTACGCCAGCAGATCGAAACGTAAATGACGACCGTCACCCGTACCAATATCATCTGGTCAAAGTCGTAAACGCGTCGGCGGGACCTTCAGCACCTGAGAGCGGGGTACCAGTCAGTGCCTACACCGCGAAGTTGGTAATCGAGATCAACGGGTCTGTGTAATTAACTAGGTTACTAGTGATATGTTGTGCAGATGATCGTGCTTGTCGTCACCCATAGCCATGTGGTCGAGGTGTACAGCCAGGGGGCGCTAACGAGCTGACCGGTTTCTACGTGTGGCTCCGTTTACTCGGTACCGCGCTAATCGGAGTTCCTGCTAGGTCGGACCCAACAGGTTGGCGACGGCTGCCCAGGCGGTCGATGCGGGATCGATGAGGTCGAAGTGATCGGTATCGGGGACCTCGATGGTTTCGAAGCCGCGACTGAACTCGGGCGGCACGATGTCGTCATTGCGTCCGACGACCGCTACCTGCCGAGTGATACCGGTCGACCTGACCGGTTGGGCGAACCGATACCGCTCAGGCACCTGATCCGGTGTTCCGCCCAGGAGCGATTGGACCGCGCCGCCGCCGAGGTCAGCGCGTGCCGCGGCTTCAAGATCGGTAACGGGGCCCTGACCAATGGCGATCTTGATCGGTACTGCGAAATCGCCGAGGCCGCCGAGCCACAGGGCGAGGTGGCCGCCCGCCGAGTGGCCGACGATGCTCACGTCAGTGGCCTCGAACCCCACCGCTCTGGCCAGCGACGGCACGAACTCGACGGCCGCCGCGACATCGTCGAGTGTGCCGCGCCATCCTCCACCGCGTTGGCCGACCCGGCGGTACTCGATGTTCCAGACGGCAAAGCCGCGATCGGCCAGATCGTCGGCGAGTGGAGTCATGAGATCGAGCCCGTACCCCTGTTGCCAGAACCCGCCATGGATCAGCACCACGACGCGATACGTTCCTCGACCCGGTCGGCGGTAGAGCGTTCCGAACTGTTCAGCATCAGAACCGTAGGCGTGATTCGATCGTTCCACGCCGACCATCTTGACCGTCGCCTCGGGCCCGCCGCGCCGGGCCGATGCACACCCGACGCAGCCGAGCACGAGCGCGAGCGCGAGCCACCCGCGAATGAACGATTGGTTCGTCATGCCTGACCTTCGTCGCCGAGCATCGTCTCGGATTGCAGAGCTCATCATGGTTCGCGCGCCGAGTCCCGGTCACGCCGTTGTCTCATTGGGGTCTGTCAGACGACGAGGTCTGTATCCCCGATCGACCTAGTGGAGGGTTTCTCCGCGCTCCAGCATCGCTAGGTACTCGTGAAGCTTTCGCTGTCGGTTTTCGGCACGTCTTACGTTTCCGAGACGAAACGAAATCGCGAAACGATTCTGGCTTGTGAGTCGAGCGAAGGCCGCTGCTGCCTCCGGGCTGGCATCGAGCGCCGCTTGAAGATCGTCGGGTACTGCAGAATTCTTTTGACGGTATGCGGCTTGCCAGCGTCCGTCGGCCTTTGCCCGATCAATTTCGGCCTGGCCTGCCGGTCGCATGCGCCCTTCGTTGATCAGTCGCTCGACGTGGTCGCGATTGATTTGAGACCAAGGGCTGCGAAAACGACGCGGCGTAAACGCCTGGAGGAAAAAATCTGCATCATTGGATTGTTTCTGACCATCGATCCAGCCGTGGCACAGGGCCACGTCCAACGCTTCGGCATAGGTAATGCCCGGCTGCTTTGAAGACTTCTTCCGCAGCCGCAACCGGACCCCACCGTCATCGGCAGCCCTCTCGATCCACCGCTCAAGTTCCGCCGCACTCGTTAGGTACAAGACCGGCTTGTCAGCATGTGCAACCACAACGGAATGTTACCGATCGGTCTGCGCCGCAGGTCGAATCGGTCGTCGGGCACGGACCCGCCAGCAGTCGTCAGTCGCCAACATCGAAATAGCACGTTTGACGTCACGTTCCGCCGGGTACAGACCCGGTCACGTGCGATGTCGGCATTTTCGGAGAGGGGAACAACGTGGCGGAACAGCGGAATTCGACCCAGCATTCGCTCGGAGAGGCGGCGGGCGGCGGCCGATCTCCAGGAGCGGTACCTCAGCTCGGCCCCTCATTCGCGGGGTCATGATGCTGACACAGCCGTCGGAAAGTATCGGACGCTGTTTCGACGAACACGGTGCTGCTGTCTACGCCTATGTCCGTGGCATGGTCGGCCCAATTCGGGCCGAGGCGATCACTCGCGACGTATTTGTTGAACTCCTCTGCGGGGACACGCCTGCGGCCAACGGCCACTCGGTCCGGACGGCGCTGCTGGCCCTGAGCGACCGCTTTGTGACGACGGCACTGCATGGTCGCCAAGATGATCCGAGCACATCGTCCGACGGTCTTGATTCTGCGTTTGCCAGCCTCACTCAGGATGACCGCCGGGCGGTTCTGTTCGTTGCGCATGGCGACAGCCACTCTGAGACGTCGGCAGAAGCCCTGCAACTTTCCGTGCAGGTGATGGCTACCAGGGTTAAATCGGGGCTTCGTCACCTCGGGCTGCAGCTCAGTGCACACGGCTGAATCGGTCCCTCTGCGCATGTGCCGCCGAGCGGCCTGGGGAGGCATCGTCGGTCCCATCACGTTTCTGGGTGCATGGGTGGTCGGCGGCGCGGTTACTAGCGCCGAATATTCACCGGTTCATGACCCCATCAGTCGGCTGGCAGCGATCGGGACAGACACGCGGGGTTTGATGTCGGCCGGGTTCGTGGGCTTGGGGATGGGCGTGCCGCTCTACGGAGCGGCCCTGCGCGCCGCAGTACCTGGTGGGGCGTGGATGAGCGCGGTCGCCACCGGGCTGGCGACCTTGGGAGTGGCGGCGGCCCCGCTCGGTCGATCAGCAGCCGGCGACACCTGGCATGGGGTCTTCGCCTTGGCCGGGTACATTTCGCTGGCGTCCACACCGCTGCTGGCGGCACCATCGTTGGTGCGCAAAGGACAACGCACACTTGCTTCGGTGGGCGTGGCTTCGTGTGGGGTGACCGTGCTCGCTCTTGTGCTGGCCACGACGACCGCTCAACGAGGTCTCTTTCAACGGCTTGGCCTGACCTCGACGCACCTCTGGATCGTTACTTCGGCAGTGATATTATTGGGGTCGCGGCAGTGACATACGCTGGCATGTGTTGCGGCACTATTCAGCGCAGTGGTAGGCCTGCGCCTTCTCTTTTGATCTAAATAGTCCGTCTGAGACACCGAGAACATTAAAACTGCGTTCGGGGTGGTGCTGGTCGTCGGCTACGACCAGCGTATGGCCGTCACCCTTACCGTCGCTGGCCTCCTGCCGGTGGGCATCCGAGATCGTCACGCCCAACGGCAAATCGCCGGAACCGGCCGAACAGTTTGGCTTGCCAATCGCTGGATAGCGGTCGGCACCATGACAACCGCAATGCTGGTGTTACTGGTCGGTGTCGGCCTTGCGGTCAGGAGCTCGGGTTCGCTCTGAAACGTCGCACGATCTGTCAATTCGGAAAACGGAAAGTTTGGCGGTGGTGTATGGTGACGTTGAGTCTTTCTTGCGTTACTCCGGAACCTTGGTAGCGCTCCTAACCTTTAGGAGTGGCAATGGTCGAGCACTTAGGGTCCTCACCGTCGGCGGTAGATCTGGCCGAGCCGTCACGCGATTTTGGCGCCATTCGGAGATCGTTTTCGAGGACGCGAGTGGTCGTCGCATTAGCAGGCGAGCTGGATCTAGCGACTCGACAGGTCGCCTACGACGCCTGTGTGGCCAGCAAGAGTCGAGACGTCGTAGTCGATCTCGGGTCCGTGTCGTTTATGGATTGCTCAGGGTATCGTGCACTTGTGGCAGCGCGCTCGGTGCTTCACAGTCGGGGTGGGTCGTTGACGCTTCGAAACGTTCAAGGCGAACCCGCTCGGCTACTGCTCCTTATCGACGAAGGACAAGCGGCATGCTAACGATGAGCGCAGTCCATCGCGGAACCCTTGTGACGTTCACGGACGGGATGTCGCCGATGCTGTCCCCGAGTCTTCTGCGATCGGTTTGATGGATGACCAGGCGATGCGCATCGCTGTCGCGGTCACTCGTGAGGTGGCCAAACAGCCGAACTCTCGGTTGTGTCGTGCGTGCGCCGGGTTGCTTGGGGTGAGTGGCGTGGGAATCACCATCATGAGCGGGGAACAGGCCGGCCCGGTCTGTATCTCGAACCCGAGCATGCGAGCGCTCGAAGAATTGCAGTACACGATGGGGCGAGGCCCGTGCCACGACGCCTACCAATCGGGCAACCCGGTTCATTCTCCAGTGCTCGACAGACGAGTTGAGACTCTCTGGCCCACGTTCGTTGATCTGGCGCGCGGAAGCGGCGTGACCGCCGTCTTCGCGTTTCCGTTGGCTACCCACGGTGTAAAGGTCGGGGTGCTGACCCTCTATCACGATCGCGAAGGTGAGCTGACAGCGATGCAGAACAGTGACAGCCTCGCGATCTCGGCTATCCTGGCCGAAACAATTCTGAGTATGCAAGAGGCCGCGCCGGTGGGTTCGATCGCGTATGGTCTCGATGCGGCAGTGTCGTATCGGGCCGAGGTGTTTCAGGCGTCGGGCGTGCTTGCTGTCCAGTTGCAAGTCAGCCCGGCGGTTGCGTTACTTCGCATACGAGCTCACGCCTTCGCGAACGGGCTCACCGCCAGTGCCGTTTCCAGGGAAATTGTCGCCGGTCGTCTTCGTCTCGACGACGACCGGGCCAAACCGGAGGAGGAGATTGACCCATGACCGATGACGCTCTCTCGAAAGCCCTCGAACGCCAGACCCTTACCGCCACCACCTTCGTCGAGATTGTCGACACGCTCGTTAGCGACTTCGACGTCATCGAAGTCATGACCTTGCTCACGAGCCGGGTCGTGGAACTTCTCGACGTCACGGCGGCAGGCATTCTGCTGGCCGATACCGATAACGTCCTCCGGGTCATCGGCGCGTCCGATGAGCAGAGCAAGATGCTCGAGCTGTTCCAACTACAGAACGACGAGGGTCCTTGCCTCGACAGCTATCGAACCGGCCAAACGGTCGTGAACTCGCGCCTCGATCTCGATTCGCCGTGGCCCGAATTTGCAGCTGCCAGTGTGGGTTCGGGGCTTCGGTCGGTGTGTGCCGTTCCTCTCCGGTTGAAAGACCTCACAATTGGGTGCCTCAACATGTTCAGCACCAAATCCGAGCCATTGTCCGAAGCCGAGATCGCGCTCGCTCAAGCCCTCGCCGACGTGGCCACGATCGCCATCGTTCAAGACTTGGCCAGCCGTAAAGCGACCGTACGGGAGGGACAGTTGCAACATGCCCTCAACAGCCGGGTTTCCATCGAACAAGCCAAGGGAATGATCGCGGCGACCCTAGGGGTCGACATGAACGAAGCGTTCCGTCAGCTCCTCGCGTACGCCCGGAACAACAATCGCGGCCTCACCGACATCGCCAACGAATGCGTCGCAGGCACCTTCGACGTCAAGGTGTTAGCTCGTCGCAAACCAACACCACCACCAGGCCAACGCGATTGAGTTGTCGCCGTTCGTGTTCGACCACAACATCTTCCTTCGTCCCGCCCCATTACGACACCGACAATCACGGGCATGGTGACTCGAAATGTTTGAGTATGAACGTCGCCGGGTAGGTGCGCTCCGTGACAGTCATTGGGGGGAACCGAGAGGACGAGTTCATCTCGTCGTTGCTGCTCCCGTCGTCGCTCGGGGCGCCACCCGGCCCGGCCACTCTTCCGGACGCTACACAAGATACGCCCGGGCGTGAACGACGGACGTGGGCTCGCTGCGCAGTTCGGCCTGCTCGCGTTGGTCGTGCTCCTCAGCGTCCTGCTCGTGCTGAACTCGTGAACGCGGCTTCGATCATCGAGTCGGCATTTCGAGGCCTGCTTATCGGGTTGCCAGCCTTGGCCGTGGTCACCCGGCTCACCCGTATTCGAGCGGGCCGCGCGGTCGCCCTCATGCAGGATGCCACCCCGGTAGTGCTAGCACTCGCCTGGGTCGGCCTGGTCATCAGCGTGCTACAGGGCGCGTGGTTGACAGCAGCGCTCGCCGCCCTTCTCGCCGCCTCGTCGCGTGTCCACGCCCCACTCGCACATACCGAGCGCTCTCTCCCTCCGAGCGACGCATTGACATCAGGAGCCGACACTACGTCCGACAAGTCAATGGGGTCGGCAATGGCATTGAAGACGCGTTCCAAGCCCGACCCGGATGGCATCGGATGACCGCCGCCGCAGACTCTCCAACCGCCAATGCCACTACCGCCAATGCCACAGCCGTCGGCGACCGCCTAGCCCAGCCGGTGCGGCTCCGGCTCGTGCACGTGATCGCCAATCCGGCCAGCGGTCGCGCCGCCGACGGCCAGTCGGTCGCCGACGCGTTGCGACAGGCCGGTGCCGCACAGGTCGTGGTCGTGGCCACCACCGCTGAGGACCCCGGGTTGAGACAAGCATCCGCGGCCGTCCAGGCCGGCTGCACACTTGTCGTCGCCTGCGGAGGCGACGGCACCGTGCGCGCTTGTGCCGCCGGGATGGTCAACACCGACGTGCCGCTCGCAGTCATCCCCGCCGGCACGGGCAACCTGTTGGCGCATAACCTCGGGATCCCAACCGATGTCGCCGACGCGATTGAGGTCGCCGTTCACGGTCCGACCCGTCGCATCGATGTCGGCGACGCAGGTGGAGAGATCTTTACCGTGATGGCCGGCATCGGGTTCGACGCAATGATGATCCGCGACACCAACCCGACCTGGAAGGCGCGACTCGGGTCTATCGCCTACGTCGCGTCTGCACTGCGCCACCTGCGGACACGTCCCGCCGCGGTGCACGTCGAAATCCTCGAACCGCCCGAGTGCGCGAACATGGCTGGTCCGGCCACCATGGTCCTCGCCGGCAACCTCGGGACGCTCACCGGCGGGTTGACGGCGTTCCCCGACGCCGATCCCACCAACGGATCGCTCGAGCTGGCCATGCTCAACGCGTGCACGCTGCGATCGTGGCTCGCCGTCCTCGGGTCGATGATCACCGGATCGCGCCGGTCGTCTCGCCGAATCCGACGCGGCGAGGCCGTGTCAATGATCGTCCGGTCGAACCCGGCTCGTCCCTGGGAGTTGGACGGCGAGGACCGCCCGGCCGTGAACGAACTGCGAATCTGCGTCAAGCCAGCAGCACTCCTCGTCTGCGTTCCCGCCGACGTCACGCTCGGGCCGGCTTCAAAGAGCGCACCATGGGCACCGCGCGTCGTCCCGGAGACTTGAGAGTGTGGGTTGTCCGCCCAGGAAACGACTGGTGGGGAAGGTAGCCGAGCACCTTCCCCACCAGAGATTTCTACTTCCTGACCCGACGGGCAGTTCTACCTGGCCTGCCGAGCCGGGAGGCTGTGAGCGGCCTCGCCATTGCCCTTCACCTGCTCAACGCGCTGCTGGGCCTGCTCGATGATTGGTTCCTTGGAGCCCTTGGCGGCTTCCTGGATCTTCGGCTTCTCCTCGTCATATTTGGCGAGAACGTTCTTCCAGCGATCTCGCATCGGGACGAGGCCTCCGCCTCCGATGGCGATCACTGCGGAACCGACGACGATCGCCAGCAGTGCGTAGAACAGGCCGTTCACGATGGCCAGCGCGATCTGCAACTCGTTCGAGTTCCGAGCGCTTGGCCTCATTCAGTGAAGCAAGCAACGGGAACACCGGAGAGCTTTTCAAACGATGCGCTGCGCTCGGACGGCTGTGCATCGACAATCGCCGACAATCCTGATTTCGCTTCATTGTGCCGAGACTTCAGGACATCGAGAATGTCGGTGTCAGTCGTGTCGTCCGTGGGTCGTTCTCCTTGGTGATGCTCGGCGATCTAAGGCGCGATGTCGTAGTCGATGAGTACCCAAGTCAGAAGCGCTCTACACATGAACGCCCGCAAGCTTTCACTTGCGGGCGCGAAGCAATACCGAATAGAGCGTAAGGCCGGGCCCGAACGCCATCGCGACGACGTGTTGACCGGGAAGTATGTCGTTGCGATTCGACAATTCCTGGAGGACAAGCAACGTGGTCGCTGACGAACAGTTGCCGTGCAATCGCAATGTGTCGCGCGATGCAACAACCGCAGAGTCTGGTAGGGCGAGTCGCCGAGCGACGGTGTCGATGATGCTTGGTCCTCCTGGATGAATAGCCCAATGGTCGACGTCGGCAACGGCTAGGTCGTGGCGATTCAGAAGTTGTGTCGTCAGGTCGAGAACGTGCTTGTCGAGCATCGCCGGCACTTTGGGCGACAGGCGCATGCGGAAACCGAGATCGGTTACCCGCCACGTCATCAAGTCCGAGGTCGTCGAGTCGGTTGAACACACAACGTCGATCACTTCGAGGCCGGGACCATCAGGAACGATGGTCACTGCGGCGGCTGCGTCGGAAAACAGGGCGTGGGCGACAATCTGTTCGATGTCATCAGTAGGAGGCTGAATGTGCAAGCTTGTGAGTTCAACACACAACACCACGCCGACCTTGTCCCGGGCCGAAGCAGCGTCAGCCACGGTTGCGAGCGCAGGTAGGGCTGCGTAGCAACCCATGTGCCCGATGTGCAGCCGTTGGAGCGACGACCGCATGCCAAGTTGGTGAGCGACCATTATGTCCACGCCGGGAGTGACGTAACCGGTGCAGGACACCACCGTCAAGAGATCGACGTCGTCGGCTGCCAATCCGCTCGCGTTGAGGGCGTTCTCGACGGCGACGCACCCGAGTGGGACAGCCAGTTCGGCAAACCGGTCCATCCTGGTACCAGTGGTCGCGCCGCTCAGGTCCTCGATTCTCGGATCGACCGCCGAGTGACGCTGATCGATGCCCGCTGTGCGCCACACTCTTCGAGCGATTCGATTGTCCGAGTAATGAGCGGCGAAGAATCCATCCCACGCTTGTTGCTGATCGAGACATGGCGGGAAGCATGACCCTATTCCAGCGATTGCGCCCGTCACCGACGCCACGTCTCAGGACAGGTCATTGCGCACCTTGTTTCTTCCCGACGCCTTGGTAGACGAGGGCTGTCGATTTCGTGTGCAGCATGCGGACCAGCCGCTCACGGTTCAGGAGAAACCGAAGGTAGTCAAAAGCCGATGGTCGAAGGCCCCAGACCGCAAGGTTCACGCCGCCCGCCGCAAACAATTGTTGGAGTCGAATCGGGTCGACGAACAGTCTCGGGTCGTGAATTCCACGCGGCGGGCCTCCGGGCAGGCGTTCCGCGATCGTGACCATCAAGAACTTCGCCAACTTCGTGTCGTTAATCGTGTCAATCACTACGGTCCCGCCTGGTCGCAAAACCCGGCAGACTTCCGCAACCACTTCTTCGAGGTTGTGGACGTGCTCCAAAATTTCACCAGCGAGCACGACGGAGGCTGAGTTGGACGAAATCGGCAAATGCGCGGCGTCGGCGCGAACTGCATGCACACCGTGCAGCGTTGCCTGGTCGAGTCCGGTCGTCACCAGGTCAAGCCCGACGTGAAGGTAGCCGAGCGCCGCGTCGGCCATAAGGCCAGCGCCACAACCAACGTCAACAAGGAGTTCTGTCGCGGTGAGCGGCGCCGGAATTAGTGCCCGGCGCGAGGCTGCTAACCAGTGCAGCGCCGCAAAGGCGCCGCCGGGCCTCCACCATTCATGAACGAGATCGTCGTATTGCCCAACGTCGTTTCGCGGTCGCCGGATGCTTGCACGTTTCTGTCGGCCGTGTATCCGTAACACTCCGCGGAACATGCCCAAGAAGTGCCCGACCGTTGGAGGTTTTAACACCAGCTGGTGATCGAGATCGGCCGGTTTGGTTGCGCTGGAAACGGCGTTACCGGTCAGCGCGATCACGATGCGCCGTTTCACGGCTAGCCGCCACCCTTCGTACGGCCATTGAGTTCGTGGGCACGAGCAACCATATGAGCGACCTCGACTTCGTCGCCAGTGCACAACGCAACTTTCCATTGCTCAAGAACCCGACCGGCCTCCTCACGCAACAGATGCGCCGCAGTGGTCAATGCCGAATTTGGACGAGCGCTGGTCATTTCGGTAACTCTTCCTTGGCACGGTAGGGGCGGGAGCGGTCGAGGTCGCCGGCGACGGCTGACCACTCTCGAACATCAGTTATCTACCCCCGAAAACGCCGCGTTATACCCCACACAAATACAGGGTCCGGGAACGCAGCCATGGATACCACCGAGTTCGAACGCGCGCTCACGGCCGATGGATACGTCGCCGTAACGAAACAAATGGTTCCGGACACTGCTATTGCCGATCAGAGGTACTCGCAGGATGCACGATCTGGGAGCTCTGGGTCGTTCACCGTCATGGCATTCGCAACGACGATCCTGTGGCGCTCGGGCTCGCGAAGCGATGGTCGAAAGTGGCGGCCGTGCTCTTTGCGTTGGGCGCCGTGTCGGGCACTGTGCTCAGCTTTGAGATGGGGCTGCTGTGGCCCGGGTTGATGGGCCGATTTGGCGATGTGCTCGGCCTGCCGTTTGCAGTCGAGGGGCTGTCGTTCTTTGTCTAAGCGATTTTTCTTTGGATCTACTTGTTCGGCTGGGGCCGGATGCCACTGCGTACCCTGTTGCGCACGCTCATCCCGATCTTCGCCGCCGGTGTTGTTGGCGCGTATTCCGTTGTTGCGGTCAACGCATGGATGAACGTGCCGACCCGCTTCACGCTCGACAGCACCGGCAACGTCACGGACGTTCACCCCATGCGCGTGCTCTTCAACCGGATGGCACTGCTCCAGTTCGCGCATATGTGGGTCGGCGCCTTCATGCTCGTCGGCTTCGTCGTGGCGAGCGTGTACGCCGTAGGAATACGACGAGGTCGTTCCGATTCTCATCATCGTCTCGGCTTCGTCGTCCCGTTCGCCTTCGCGTCGGTCGCAAGCAGTGCGTCGGGAATCTGGTGGTCGTTCGCTGCCATGACCGTCGTGTATGGCGCCATGACATTAGGAGGAGCTGACACGTTCAGAATCTATCAACTGAGGGCACCTGAATGAAGACGGCCCGGCTACGCCCCTATCTGCCCGTTGCGAAGATGCCGAAACATGACCAAACGGGTTTCGCCGTCGCGATGCTCGATGCTGACGCTGTCCATGACCGCATTCATGATGAACAATCCCCGCCCCCTTGTCTCATCGACCGCCTGTTCCTTCCAGGCACCGTGATCGCTAATCTGGACTCGCAGCATTTCATCGACCACCTCAACGCCTACGGTGATCAGGGCGGCGCTGCTGAGCCCGGCATGCTCGACGGCGTTGGCTACTGCTTCGTCCACGGCCAGAACGACGGCATGCACATCGTGAGCGCCGGCGTCAGTTAGCCACGTCTGCACGGCTCGCCTTAGGGGGGCGAGGGATTTGGCCTCGGCCTCCAGGCTCAGGTGAAGGGGCTCCAGCACGTGCGTCATCTTATTCGCGGTCGTCGACGCGTACCCGACCTATCAACGTCGTGTGGTCTCATTCGCCCGCCTTAGGGTCCTCTTGCTGGCTGAGGATTCCGGTACCCCAGCACGGCGCGGATCAAACCTCGACATCAACATCCGGACAGTCGCGGCAGATGATCACCATCGTGACGTCATCGACGAGTCGCTGCGGGCTGAAGGTCTTCAGATCAGCGAAGCAGACGTCAATGACGTGCTGCGCATCCTCGCAAGGCACCGCGAGCACCTGAGCGGTCAGACGTTCCATGCCGTAAAACACCCGATCAGCATTTCTCGCTTCGGTCAATCCATCGGTGTAGATCGCGAGCTGACCACCCGGGTCGATCGTTCGAGCCTCAGTCTTCCAGACACCTGGGAATGGCCCAACCAGTGGGCCTGTCGGCATCAACTCCTCGAGAACGTTGTTGTGGTGAAAGAGCGCCGGCGGGTGACCCGCGTTGGCGTAGTGGCACTCGCCGCTCAGGGTGTCGACGACGGCAACGAAAGTGGTGAGAAAGGATTCGTCAAGGTCACCCACCTGACCGGCGAGATGGGCGATCGCGTCGCCGGGTGACATCCGTGCCCGCAAAGCGGCCCGCAGGATTTCTTTGCAGCGAAGCGCGGCGATCGCAGGCCCGCCACCGTGGCCGGCGATGTCGATGACAACCACAGCGAGTTTGGTCGGCGAGAGAAGCACCACGTCATAGCAGTCGCCAGCGACGATACCTTCGGCCGGGAGCATCGAGGCGGCTCCTGTCCACCCGACCGGTAACTGACCGATATCCGCCGCAAGTTCGTTGCGCACGCTTATTGCAAGGATCGCATTCTGTTCCATTCCCTCCCTCGCCTGAATAGCCTCATCACGTTGCGCGCTGATCATGCGTCGCATGCCGTCAGCACTCCGGCCGAGTTCGGCCACATCGGGAGGACCAAGCACCGGTACCGTCGCCGAGAGATCGCCCCGCCGGATCCGTTCGGTTGCCTGCCCCATGGCATCGATAGGGTGCAGGATCCACCGGTCGACGAGGCGCGACGCGATTGCCGTCACCAAGATGGCCACAATCGGTGCTGACAGGACGAGGAGCACGAGGAGGCGAGCCGCCCGTTCCCGGCCGCGATCGGCCCGATCACGCCGCTCACCGAGATCACGGTCAAGCTGTGCAAACCTCGAACGCAAGTCGTCCAACAATTCCTTACCCGAGGCCACTGCAGACCCTGGAGGCACGCCAGTTGACGCCTTGCGAGCGACGATGGAAGGGTCCGCCGACTCGGCCAGCCATCGCGCACCCAGCGAGGAAACCGACGCAAGGTCGCCCTCGAGCATTCGGTCGCCGCTGACAAGTACGCGCAGCGATGCCTCCAGCGCGGCGACCGAACGATGCGCGTTGTCGAACGGTTCAAGAAACGCAGGGTCGCCGGTCAGGACAAATCCTCGTTGACCGGCCTCCATATCAAGATACGCAGCTCGCATCTCGCCAGCCTGCTCGACCCCTACGGTGAATGCTCGGCCCGTTGCGGAGTGGTCAGCACGCACCCGTGCTGCGATGAGGGCCGAGACTCCCCCTACCGCCATCAGCGCTACATAGGCGGCCGCCACCAATCCCAGACGCCGTCGGAGCCTCATCGGGAGGAGTCAAGCACTGTCAAGCCTTCACGAGCAACTGCGAGTGGGCGGCCGTATACCGAACGGGCCGCATGTCTGGCACCGCGCAGAAACGGGCCGCATGTCTGGCACCGCGCAGAAGCGGGTACCAAGCGAAGCGGGTACCAATCGAAGGACGAGTGCCCTGACCCGTTTCCACAACTGCACCGGTATTACCAACCATATGAAAGGAAATCATGAAAGGTTCACTCTTATGGATAATCGCCGCGATTCTTGTTGTCGTAGGGATTGTCCAACTCCTCCAAGGCCAGATCGCTCTCGGAATCGCGTTCATCGTCGGTGCCTGCCTCGTCGGGCCGGGCGGTTACAGCCTGTTCCGGCGGCGTAGCTGAGTCCTTCGTTACGAAAGCCGATCAGAACCGTGCCCCAGCCGAGCACCGCTGGGGCACGGTCGCGTACGACACTCGTGGCGGGGTGCGAAACCCTCGATACGTTCCGGTGCGCCGTGCGCAGCACGACCCCTCTTCCGAAAGATCTCTGTCTGGACCTCGACCGGAGGGGGTATAGCCCCAGTGTGACTGCGACCTCGCTGCGCCATCGGACATCGAGACAACTTCTGGCGGCCCATCCGGCCATCGTGCGGCTCGGACGGCTCGGATGGTTGGCCAAGGGTATGGTCTACGTACTGGCCGGAATCCTCGCTGCAGCAGTAGCGGCGCGATCGGTCGGCTGGAATTCCTCAGTAGCCCCCGACGGCGAGGCGAGCCCGACCGGGGCGATCAAGGAGATCGCTACGTTTACCGGCGGGCGCCTTCTGCTGTTGGCCTTGGCGTTTGGCTTGGTGCTCTATGCGTTATGGCGACTTTTCACCGCATTCGCTCCCGGAGGATCGGGGGCCGAAGCCGTTGCCACGCGCATCGGCTACGGAGTCAGCGCCATCTTGTACCTCACCTTTAGCCTCACCGCGCTGGCGCTGGCCCGCCGCCCGACGGCGAATGCTGACGGCAACAAAAAGGTAGTTGACCTTTCGGCACAAGTCATGAGTCACTCGGTCGGTCGCTGGGCGATTGCCTTGGCCGGGTTGATTGCGATCGGAGCGGGCATCTACCGCATCGTGAAAGGTCTAAAAGGCGACGTCGAGACTGAGCTGAACCTGGCCGGGCTGTCAGCCGACCGCCGCCGGCTGATCAAACGACTCGGGGTAATCGGAGAAATCGGGCGCGGCATCGCCATAAGTCTCATCGGCTTCTTCTTGCTGCGAAGCGGAGTGGATTTCAACCCGCAGGAAGCAACCGGACTGGACGGCGCGCTTCGCAGCCTGACCGTCAACGGATGGGGCTCCACTCTCGTCGGGATCGTCGGTGTCGGATTCGTCGCCTACGGCATCTTCTGCCTACTCACGTTCACCCATCGCCAACCTCAGGCGCCGTCGTGACCACGACGCCCACCGATTTCGGCCCACCGAGCATGTTCCGCTTTCCCACACGACACGACGAAGGCCATCCCACAGCACGTTCGGTCGCCCGCGTGATTGGCCTCGGTTACGCAGCGACGGCGGCGATCTTGGTCGTGCTGGGGTTAATGCTCACGAAGGTGCTCGACGGCAGTGCGATCGAGAGATGGGACCGGCGGGTCATCGTCGACTTTGCCTCCCACCGCACGACATCACAGAATCGACTTTCGGCGTTCTGGTCGAAGTCCGCCGACGCGCCATCGATTGTGGTTGTCGCGTTGGTGATCATGATCGTGCTGGCCATTGGCCGCCACTGGCGGCAGATCGCGTGGGTCGCGGTCGTGTTGGCCACCGAACTGGCGACCTTTCTGACGGTTTCCTACATCGTCGGGCGGACGCGCCCCGACGTCGCCCACCTCGGGTCAGTGCCCAGCACAGGCAGCTTTCCATCGGGGCATATCGCCGTAACGGTTGCTTTATACGGCACGGTAGTCACACTCATCCGCCTACATACCTCCGGGCGGCTTGCCAGCATGTGCGCCTTTGTTTGGATGGTGGTGGCCGCAGTCTTCGTCGGATGGGCGCGCATGTACCGGGGCATGCATCATCCCTTGGATGTCATTGCCGGGGCGGCACTCGGGCTTGCCGTCTGGTGGTTCTGCGCCCGCGCCTTTACCCCGCACAAAACTCAATCGAAGGAGCTCAAATTATGAAAGTCGCAGTGGTCGCGCATGTCGGGAAGACCCTTGGGGGCGGGTTGGCCGAGCTGCGCCAATCACTGCAGGACAACGGCGTGAACGAACCAATGTGGTCGGAAGTGGCCAAGAGCCGCTATGCACCCAAGCGGGTACGTCAGGCCATGAGCGATGGAGCGAAGTTGATAGTCGTCTGGGGTGGCGATGGCATGGTGCAACAGTGCATCGACGTGGTCGCCGGCAGCGACGTCGCCGTCGCGATCATCCCGGCCGGTACCGCGAACCTGCTGGCCACCAACCTGAACATCCCGCGTGACATCGCCGAGTCCGTGCGCATAGCGTTGCACGGAGTCCGACGGCGCCTCGACGTCGGACGAATCAACGGAGAGTGCTTCGCCGTCATGGGTGGCGCTGGGTTCGACGGTGTGCTCATGGCTGAAGTCAGCAGCGCCGACAAGGAACACCTCGGCCGCGTCGCCTACATGCGCAGCAGCGTCAAGGCTATCAAGGCCAAGCGGGCCAAGACCGACATACGCGTCGACGGGGCCAAGTGGTTCAACGGACCGGCGAGCTGCGTTGTTGTCGGCAATGTCGGCACCGTGACCGGTGGACTACGCGTGTTCGACGGAGCGAAGCCTGACGATGGTCTGCTCGACTTGGGTGTCGTCAGTGCCGAAGGCCTTGCGCAATGGACCCGTGTTCTTGGGCGAGTCGTAGCACGGGGAGACGTGGATCATTCACCCTTTGTGCAGACCACACAAGCCTCCAAGATCGACGTGACTTTCGATCGAAAGATGCCGTATGAAATCGATGGCGGTGCCCGCACAAAGACCCGAAAGCTGAAGATTCGCGTGCGGCCCCAAGCCGTGATCGTGTGTGTGCCCGAGGCAGCTGCGGGCATTTCGGCCGCCGCCACCGGGATGTAGGGCGACGACCGCCTTGTCACCGCTCGTCGTCGATGTGCTAGTGGCTCTGCCGCCGGCCGCTGTGGCCTACCTGCTTACTCGACGCTGGCCGCACCGAAATCTCGACGCGCCCCAGGTACCTCCCCCGACGATCGCCACCGAAGTACGTCGACACCCACGCCTCGCCCGACTGCTGCACGCACGACTTGACCCTGCCGTAGGAACTGGCCTGCTGTTAAGCGTCGCATCGGTCGTTGTGGTTGGTGGCATGGTGACTGTTGGCGTGCTCGTGCGGATGATCCATACCAAATCGGGCTTGACCCGCTACGACGGGGCCTTTGCCCGTTGGGGCGCGCAGCACGCGATTGCGTCATCCACAACGGGGCTCAAGCTCGTCAGCGTCCTCGGTGGTTACCAGGCGCTCGTCGTCGGGTCGGTTATCGTCGCAGTGCTCGAATACCGTCGCGGTCTCGGTCGGTCGGTCGTGGCGCTGCTGGTACTGGTCGTGGGGGGTCAATTCGCGGTCGTGAACAGCGTGAAGGCACTCGTCGGCCGGACCCGCCCCGATATTTCTCGGCTCACGGGCTTCGCCGGATCATCGTTCCCGTCAGGCCACGCCGCAGCTGCGGCGGCTTCGTATGGCGCGTTCTCCCTACTGCTCGGCCGCCGGCGATCGCCACGGATCAAGGCCCTGTTCGCTGCCGCCACGGCGGCAATCGTTGCTTGTGTTGCCGCCAGCCGCGTGCTGCTCGGGGTCCACTGGTTCACTGACGTGGTGGCCGGTGTGGCGATTGGTTGGATCTGGTTCACTGTCATCTCTATTGCCTTCGGGGGGCGCATCTTGCGGTTCGGTGTCCCAGTAGCCCAGGCCGAGGCCGCCGAAGCCGCCATTGGGACGAGCACCTGATGGCCGAGCTGGTGCTCGGCCCCATGCTGCGTTACGTAGACCAAACCTCGGCGACGATCTTCATCGAGACAGATCGCCCATGCCGTGTGACCGTCAACGCGTTCGAGACCACCACATTCACGGTCGGAGCACACCACTACGCGCTCGTCATCGCCGAAGGCCTCGAACCGGGAACCACGACCGAATATCAGGTGCATCTCGACGGTGCGCAGTGCTGGCCGCCACCCGACAGCCCGTTTCCACCAAGCGTGATTCGCACCCTCGGCGGCGCAGATCGGGCCGTGAAGCTGCTGTTCGGATCATGTCGCGCTGCCGCGCCACATCATCCGCCCTATTCGCTCTCGGCCACCGAGAGCCCACAAGGACTCGGTGTCGATTCACTCCGCGCCCACGGGCTTCGTATGGCGACGCAATCCTCTTCGCAGTGGCCCGATCTGATCCTTTTCTTGGGCGACCAGATCTACGCGGACGAACCCTCACCGACAACGCTGGCACACATCCGCGGGCGCCCAAACCCGCAGGACCTTCCCGAGATTGCCATGGGGTTCGAGGACTACACATCGCTCTACCACGAGGCCTGGCAGCCCGAGGTTGAACGATGGCTACTGTCAGTCGTACCGAGCACCATGATCTTTGACGATCACGAAATGATGGACGACTGGAACATCTCGGGTTCGTGGGTGCGTGACATGCGGACCAAACCTTGGTGGGAGGAACATGTCACGGGCGCGCTCACGTCCTATTGGATCTACCAGCACCTCGGCAATCTCTCACCGTTAGTCCTTCGCGAGGAAGGCATGCTCACGTCCCTACTGAGCCAGGCTGACGGCCAGGCAACACTGCGATCGTGGGCGCTGAAATCAGACGGCTTGGCTCCCGTTCACGGCGGATACCGATTCAGCTTCACGCGGGATCTCGGTCGGACCCGCATCGTGGTGATTGACTGCCGCAACGCTCGCGTCTTCGAACCCGAACGAGCGATGGTCGAGGCGGGAGAATGGGCGTGGGTGGAGAAGAACTGTCGGGTCGAGGTGGACCATCTCCTGCTGGTTACCTCGCTGCCCATTCTGGTCACGGGCGGACTGCACGGTCTTCAAAGCTGGAACGCCGCTCTCTGCGACGGGGCGTGGGGGCGCGGCGCGGCGTGGTTGTCGGAGAGACTTCGCCGTGGTCTCGATCTGGAGGATTGGCCAGCCTTCGAAAAGTCCTTCGTGCTGATGCTGCGGATGATCGGCGAGATCGCCGGAGGTACCGGCGCCTCTAGCGGCATCCCCCGGCCCGCGTCTGTGTGCATCCTGTCGGGCGACATTCATTTCAGCTACGTGGCTGAGGCAACGATGCCGAATAGAACGACTGGTGATAGCAGGGTCTATCAGCTCGTGAGTTCGCCGATCCGCAACACCCTCGACCGACGGAAACGCCGCGTCATGCGGTTCGCGATCAGCCCCGCCGGTCGGGCCATCGGACGCGGGCTGCACCGCTCGGTCGGATCCGACAAGGTCGCTGCCACGTGGAAGCTCACCCACGGGCCCGAGTTCGCCAACGAGCTTGGTGCGCTCACCATCGACGATGAATCACTAGAACTGATGCTTGAACGGGCACGGCCCGACGAAAATGGTGACCCGATCCTCGAAGAGGTAATTCGCGCCGCACTTTGAGGAGAGCGACACCCAGCGCTGAGCGTCGCTCGCTACCGCTGCGTGGTTCCCGTGTTGGGCGACTCGCCGGTTTCCACAAGCATCTCCGCGACCTCGCGGAGTTTGATGTTCATGTGCTGCGAGGCTCGACGAAGCACGCCGAAAGCCTGATCGGCGGTAATCCGTTCGCGCTCCATCAGAATTCCCTGGGCCTGACCTATAAGTTCCCTGGTACGCAGGGCATCGACCAAATTGCCGGCCCTCGAGTGGCCTTCGGCTCGCTCCGCCGCGGAGTCGACGGCCAGTCGCGCCAGTGTGGCGAACAATTGTCCTTGGGCCCGGTCGGTGGCACCAAAAGCGGCCGGCAGATGGGCGTACAGGTTCAACGCTCCCGGTCGGGCCGTGGACAACGAGTACGCCAGGACGCTCCGAACTCCGACGCCGACGGCCGACGGCCCGAACGTGGGCCAGCGTTGGTCATCGATGAGGTCTTCAACGAAGAACGCGGACTGCAGCCGAGATGCATCAAGGCAAGGGCCCTCACCGGTGTCAATTTGCAGCTGGTCGACCTCGACAACGAACGGGCTGCTCGCCGCAGCAGTCGTAATGACGCCATCGTCCTCAAGAAAAATGCCAGCAGCCTCACAACCGTCCACCGCCCGCTCGGCCAGCTCGACGATGCGTTGCAGCGTCGCTTCCACGGTATCGGCAGCGAAAAGTGCCATCGCCACCTCGGAGAAACTTTTGTGCAGGTCCTCCAAGCCAGCGGCGTCGGCCATCCTCCCATTTTAGACCTCCCGGGCCTCGCTAAGCCACAAAATAGCTGTATCGTGGGGATCACTTTCTACATCGAGGGTTTCATTCCAGCGTTCGGCTGACGTGCCGACGTGCTGACAACCGAAAAGTGACCTATGGGGCGCATCGATGACTTCGAAATCGTAGTCAGCTTCACCGACGACACCTGCGTCGCCCGCGTGGGCGGCGAGGTCGATCTGCTGACTGCTCCATTTCTGCGGGCTGGCTTGGAGTCGCTGGTTGACGAACGGCACGATCTGGTGCTCGACCTTGCCCGAGTGCCGTTTATCGACGCGTCCGGGTTGGGGGTTATCGCCGATATCTCTGCACGATTGGCGACGGCTGGCCGGGTGCTGACGGTACGGTCAGCGACGGGCCGAACGTTGTGGTTGCTGCACATCAGCAAGATCGACGAAGTCGTTCGGCTGGACGCCGGAAGCCCTGATGAAGCACTCCTTGGACCAGAGCAACTTGCAGGTGACACTACCTTCGCCGTGGGCCTGGAGTCCGACGAGCTGGCGGGCGACCTGGTGCGGGTCGGTGCCAAGGCGAATACGACAGGGCTCGATGCGGCGCTACGTCGCGTCACCGCAATCGCCGACATTACGGTCGAGGGTGCCGACGGTGTCAGCGTCACGCTTGAGCGCAACGGCCGATTGGCCACCGTCGCATCCAGCAATGACACGGTGTTGCGAATGGATCACCACCAGTATGAGACCGGCGAAGGCCCGTGCTTGGCCGCTGCATCGGAGGGGCGCTGGTTTCATATTGAGTCCCTGGCCGGTGAAACCCGTTGGCCCACCTTTGTTCCTCTCGCCATGCATGAAGGCATCGCCAGCATCCTGTCGAGCCCGCTCGTGAAGGGCGAGCGGGCTATCGGGGCGCTCAACATTTACTCCAATACCGAACGCGTCTTCGGCGTCCGCCAACAGGAGCTTGCGGCCATGTTCGCGACCCAGATCACGGAGTTACTCTCCGACGCCCCGTGGGCCGCAACTGATACCGAGATGGCGGCCCGCATCTCATCCGCTCTGCACGCTCGCGAAACAATCGCCAGAGCCCAAGGGATAGTGATGGTCCAGCAGCACAAGAGCGCCGAGCAAGCCACTGCCTTTCTGCATCGCGCCGCCCGGGGCGAGCAGACCACGGTGCTCCGCCAGGCGAAGACAATCGTTGAGGTTGCCGGTCGCGACGATGGCCCGCCGACATGACGTCGAAACAGGCTGGGCCGCTCGATGTGCTCGAACATGCCCGCCGTGACGTCGGGCTTACCGTCGGCGACCTGTGGATGCGCTATTTCGCTCTCGGCGGCATGAGCACTGCTCTTGAGGTGGAAGCAATGCTTTACGGTGCGCTCGTAGCCATCACTCACGACCGCGACATGCTGGCGGTAGCCCTCAACGAACGCTACGCCGAACTCGGCGGAGACCATCCCTTGGCCTACACCGACGACGAGTTCGACGAAACGTAACGCGGCGCGCCAAAAACCCTCGTCCAGCCAGGCTCCGTCCAGCCGGGCTGGACGGGTAGCTCAGGTCTTGAGGAACTCGAGGAGTGTGGCGTTGAATTCGTCGGCGTGACTCACGTTGCAACCGTGCGGTGCACCATGCAACACCACGAGTTGGCTTTGCTCGATAGCAGCATGGGTGCGCGCTCCGGATCCTTCGAAAGGTACGACTGCGTCGCCGTCACCGTGGATGACCAACGTTGGGACCGTGACGTTTTTGAGGTCACCTCGGAAGTCTTCGGTGGCGAACGCAGCCATGCACAAAAGCGCTGCATGCCCTTTCACGAGCCCGACTGGCCAGTGGGTGAGCGGAGCTGAGTGGAGCATGATGCTCAGCTCAGCGAAGCCGATTGCCAGCGTACGCAGACCACGACGATGTCGTCCTCCACAACGGCATCGGCCGTCAGGTCCTCAACGAGTAGCGCAGCAAGGGAGTCGGTGTCGGCAATGACGGCCTGTCGGGAGGCCAGATGCGACAGCCGTTCTAATCCGCGCGTGAGGTTTTCGCCTCGGCGTTCGATCAGGCCGTCCGAGTACATCACGATCGTTGCCCCTGGCGCCATCACGATGGAGGCTTCAAAGTATTGATCAACCCGATCTTCATACATGGGCGGGGCTGGTGCGGCGTCCAGCCAGACGGTGGAACCATCAGGTTGAATCAGCAGCGGAGGCGGATGGCCCGCGAGACTATAGGTGGCGATTCCGGTATCAGTGTCGATAATCACGCACCCAGCCGTGGCGAATGCGTTTCCGTGGTTGCGGACGCAGTGCGCGTACGCTCCGAGTACGTCAGCGGGACGCGGCTGTAAGAATGGTGCGAGCGCCCGCACCCCGTGGCGTAGCTGACCCATCACGGTTGCGGCTGCAATGTCGTGACCCACCACGTCGCCCACGACGACCCCGACGTATCGGCCGGACCACTCGAAGGTGTCATACCAGTCTCCACCGACGTCTGCGAGTTCGCCAGCCGCGCTGTAGCGGGCCGACAAGGACAGCCGGGGGTGGTGAACGAGATGATCGGGTAGAAGCGCACGCTGGAGCACGACAGCGATGTTGTGCTCCGTCTCGCGGGTCCGACGCTCGCTCTCAACCATCTCGGCGAGATGCCTAGCGTAGACGACACGATCGTTCACATCGACACTTGTTCCGAGGTGACCAAGATAGGTTCCCGCTCCGTCAAACTGCGGATGGGCCCACGACTCGACCCAACGTAACTCTCCATCACCCCTTCGAACCTGAACCTCTCCATGGAATGGTTCTCGGGCCGCAATCGCAGCAGCAAATTCTGAAGCAGCAATCGCGCCCTCGTTCGAGTAGTGGTCCAAGAGCGACGGCTGATCGGCGGCCGAGGCCCGGCTCACACCGAAGTAGTCACAGTACGTCTGGTTCATCCACGTACGACGGCCCTCGCGGTCATGGACCCAAACGAGAACCGGCAGATGCTCGGCCATCGAGCGAAAGCGTCGTTCACTATCTTCGAGCGCAAGCTCGGCCTTGTGGTGTGCCGTCTGGTCTTTGAATACGACGGCGAAACGTCCTGGTCGTTGCATCGGCATGGCAAACACGTCGAACCACCGGTCGACCGTGTCTGAACCCTGCTCGAAACGCAACCTTTCGCCGCCAAACGCCACACGCGCATAGGTCTCGATCCACACCGGTTCAATTTCCGGCACCAGTTCTTTCACCGTACGGCCGACCGGATCGACCAGACCGGAAGACTCCTCGAACCTCGCGTTGACCTCCAAAAACCGGTAGTCAATCGCGGAGCCGGAGCCGTCAACGATCATTTCGCAGACGCAGTAACCCTCGTCGATGTTTTCGAACACCGATCGAAGCCGACTTTCGCTTTCGCGCAACGCGTCCTCGGCCGCGACAGCCAGCGAAACGTCCGTGAGCCACAGTATGAACGAATCGGCGGTAACACACTTGACTGACAGGGACAACAAGCTCGGACCCACGTCAGCCCTCGACTTGACGCGACGATCAAGAACGATGTTTCCTGCGTCACCCGGCCAATCCCCCACGACATGGGCAAGCTCTGGCCATACCTCGTCCAGCATCGAGAACACGTTCGTAAAGTCCGTCACACCCAAAATTGGAACAAGCAACTTGACGGTCTCAGGGTTGATGATTCTGATTTCTCCGTCTGCTCGGAAGGCCACTAGACCAATCGGGCATACGTAAAGGAACTGCAAGAGTTCCTGCAGATCGTTGGAAGAAAGCGAGGGCAGGTCGCTCATCAACGATTGATGACCGCCACATACTGACGATCCGAACCGGCCCGGGCCATCAAGCGGAGTCGCACCGGAGTTGGCAACATGCGGAATGTAAACACATAATCCAAGAAGTCATCTATTGACGGTTCGTCCAGAAACCGCTGGGCCACCAGATAGTTGTTCATGCACGGTGCGACCGACTCGAAGAAATGGCGGCCGACCACATGATCCCGCTGTAAGCCCGCCCGTGCAGACTCGATCGCGTTGTACGACACGACAACGCCCGACCGATCCATCACGATCAACCCGAACGGCAGATCGTCGAGTTGCTCGAAGGGCATGGCGTCCAGCAATGTCAACAGATCGACCGCGTCGAACATCACACCCATAGCACCTCCGTAGGTCGACACCGATAGCAAACATAGCGGCTGTAGTGCCGGTTCTGCACCTGCGGGACCGCGCTCGGTTTCACGCCACTTCAAGGCTCCCCGCACCCATGTTCGCGCGTCGCGCACGAGGGCCACCCGAAGTCAACGTTGGCTTGGGTAGCCCTCGACGCAGTGTGGGTCGCACCTCAGTCGTGGAGCAGGTCGACCGTCATTTCTGCTACGGAACCACCGGAGATGTGCACCGTTGCAGCCTGTGACCCGTCGAGATGAAGGATTTCGTAGTTTCCCTGCTTCAACTCGGCGAACACCGCCACGACCACATCACGCCCGCCAACAGCGCGCCGCCAGATCCCGGTATGGATGGTCTCGCCTTGGCTTGCTTCGGACCGTACATGCAATTCATGACCGACGCCGCCGCCCTCCATGTCGGTCGTGACGTGCACGATGAGGGCGCCGGTGTCACCGCCGATGTCGAGCACGATCGGCCCACCGGCCGGCGGAGTTTCTCCCGCCGGCCAATGCTGGTGAGGGTGCTCGTGCTCGTGCCCGTGCCCGTGCGCATCGGCGTGGTTGTGTCCACGAGTCTCCATAACGCTCATGATGGCGGCACCGAGGCGTACCCGCTGGTTGGTACGCCAAGGTACGGGAAGTGGTCGAGGAAGCCCGCCGGCGGCTCGGAGCCATCGGTGATCGCTGCGGCAGCTGCATCTGGCGTGTAGGTGGGATCGACCAACGGGTACGTCGCCCCGGCAACCGCACGCAGCTCCACGGTGACGACGTCATCGGTGACCCGCCGACCATTGGGGAACCCTGCGAGGTCGCCACCGATGATCCCCAGGGAATTGGGCTTGGCGGCGGGCGGAATAGCCACATTCAGCCGAAGCAGATCGGCCTTCACTGGCCCGGTGTAGTTCTGGAAACCAGGAACGACACCGGTCGGAATCCCGGTCAGCAAGATCGCATCCAGGTCGGCCCGAGGCTTCGTAAGCGCAGCCAGGTTCGGGAAGACGCCCGGATACAACACCGGAAGCAGCCCGGCCAGCTCTGGCTTCTGGACGTACTTTGCGAAATCACTGTCTTCACGCGGGGCTCGCTTGTTCCAGTTGTCCTTCTTCGACATGGGCACGATCACTTCGTTGAACAGCGGATTTCCGAGCCTTGACACCTGCACGAATGGACCTGTCGCGACGGAATCACGGATGTGAGCCTTGCGTCGGCTAGCCGAGGCGTACACGCCAATGACCGACTGCGATGACGCCGGATCTTTCGGGACTGAGCCATCAACCGTAAGCATGCCGATAGGCACCTGAATGGCGATGGTGTGCACATTGAAGCCCCGCGTGGCATTCACGCCGACAGCGGCGGCCGACGGGATCAAGTGAAGATGCTGGAACGGGCGCAGCGTTCCGAGGTCGAAGATCGATCCCAGGTCGACCCAGAAACCTTCTTTGCGCTGGCCAGCGAAGACCGTCACTCCCTTGCCGAGATCGTGCACAGCCGCGGTAGCAAGGGCCTCATAGTTGGGCGTCGAGCGGGGCCCTATGTTGCAGGGCGGGCACGGCAGATCCTTGCCAAGTGAGACGCGTTCGCCGTTCTCATACACCACGGAAACGGAGTACCACTGACGACGGTTCCACGACGGCGAGTCAAGAGCGGTGATGGGACCCGTGTTGTACAGGAACGTGTCCGGGTTGGTGGTCTTTGTGGTGAACCTGAACTCGAACGCCAGGTCGACGTCGATGTCAGCGTCATTCACAACGTTGATTCGGTAGACCACATCGTCGCCAAACTCGAAGAAGTTCGGGCCGCCGGCAGGATCCTGCAGCGGAATGTAGTTCGAGATGAGCGTGACCGTGTCTGGCCGGTCCGGACTCACAAAGGCATAGACGTCGGTAGAATCGGCAACCGGGTCCTTGGAAATTTCTGGTGCTTCGCGATGCGACGACATTGGCCGTTAGCCCTTTCCGTGAGTCGCACGGCTGATCGCCGCAACGAGATTTCGGTCGGTCACAACGATTTCGCTGTCCGCGGCGTAGATAACAACCTCACCGTTTGCTGCGTCGCGGACGTGCACCACGACACCAGAAGATCCTGGGTCAGCGTTGTGCTGGCCCGATCCATGGTCATCAGACTTGCCCGCCCGCAGATTTGCTGCCGCAGCGCTGGCTGGCGAAGCCATTAGCGCTGCGGTTCCCGCCGCCCCTGCCGAAGCGGCAAAGAACGACCTGCGTGATAGTGGATCCATTCGATTCTCCCGTTGGGGCTGAATTGAAGGAAAAGCGCCGAGCCCCACTACGGGTTTCCCACGAAGCGCTCGATCTAAACTTCGGATCTGAAATTTGTTCAGATTTTCCTCACAGTGATGTCGGAGGAGTAGGTCTCATCGATTAGCTGGTCGCCGACGCACCATCGGCGACCGAAAGTTCGCGCTGAAGTTCAGCAAGCTGCCGGGTGATGAGCGCCAACCGCTCGATCACGACGTGGTTTCCGTCTGGATCGCGCGTCAACAGCAGGTTTGTGGAGGCGATCTCGCGGGTAGCGATGGACGATGACAAAGATGCCCAACGATCCCTCGACAGTCACTCCCGTTCCTCCGACCGCCGCTCGGCGGACCTCGCTTGAGAGCGTGGCCACCGGAGGCGAGATCCATCAGCAGGCGCGGGCTGACCAGCAGAGGTTGACGACAAACTTCGGGGTTCCGCTGTCCGACGACCAAAACTCGCTGCGCTACGGCGAGCGGGGACCGACCCTGCTGGAGGATTTCGCACTGCGGGAGAAGATCTTCCATTTTGATCACGAGCGGATCCCGGAGCGCATCGTGCACGCACGCGGCTCGGCCGCACACGGGTTTTTCGAGTGCACGAACCCCATACCTCAATTGACCAAAGCGACGCTCTTCCAACGCAAGGGCGTGCGCATCCCCGTGTTCTGCCGGTTCTCAACGGTCGCCGGCGGCGCCGGGTCGGTTGACACGCCTCGAGACGTGCGCGGTTTCGCCGTGAAGTTCTACACGCGCGAGGGAAACTGGGATCTCGTCGGGAACAACATCCCGGTGTTCTTCATCCAAGACGCCATCAAGTTCCCCGACCTCATCCACTCGGTCAAGATGGAGGCCGATCGTGGCTATCCGCAGGCGGGGTCGGCTCATGACACCTTCTGGGATTTCGTGTCATTGATGCCTGAGGCCACCCACATGATCATGTGGGCGATGTCGGACCGGGGGATCCCACGTTCGCTACGCATGATGGATGGATTTGGCATACATACGTTTCGCTTCGTGAACGACAAGGGCGCGTCCACGTTCGTGAAGTTTCATTGGCGGCCCAAGCTGGGCGTGCAGTCGACCCTCTGGGACGAAGCAGTCAAGCTCGCTGGCGCCGATCCCGACTTTCACCGCCGAGACCTCCATGAGGCCATCGAGGCCGGCGACTTTCCGGAATGGGAGATGGCAGTGCAGTGCTTCGATCAGCAACTCGCTGACAGCCTCCCGTACGACGTGCTCGACGCCACCAAACTGATCCCCGAAGAGATCGTGCCGCTACAGGTGATCGGCCGTATGGTCCTCGACCGAAATCCGGTCAACTTCTTCGCCGAGACCGAGCAAGTGGCGTTCCTCCCCTCGAACGTGGTGCCAGGCGTCGAGTTCTCGAACGACCCGCTCCTGCAGGGTCGATTGTTCAGCTATCTCGACACCCAAAAGTCGCGACTGGGGACCACGAACTTTCACCTCCTTCCGATCAACGCGCCGAAATGTCCGTTCGGCAACTTTCAGCGCGACGGCATGATGCAGACGCAAGTGCCCGTCGGGCGCGCCAACTACGAACCGAACAGCCTTGCTGCCGCTAACGAGGATGCAGGCCCGAGGGAGAACCCGGACGGGTTCGTGACGTATCCCGAGAACGAAAGGACCGGCAGCAGCGACGAATTGGGCAAGGTGCGACGCCGCTCGGCAACCTTCGCCGATCACTACAGCCAGGCGCGCCTGTTCTACCGAAGCCAGGTCGATATCGAGCAAGCGCACATCGCCTCGGCGATCGTGTTCGAGCTTTCGAGAGTCACGCTCGACCACGTTCGACAACGCGTGCTCGCCAACCTCCAGAACGTCGACAAGACGCTGGCGAAGCGGGTCGCGGTTGGCCTCGGGATGAGACTTCCGACAGCCTCGAAGCCGGCCCGAAAGCCCATCGACCTTCCCCTCGCTCCGTCGCTGTCGATAGTGCGACGAGCAACGCCAACCCTCGTTGGTCGCAAGGTCGGCGTTCTCTTCGCCGATGGATCGGTCCGGGCCGAGGTTCTCACGATGAAGGCGGCTATCGAGGCTGCGGGCGCTCACGCAGTGCTCATCGCCCCGAAGTTGCTGGGCGTCGCCACCAAGGGCGGCCCGCTCGATGCCGACGCCCAACTGGCGGGAACGCCGTCGGTAACGCTTGACGCCATTGCCGTGATCCTGGACAAAACCTCTGCATCCCGGCTTTGTGCGGATGGCGCTGCTGTGCAGTTTGTCATGGACGCCTTTGGTCATCTCAAAGCCATTGGATACAACCCGGCAGCCCAAGCCTTGATCGATCGAGCGGGCGTCACAACCGATGACGGCGTCACGGACCTCACCGAGCGCTTCATCCACGCGGCCGGCCGGCGCTTCTACGAACGCGAGGCGAGCGTGCGCACTCTGGCGTGAGGCCCGGACGTCTGACCCTCGAGTCTGTTTAGAAGACGTAGCCGGTGGGTAGGGCCTTGGCATGACAAAGGTATTGATTGCAGTTGATAGCTCTGACACATCGATTCGGGCTGCCCGAACGGCGCACAATCTTTTTGGAGATGATGCGGAGTACACCGTTGTAAGCGTGGCCCCGTTGGACCCCGTTATTTGGGGTGAGGATACCCTTGCATGGGGAACGCCCTATTCTATGGTTCGGCCCCCCATGGGAAGTCCGCTCGATCTGCCTCGCGTCACAACGATGATTGAGCAGGCAGCGCAGATCGCCCAGAACGTTGCGGATTCGGCCGACGTGTCCGGTGCGCGCGTAGTGGGTGATGACGGAGATCCGGTCGAAGCTATTCTGGCTGCGGCCTCCGCCTACGAGGTGGATGTGATCGTTGTTGGATCGCATGACCGTGGTTGGTTCACACGTCTGCTCAGCCCCTCCACGGCATCCGCCGTAGTCCGGAGAGCTGATCTCCCCGTACTCGTCGCACGCTGAATGCGGCGTGACCCGCCAAGCCAGACGACGTCATTCCAAAGTTCCGTGTCCGTTGGCTCGGCTAGCCAGCCGAAAGCATGATCTGGCCACTCGGTCGGATGATTACCGCCGGTGGTTTCTGTGCCAATCGATGGTTCGTCCCAGTCGCCTCGTCCATCATGAACGAGGTCGCCGGTGTCGGGGTCTCTGGTGAGCATGACGACGAACGTACCCATTCCGGCATATCTTCAAACCGGCTTCTCCGAATGGGCTGGGAGAGCGGCCTGAGGAACCGGATCGGGAATCGGCGTTGGGCCGGGCGGCATGGGCATCGGATTGGGGATCGGATCGGGTTGCGGCGGCAACGGACCCGGAACGGGTGGCACAGGGCCCGGCGCTGGCGGCATAGGAATCGGATCCGAGTCGGCCCGAAAGGCAAACCGTCGTCGTTGCCCGCAGAAGGTCGTGCGAGTTGCGTTCATGCACTGACGATTCCCGCTGTTGGGTTGGAGTAAACCTGTCCAAGACGCAGAACACCCCTTTCGTGCAATCGTTTGCCGCGTTTATCTCCCAGTCACTCGGGGTAGACGACCGTCGTGACAGTCCGTCGAAAAGAAGGGCAGGGCTATAAAGAAGGGCAGCGCTATGAGGTCTGTGAGCACGGCTATGTCTACTGACCAACGAGTCGGCACGGCAGGACAGGTCTGTCGCGTGTTGCCCGAGGCGCCCTACGGATCGCTGCATGCCTACCGCCGTTCTGGCGGTGGCGACGGGCTCAAGGCCGCCCGAATGGTCCCGCCCGAGGTCGTCATCGACGAAATCGCCGCATCCGGGCTACGGGGCCGCGGAGGCGCCGGATTTCCGACTGGCGAGAAGTGGAGGACGGTACGAGCGAATGCCTCCGAGGTGCTTCGAACCTCGGTGGTCGTGAACGCAGCTGAGGGGGAGCCGGGAACGTATAAGGATCGAGCGCTCCTTCTTGCCAACCCCTACGCCGTTCTGGAAGGTGCGCTAATCGCTGCGCACGCAATGGACGCAACGACCGTGGTGATCGCCATCAAGGCTCGGTTCCTCGATCAGATCGCTCGCCTTCATTCCGCCATCGATGAGATCACGGAGGCCGGGTGGTGTGAGGGAATCGACGTCCGGATAGTAGAAGGGCCTGCCGAATACCTTTTCGGGGAGGAGACCGGCTTGCTTGAAGTGCTCGACGGTAGACCACCGTTCCCGCGCATCGCGCCGCCGTACCGGAGGGGAGTCACCGAGGTCGTTCGCTCCGAGGCTGACCCCGACCCGGGGAGCGGACTGGCAGCCAATGTACAGATGGCAACGATCAACGACGCCAGCGTGGCGCCGCCGGTCCTCGTAAACAACGTCGAGACGATGGCCAACATCCCGGCCATTCTGGCTCTCGGCAGCGCTTGGTTCAGGTCGGTCGGCACGCCGGACTCGCCCGGCACAATCGTGTGCACCGTCACGGGAGCCGTCACCCGGGCTGCCGTGGGCGAGGTAGCGATGGGCACCTCGTTACGAGACATCATCGAGCATGTCGGGGGCGGCCTCATTGAAGGCCGCCGCGTCAAAGCGGTGCTTGTAGGTGTCTCCGGCGCCGTCCTCACCGCCGATCAGCTCGACGTCACGGTCTCCCATGAGTCGATGGGTGCACTAGGTAGTGGCGTCGGTTCGGCTGGCTTCATCGTCATCGGCGACGACGAGAATGTCGTGGGTGTGGCGTCTGGTGTTGCACACTTCCTGTCCATCGAATCCTGCGGGCAATGCACACCTTGTAAGTCAGATGGCCTCGCCATCGCATCGCTCCTGTCAACCGCCGCGCGGGGGGCCGCCGAGCCGCACGGACTCGAACTGCTCACCGACCTTTTGGGTTCCGTCGCCAACGAAGCGCGATGCGGTTTGGCCCGCCAACAGCAGACGGTCGTGGGAAGTTTGCTCGCCCACTTTGAAGAGGACATTCGGGCCAGCTTCCAGGTCGGATCCGTCGCGACCGAGACGCCGCTCATCGCCGAAGTGCTCAACATTGACAACGGAACAGCGTCACTGGATGTGACCTTCGGGGACAAGCAGCCCGATTGGTCCTACGAGCAAACCGACAGCGGAAAGACCCCGGTCGAGAGGCTCGCAGGTCATCAAGATTCGGACCAGGCGTGAACTCGGGCACGCAGGATCACCTGATCGACCGCGTTTGAAGGAGCTTCGGCGACAACCGGGCCCCGTCCGGTCATCGCCCGAGAGCAAGAGCACGACATTGCCGTTCGGCTCCAGCGCGCATTGCTCCCGAAGGACGTGATCCAGCACCCGACGCTGTATATCGCCATGGGACGACTCCGGGCTGGAGTCGTCGCACTCGCTCCAGTGACCGAGCCGACCCCGGCGGCCATCCTGGACGCTTACACCCATTGCGCGACACTCAACGAGATCTCATTCGCGACTGCGGCGTGCGTCGTCATCGACACTGAGACCGGCAACATCTCCTACAGTCTTGCCGGCCACCCCCCGCCCCTCGTCATCAACCCTGATGGTACGCATGCATGGCTGAACATCGCTCCCGCGCCACCAAATCGCTGCCGGGGAGATCTGCAGCTTCGTGAACCATCCCGCCAGACTCCGACCCGGTGCAACCCTCGTGATGTATTCCGACGGGCTCATCGAGCGCCGCGGCGAGAGTCTCGACCAGGGTCTCGACCGTCTTGAAGCCCTCACTGTGCGTCTCGTCG
>JANMCE010000332.1:0-3086 GCA_031360915.1 Actinomycetes bacterium | reverse complement strand
GACGTGCAAGAGGTGTACGGCAACTTCGATATTCCTGACGCCATCATTCAGCAGCTGGAGGCCTGACCATGGCCGTGTCTGTCGGTGACCGAGCCCCCGATTTCACTCTTCCGGGTACCGGTGGCAAGACGTATTCGCTTTCCGACTATCGGGGCAACCCGCTGGTGGTGGTGTTCTATCCGGCCGACGAGTCCCCCGTGTGCACCAAGCAACTTCACAGCTACAACACCGGTATGGGTGAGTTCCAAGATGTCGGTGCTCAAGTGCTGGCTATCAGCAGCCAGGGTCTCGACAGCCACGAGAAGTTCGCCGAAAAGCTAGGTCTCACGTTCCCACTGCTCGCCGATGCCGACAAGACCGTCGCCGACGCCTACGGCACCCTCGGCCCGTTGGGCTTCCCCCGCCGCAGCGTGTTCGTCCTCGACAAAGACGGCATCATCCGCTACGTGCACCGCGCCATCGCTGGCCTCACCTTCCGCTCCACCGACGAACTCATCGCCGCCGTCCGCGCCGCCAGCTAGTCGGCCGCGGTCACGGAGTTTCGTCCACTCCCGAGAACGTTACGAAGCATGTCCCAAGGCGAACCCTCTTGTGCGTCGAACGCAGCCCGGTCGGATGGGCCGCTGTCGGGCGGTCGCCCGAGCCGAACAATGCCGAAACGAACGCTTGTTATCGACGTTCCAACTTTCATTGTCGGCGAGCGACAAGCCTTTGAATCGGCAACTGCGGCCAGAGTGAAGTCTACCTACCCGCCTACTTTCGCTGTTGTGTTCGAACAGCTGCTGTTCGGGTCCCTTTGGAAAGAAGGAAATCGGCGAGCAGTTGCGTCAATGGTTCGCCTAGCGCTTTGCGAAAGTTGAAACCGAGGAGCTGCAATGCCGTGATTATGTCTGGCGTCAGCAGTGGGAGCAGCGGCTCGATGGCCTTGCTGCCGTCGGATCCGCTGGAGCCGGCCATGAGTTTTAACGCGGGTACAACAGCTCCGACGAGCGCGGTTGCTTGCTCCTGTGTTATTCGTTGAGCGACGAGGTCTTGCTCAAAGGCATGCGCGATCTGAAGAAGCTCGTTCTTGTCAGCGATCAAATCGGTGATGATCTCCTCAAGATGACTCAGCGATTCTCGATCTGCTTTGCGCGTTCGGATAACGCTCAGCCTGTCGGAGATAGCCACAGCGGTATTTCGGGCGGCCCGCCTCAGCGAGCCGCATAGAGAGCCCGACAACCTGTTCGTCCATAATGTCCCCTTCCCGAGTTCCGAACTCTAGGCCCATTCGACGTTCGGCACGCGACGACCATTGCCCCAAATCAAAGCCGCGGCAAGAGTTGTCAAGCTACCCGTGTCTCTGGGATCTGGTACGTGCACTTACCGGGCGAAGCGCAGCGTGAAGTCCTTCTGAAATTGTGCCGTCACGGTGGACCAGCTACCTGTGGCCGATCACGGTCCCATCGCGAATCGTTTCTGACATTCTTCGCCCGTCCAACTTCGGCCCCGGATTGAATGCTCTGAAGTCGGGGCCGGAGGCCTGCAGTTGACCTCGGTCTAACAGCCGCGAGAGGAAGTACTGGCGCGACGAGCAGGCCCGGTTGGGCCTGCTCGGGGTGGTGTTGGCTGGCGGCGGGCTCTAGCCGGTGGGTCTGAGGCGGAGGGACGGTGGTGGGCCCCGAAGGACACGGCCGTCGGGGGTGACGACTTGGAGTCGTTGGTCGGCCTGCATGGTCATGGTCCAGCCCGGTTTGTGCACGAGGGTGTGGTGGCGGCTACAGAGAAGCCCCATATTGTCAATGTCGGTGGGGCCTTGGTCTCGGTCGTACTCGCGAATGTGATGGGCTTCGCAGCGTGACGGCTTGGTCGTGCAGCCGGGGAAGGCGCAGTGCCGATCTCGAGCGATGAGGGCACGCCATTGCCGAGGGGTAGCGGTGCGAACGGAGCGTGACATCCAGAGCGGCTCGCCGTGCTCACCGAGTTGGATGAAGTTGAGCTTCGCATCGCAGAGCAGGCGTCGCACGCGGTCAGGGGCGAGGGTGGTGCCGTCGGTGTAACGGGCAACGCCACCGTTCACGTAGTCCTGCCAGTCGATGAGTACGGTCATGTCGATCGACCGGCGTGCACTGGGGGAAACGTGTTGCATCGAGCGGCGGGCCATTTCTACCAGGGCGGCGGCGTACCGTTGTGATGCCGGGAGCACTGGTTCGCCGGGAATGAGCTCGGGCAGGCATGCGTCGAGCGCGGTGTCAACAGTCTTGGCGTTCTCACCTGCGAGAATTCCGTCGAGCTTCCAGGTGTTGTCTAGCATGGGTGAGAAATGAACGCGGTCGTGCTCGGGCTCAGGCTCAGCGCCGTCCTCGCCCAGCGAAGCTTTGGCTCGCTGCGACCATTCCTTCACCACCCGGCCCGTTTGATCGACTGATAGGTCAGCCAGCAGCGGCACAAGTTCGGCTTCGGCATCTGCGAACAGATCGATCGTTGTGTCGGTGACGTTCGCAGCGATCACCGCAGTCTGCGCTGCGGCCAGCGTGCCGTCCGCGAACGCGGTCTGGGTCACGGGCAGCGACCGGAGGACACGCATGACTTTGACCATGCGTGACGCCTCGCCGCGGGTGCGGCGCCCATCCGAACAGAGCCAACTGACCAGCGACGGAGCACCGTCGATTCCCCACCCAAGGCCCTGATCGAACCGGTCAAGGTCGGCGATGATCGACGCCAAACCACGATCGAGCAGAGTGAGATTGGCACGAATGCCTGCGGCCGTCGGGTCGGAGGCAATGGCCGCAAGTTCGATGGTGGAGGTGTCCGCCGACATGAAAACAGTATATCGCAATTTCGATAGGAATACTATGCGATGAGTCGAGAGTTTTGTCAAGAAAACTTGCCTCAGCCGGGTCACATGCGCATGTAGCGGGTCGGGACCGTCGGGACGTCCAGCACTGCGGAGCAGCCCCAATGCTCCGTAGCGGCGGTTGCAGACCCTCCGCTCTCCGTGCCTCCCCGAGTCCGCGATCAGATACCGGAATGTGGCGGGGATAGTCGATCGGCGGGCGAACTGCTCAGTGTCGTTTCCTATTCGAAAATGAAAGTTACTGGTAGTC
>JANMCE010000325.1:0-10590 GCA_031360915.1 Actinomycetes bacterium | reverse complement strand
TCATGTCGTTCCACCGGCCGTGAGGATGCACGGCCTTGGGTGGTACGGGAATGAACTTGTTCCAACCGTTGGGACTTACCCCACCCTCGGTGCCGACCGAGCCGGTCAGCACATTCAGCATCCACAAGCAGCGGGTGATCTGCCAGCCGCCCTCGTTCCCTGCCGCCGCGGCGCGCCAGCTGTGTGAGCTCAGTTTGCCCGGTACCGCAGTAGCGATGATGTCCGCAATCGTGAGGATCTTCTCTACCGTCAGACCGCATTGCTGCGCGGCGTACTCGGGCGTGAACTCCGCGTAGTACTCGATGAGTGCCGGGCCGACGTTGTCGAACGTGCATTCCAGATCGGGGCGAACCTGTTGTAGGAAGTGCTCCCAGTTCACCCAGCGACGCACGAACTCACGATCCCACGTCCCCTTCTGCAACAACAGTCGGGCAATCGCGAGAAGCATGACGGCTTCGGTGCCGGGCCAAGGCGCCAGCCACTGGTCACTCATCGACGCAGTGTTCGACAGCCGCGGGTCCACACAGATCACTTTCGCTCCACGCATCTTGCCCTCGATGATGCGCTGTGCGTGCGGGTTGAAGTAGTGCCCGGCTTCCAGGTGCGACGAGATGAGAAAGATCACTTTGGCGTTGGCGAAGTCGCTTGATGGCCGGTCGAATCCCATCCACACCGCATAGCCAACGCGGGCGCTGGACGAGCAGATGTTGGTATGGCTGTCGTGCCCGTCGATACCCCACGCGTGCAGTACGCGCTCGATGTAGCTGTCGTCACCCGGACGACCAACGTGATACATCACCTCGTCGTGACGGCCCTCCTTGAACGCAGTACCAATGCGAGTGCCGATCTCGGTCAGGGCCTGTTCCCAGGTGACCCGCTGCCACTTTCCCTCGCCGCGTTTACCGACTCGCTTCAACGGATAAAGGATGCGCTCCGGGTCATAGACCTGGGTGATGGTGGCTGGCCCCTTGGCGCAGTTCCGACCACGACTCGCAGGGTGGGTGGGGTTTCCTTCGAACTTGGCGATCTGCCCAGTTGACTTGTCGACGTAGGCGAGCAACCCACAGCATGCCTCGCAGTTGAAGCAGGTGGTGGGGATCAGCCGATAGTTCCGGATCTTCTTCTCACCGTGGGCCCATGCTTTCGGATCTAATTCATTCCAGTCTTCCCAACGCTCTACCGGCGCGTAGTTCGTCAGTTGACTACCCGGCATGAGGCGCACCAGGTTGGCTTGCGCAGAGCGATTCAGATCATCAAGAAGTGACATGGAGCTTTCCTAGGACAAGGGCACGGACTGGCCGGCCCGGACAAATGCGTCTTCGTAGAAGACCAACCCGACGATTCCGGCAACCCCAGCCGCTCCTCCAAGTGCGACCGAACTGCTTGCGATTGCAACGACCGCCAGCACTCCGGCCAGGAGAATACCGACACCGACACCGATGCGGAACCGGGTCTGATACAAGCCGTGTGTCATCGACTTCTGCGCCATTTCCACGTGCACCGTGCCCTTGCTGGCCAACTCCGTCCAGATCAAGAAGCCAAGCGCAAGCAGACTGCCCAGCAGCAGCCACCGCAAACCTTTCTCCACACCGTGCGGCAGATCGAACAACGGTGCCAAGAGCAACCCGATACCGGCCCCGCCGACACCGGCCTGCGCCAACAGAATCGGCAGCAACAGCGGCGTCTGCCAAAAGTCGCGGCCTTCGCACTGGCCGAACAGAAAGGCCGTGTAGCCCGCGGTGCCAGCGGCGAACAGCATCGCTGGCGCGGCGACGGCTTTGATGAGACCGGGCGCGTTCAGCAACCCGCCGAGCAGCCACAGCGAGCTCAACAGACCGTGGCCGAGAATGATGAACGCACCACGGACCAACCAGGAACCCCACTGGGGTCGGGTGAGAATGAAATAGAACCGCTTCGGCTGCTTCAGGTCAGCCACCAGCAACGCTCCCGTCGCGGCAGCGAACATCAGTGACAAGATCGGCAACAGCACACCAACGAAGGCACGCTGGTTGGCATGACCCATCACCACAGCGAGGCCTCCAGCCATGATGGCTCCGGCGCTGATGGCCTTCGTGACCAGGTAGGCCGAAACCTTGCCTTTCCAGACCATGGGATGTTCCGTGGTGTACGCCGTGCGAGCAACGACTTGTCTACCCCGACCGGGTGGATCGACCGGAAGGGTCGGGTGATGCTTGGTGGTCTCCGCCCAGATCATGCCGTCATCGGCGATTCGGGTTTGCAACGGGTCAAGGGCGGCCTCATCGGCACCCTTGTAGAACACGTGCGGTTTCGTGTTCTGCTCCGGCGCTCGCACCTGCGTGTCGTGGCGACCAAGCATGATCGAAATCTTCGAGGTCGGATCCTCAATGTCGCCGGCGAAGATCGACTGGGTGGGGCACACGATGACGCAACTCGGCTCGAGCCCGACCTCAATGCGACTCGAACAGAAGTTGCACTTCTGCGCGGTCTGCGTCTCGGGGTTTATGTACAAGGCGTCGTACGGGCAAGCGTTCATACATGACTTACACCCAATGCAGTTCGAATCATCAAAGTCGACAATGCCGTCATCGCGACGAAACAGCGCCGTGGTCGGGCAAATCGATACGCACGGTGCATCATCACAGTGGTTGCAACGATTCACCGAGTAGAAGCGCCGGGAATCAGGGAAGACGCCTTTCTCGATGTATTTGACCCAGGTACGGTTCACGCCCAACGGCACCTCATGCTCGGCCTTGCACGCCACTGTGCACGCATGGCAGCCAATACAGGTGTCTTGATCAATCAGGAACGCGTAACGCGTCATCGGCAACTGCTCTCGGGTCGTCGTAGAAGAAAGAGTTAGGAACTCGCCACCGTTGTAGCGATCGGCCGGTCGGCTTGTTCCCACGCGCTGAACCCGCCAACCAGGTCCGAGACGTCCTTGAAGCCCGCTGACCGCATGACCGATGCTGCGACCATCGAGCGGTATCCGCTGCCGCAATAGACAACGGTTGGCGCGGTCGGATTCAACTCACCGAGACGATCAAGAATTCGCGCCAGAGGTACCTCGCTGGCACCGGCCATCTTGCCCTCGGCAATCTCGCCCGGTCCGCGCACGTCGACCAGTTGAAGCCCTTCGACATGATTCATCCGATCGACGAGTTCATCGACGGTGAGGCGCGATGCCGATGTCACCCAACCAGGGTGACTGAGGAAGGACGACACGGGATCACCAAGGCAGCCGACCACGTGGTCGAACCCGATACGAGCCAGTCGGTTCTTGGCCTCCAACTCCGTACCGTTATCGCACACCAACACAATGGGCTGGTCCGCGGTGAGCACGTCACCGGCGTACTCGGCATAGCGACCCGCCAGACCAACGTTGTACGAACCAACGAGGTGACCCTGAGCAAAGACTGCGGGGTCTCGACTGTCGAGAACGACGGCGCCACGGCGCTGCTCGGCGAGCACTTCGGTCATGGACATCGAGCGGGGCACCGCGTTCTCGGTCAGCACCTCATGGGCTTGCTTGTTGCGAGTAGCAGCAAACGCGAAGTACAACGGAGACAGGCTCTGTCCCTCGGTTACTACGTGGACAAAGTCATCTTCAGACATGTCCTGCAGTGCGTAGTTCGTTCTGCGCTGCTCACCAATGGTGGAGACGGTTTCGGATGACAAGAACTTGCCACAGGCCGAACCGGCGCCGTGCGCAGGAAAGACCCGGGTGGCGTCCGGCAATGTCATGAGCTGCTCACGGGTCGATCGATACAGTGACCGCGCCAACTCGTCAGCGGTAACCCCAACGGAGGTCAACAGGTCTGGTCGACCGACATCACCAATGAAGAGCGTGTCACCGGTAAGCACTCCGTACGGCATCTCATCGCCTTCATGTTCGCGTATCACGATCGATATCGACTCGGGCGTGTGGCCAGGCGTGTGGCGGATCTCCAATGAAACCTCACCCAATGACAGGACCTGCTGGTGTTCCAACCCATCGATCGGAAACTCAACCGCGTCTTTCGCCGCTGACCCGTACGAAATGATTGCGCCGGTTGCCGCTTGCAACTCAAGGTGACCCGACAAGAAGTCTGCGTGAAAATGCGTCTCGATGACCCGCTCGATGGCGAGGCCATGCATTTGAGCATCGGTAAGGTACTCGGCGATCTCACGTTGAGGGTCCACAACGACGGCACGGCCGGTTGTCTCATCACCGATGAGATAAGAAGCCTGCGACAGGCAACCGAGGTAATACTGCTTGACGATCATGGACTTCCTCCATGTGCGAACTTCCCCACTATTCGCACGTACAGCCGAATGTCCGTACAACTTAGCCCAGCTCAACCCCGTCCACAACGAACCACTATCGAATGGCTTGCACCGTTCTTTGATTGTCCGTACATTGGTCATGCCGTGATAAATGTTGCCCGGAGGCCCGACCGCTCCAGCCCGATGCCGCTGTGGGCCCAGGTGCTCGAAGACCTCCGGCGTCGGCTCGCCAGTGGGGAGTTCGAGACCGGGTTTCCGGCCGAGCGCGAACTGATTGAGCAGTACGAAACGAGTCGACACACCATGCGCGACGCCATGCGTCGCCTGCACAATGAAGGGCTCATTGACCGCGAACGCGGCCGAGGAACCTTTATTCGCCGTACCCCGATAGAGCAGCGCACCGGTGCGCTCTACAGCCTGTTCCGCTCGATCGAGGACCACGGTTATCGGCAGCGCAATACTGTGCTCGATCTTGAGAAGCGACGCCAACCCGACGTAGCCAGCCTTATGAGCCTTCCGGCCGCAACCGATTTCGTCTACCTTCATCGCCTTCGCTACGCCGATGATCGCCCCGTCGCCACCGACGAAATTTGGCTCGTGGCCAAGGTTGCGGCACCGCTGCTTACCGTCGATTTCGAACACACAGCCGTCTACATCGAGCTGGAAAGTCGATGCGGCGTACGTCCGGGCGCCGGTTGGGAAAAGGTGCATCCGACGTTACCCACCTCGGCGGAACGGTCGCTCCTGAACATGAAAGCTCGCCAGCCCGCTTTCATGGTTGAGCGTTACACCGAGCACGCCGGTCGAGCCCTCGAGTGGCGCCGAACGATCATCAGCGGGGAACTCTTCACCTTCACCACAGCATGGGGAGACATGGGCGAGCCAAAAGGCCTCCCCTCATTCGCACCGAGCCAACCAGTCGTAGCAGCGAAATGACCACTGCCTTGGCGGCGATGCCCCAGGTCACTCGGCAATCTCGACGCAGTGCTTGAGGATTTCAGCCGTCTTCATCGTGGATGCCGTCGGGAAGGCGCTGGCCTACGTGGACGAGGAATCGATCGATTTGGCGATCAATCAGCCACGCCGCGGCGACGACAGCAGCGATCACCGGGATCAAGGAGTAGTCGCCGACAAGTTCAGGGACCATCACGATCGCCATCAGTGGAGAACGCAACCCGACGGTCAAGCCGACCGCCATCGCTGCGATCGTGATCGTCCACGGGCTGACCGGCGCTATTCCGACGGCGGACAATCCGAATGAGGCAAGCAGCGCGAATCCGGCCGCGACACTCAAGGTCGGGGTGAGCACCCCGCCCGGCACTCCGGACGCAAGCGCTGCGGTGGTACCAACGAGTTTGCCGAAGGCCAGCGCGACAGCCAAGCCAATCGTGGCGGTTCCGGCGGTCGAGCGCAATGCTTCCATCCCATTTCCAGCCGCATCACGAAACACTGCTACCGAAACCCCGGCGAGGACGGCCAGCGCCAACGTCGAGATCAGCAGCTGAGCTCTGGAACGTTCCGTGACCATGTTGGGTGCGAAACGGACGCGAACTTCTAAGAAGATTCGAGCACCGAGAACCGCCGGGACGAGCGCAATGAGCGCACCAATCGCGATCGAGGAGGTTTTCGCCACCGACCTCGCCTGAAAAATGGGGTGGCCACCAAGCACCCGCGTTGAGAACCAATATCCTGCAGCTGCGCCGGAGATCGTGAACAGCGAACCTCGTTTGCTGTTCCGCACGTTGAGGTGTTCGTCGAGGTACAACACAGCGGCGATCGGCGCATGGTAGGCCGCAGCGAATCCGGCGGCGATGCCAGCAGCGGCGAGGGCGTCGCCGCGTCCTCCGGTCTTTCGTCCGAGTACTGAGCCGAACGCACCGCTGCCTTCGATGATCGCAGCCTCTCGACCAATTGAGGCGATCGCTGCGGTAACGAGCCAGGTCGCAAAGACTCGTATCGCGCTGCCTCGCACCGAAATTGTGCGGTCCTCGCCCCTCGCTGACGCGGCGACAGCTTCAACGCCAAGACCGTCCGCCCACTTTGCATGCGACCATCGGCCAAGCAGTGCGGCTGCCATGACTGCGCCCGTGACCAGCAGGCCAACCTCGACTCGTGGAAGGCTTCGTGCTGCTGCAACCGGGCTTGACTGGCCGCTGATCAGCCCCAAAAACTTTTCGGCAGCCAACTTGAATTCGAAAGCGAACGTTGCCGCAAATATTACGACAAGGGCGAACAGACATACCGTCGCAATCCTCGGCCGGCGAGGGTCGAAATCTAGCCCGTTTGCGCGCTCCTGCTCCATAGAACCATCTTTACCGCAGTACAGAGCTACATCACGCAACTTGAGCGCCCCTCCCCCATGGTCCGGATCGCGACAGTCACGGTGAGCACCGCCTTCGAAGCCCTCGGATAAGACGACACCCGGGGCCATTACTCGCAACGATGACCTAACCGACTCATCTCTCCATCAGTTCTCGAACTTGTCAACGAACGTCGTGCTCCCACCTCAACGCGCCGCCGACTACGCGAAACAATCCTGGACGCTGAGTCAGGGAGCGATGAGCGGAACCTTGAGTTGGTCGAGCTGGTCGTTGAGCCGGGCAAGATCACCGGAGATCAGAGCGTTGAGACTGGCGAGTTGGTAGTCGATTTGGCCAGCGAGCTTGTCGTAGACGGCGTAGGACTGGGTGGTCGGTCCGGCATCCGCGCTACTGACGACGGGTGGGAGGGCACTCAGCTTCTCGTAGAGCTGCTCGCGATAGTTGAGCGTGTCCCCGTCGGACGTGAACTCAACTTGCACCAACTCGTTTTCGATGGAGGTCAGGCGCTGGCTCACCTCGCCCGCCGCCTGCACCACATCTGAGGCCAAAGAAATATCGCACAGACGTGCAGTCCACTCGCCGATTTGCCGCTTCATCGTGCGAAGGGTGTTCACGCCGGTGGCAATGTCGGACAGCTTGTCTTGGATGCGCCGCAGAAGTTCGAACTGCTCTGCCAACGCATTGTTGCTCGTAGCCACCCGCGGATCCTTCAGCAACGAAAACGTCTGCGTCATTGACCACTCGCCTACCATCAGGGTTGCTGTGTAAGTACCCGGCTTGGCCAGCGGACCGGCGGGGCGAGTGTGAAAGTCGGTGTCGATCATCTTCACGCCAGCCGGATACGTCATTGGCCACTGGAAGCTGTTCATGCCTTCCTGCGCCGTGATGTAGAGGCCCAAGCGATCCTTCTTCTCGGTGGGAATGGTGCTCGGGAACGTATCCACAACGTTGCCGTCCGCATCGCTGATGGTCAGCACAGCAGCCCCGACCGCGGGCTGGTCGAGGTAGTAGGTGATACGCACTCCACGCTCAAGATCGCTGCCAGCATCAAGCACTCGCCGGGTGGTGTGGCCAGTGTCGTGTTCGTCGAGATAGAAGGTGGCGTTTTGGCCAGACGTGACGTGATAGTTCTTGCCACCGGTGGTACCGCCCCACGCGGCGGTGATGTGGGGTGGAATGCGAACAACATCGCGGGGCTTGAGCAGGAACTTGTCGGCGCCCATGAGCTCGTCGTACATCTGGTGCAGTTGTGTGAGATCGTCCAGAATCCAGAACGAACGACCGTGGGTAGCTACCACCAGATCGGTGTCTTTGATGACGAAGTCGTAGATCGGTGTGACCGGTAAGTTCGCCTGCAACGGCTGCCAACTCGTGCCGTCATCGAACGACACATGGATTCCGAGTTCGGTGCCGACATACAGCAAGCCCTGGCGATTCGGATCTTCCCGAATGACCCGACAGAACTCGCCATCGGGCAGACCGTTGTCGATCCGTTGCCAGATCGTGCCGAGGTTGCTGGTCTTGTAGACGTAGGGCGAATAGTCGCCCATTTTGTGGCGGGCGACCGTCATGTAGACGGTGCCCGCAGTGTGTGGTGATTCGGCCAGCATGGTGACCTGCGAGAACTTCGGGAGGTCGGGTGGCGTGACGTTCACCCAGTCGCCGCCATCGTTCGTCGATACGTGCACCAGACCGTCGTCGGAGCCGGCCATCAGCACGCCCTGCTCATGGGCGGAAACGACCAGCGAGAAGATGGTGGCGTACATCTCGGCACCCGCCGTGTCCATCGTGAGCGGGCCAGATACGCCCAGCGTGGCCGGATCGGCGTAGGTCAAGTCCGGGCTGATGGTGTCCCAACTATGACCTTCATCAGTCGTTCGGAACACCTTGTTTCCCGCCGTGTACAACACGTTCGCATCCTGCGGCGAGAACACGATCGGGTACGTCCACTGGAAGCGAACCTCGGCCGTTTCACCGTCGTGATACGCCTCGGGCCACACGCTGACGAGCTGCGTTTGTTTGGTGCGATGGTCGTAGCGCTGGAGCGCTTCACCACCGCCGGGCGAACTGCCGATAGCACCGACGTACACGATGTTCGGGTCCCCCGGCTTGGGCGCGACGTAGCCGCTTTCGGCCGTGCCTGGCGAGTAGCAGTCAGACCAGTTGATGGCGCCAAGACCGGTCTGACTCGGCACCGCAAGACTCGAGTTATCCTGCTGCGAGCCGTACACCATGTACGGAAACTGATCATCCGTAGCCACGTGGTAGAACTGCGCGGTCAGCTGGTTGTAAATGGTTGACCACGATCGTCCGGCGTTGAACGACACCCACGCACCGCCGTCATCACAACCAATCATGCGGTCAGGATTCGTTGGGTCGATCCACAGCGCATGGTTGTCACCATGGGGTGTGTGGAACTCATCAAAGGTCTTGCCGCCATCGATCGACTTCCAGGCCTTCATGTTCATCACGAAGACCGTGTCGGCCTCTGTCGGGTGCGCTATCACGTGTTGGTAGTACCAGGGTCGCCAGCAAAGGTCGGGTTTCGAGGACACCTTCTCCCACGTTTCGCCCATGTCATCGGAGCGATACAGCCCTCGCTTGCGACCCTCGGCCTCGACCATCACGAACACTCGGCCCGAGCGTGCTTGGGAGACCGATACCCCGATTTTGCCGAGCGTGCCGTCGGGCATCCCTGGCCGAGCACTGATGTTCTCCCACGTATCGCCGCCATCACGTGATCGCCACAAACCGCAGTCGGGTCCACCACTGTTGATCGACCAGAAGTTGCGGCGGGCCTGCCACATAGTGGCGAAGATGATGCGGGGATTGTTTGGGTCAAGACAGACGTCTATCGCACCCGCGCCGTCGCTCACGAACAGCACGAGTTCCCAGCTCTCACCGCCGTCCTTCGAGCGATACAACCCGCGCTCGGGATTATCTTTCGCCGAATGACCGAGCGCGGCGACGTAGACGATGTCGGGGTTGGTGGGGTGCACTCGAATCTCGCCGATGTGGCGCGACTCACGAAGCCCGATGTGCTTCCACGTCACACCAGCGTCAGTGGACTTGTATACGCCGTCGCCGTGGGTGACATCGATGCGGATGGTGGCCTCACCCGTGCCGGCGTAGATCACGTTCCCGTCCGATGGCGCCACCGCCAACGCACCGATCGAGCCGGTCGTGAGGAATCCGTCGGTGATGTTCTCCCAGTACTGGCCGGCGTCGTCAGACTTCCAGACACCACCGGCAACGGCCCCGTGGTAGAAGACCGCTGGCTTCTTCGGGTCGGCGGCCACGGCCACGACACGTCCACCACGACTCGGTCCAATGCAGCGGTAGCGGAGTTGGCTGAGAAACTTCGGATCTACGCTCGACATGGCGTCAGTTTGTCAGTCTCGGCCAGGATCGACCACGGTCGAAGGCTGACACATCTTCGGTTGACGGCGACCAACGTCAGTATGCTCTGATCGATCAGCCGAATCTCCGTGAGTCAGACCTCTCCGTTGGATCGAGCGACTCAGCGGACTGTCACCCGACGGTGTGACGGCGCCCTTGAGTTCGCTCCCCCATTTCTGTTGCTCGTCGTACTCGGCGTTTCTGCCCTGACCGCCCGACGCACCTATCGCGCCCCGTCCTGATTGCCGAAAATATCGGCGACTTGCCGGTCACCGTGGTCGGTAGACGTCGCTTCGATGCTGCACCCGCAACACCACAACGGTGCGGGTGTCTTCGTCGATCTCGTAGATGACGCGGAAGTCTCCACGGCGAGCAGATCGCATACCCTCCAGCTGACCCACGAGCGGTTTACCGGCACGTTGCGGATTCTCAGACATTGCCCCGAGCATCAACGCGATCGCGACGTCCCTCACCTTTTCGGGGAGCCGGTTGAGATGCCTTCGAGCCTCCGAGGTCAGTTCGATCTCGTAGGACATTCTCGGCTACTCAGCCAGAACGGTCGAAAGCCGGACGCGGTCCCCACTGCGAGACTGCTGTCGTGACAACGCCAGCGAGGCCATCAACT
>JANMCE010000290.1:0-8230 GCA_031360915.1 Actinomycetes bacterium | reverse complement strand
TACGTGCCGTGCGAAGTGTGCAAGGGCATGCGCTACAACCGGGACACTCTCGACATCACGTTCAAGGGTAAGAACATCTACGAAGTGCTCGACATGCCGTGCGAGGAGGCCGTTGGCTTCTTCGCCAACCAACCGGCTATTTCGCGTCACATGCAAACTCTTGTCGACGTGGGTCTTGGCTACGTGCGTCTTGGGCAGCCTGCAACCACGTTGTCGGGTGGTGAGGCGCAGCGCGTGAAGCTGGCGTCAGAGTTGGCGAAGCGCAACACCGGCCACACCATCTACCTGCTCGACGAACCGACCACTGGCCTCCATTTCGAAGACACGCGCCGGCTGCTGACCGTGCTCTCACGTCTGGTCGATCAGGGCAACTCGGTCTTGGTCATCGAACACAACCTCGATGTCATCAAAACTGCCGACTGGATCATCGACCTCGGCCCCGAAGGCGGCTCCGGCGGTGGCACGATTGTCGCCCAAGGCACGCCCGAGGACCTCGTCAAGGTCAAAGCCAGCCACACCGGCCGCTTCCTGGCCCCACTGTTGGTCTGATGTCGCTTCGTGAGAGGGAGCTCTCGGGTAGGACGCGTACTGAGCCGCATGAGAATCAGGTTCAGAACGAGTCGGCCTTTCGGCCGTTCCCGTCGAGGAACGGTGCACGAACTCGAAGCGTTCATGCGCCACGATCGAATCAACTGGTACGGCTGAGCTGAAGTAACGGTACCGTACCAATCTGCCCTGCCGCGAAGGAAGCGATGAGCAGGTTGCTGAAAAGGATTGAGGGGCTCGTGATCGACGAGGTTCATGCGGCTACACCGCACCGCCTCTGGCATCCGGGTATTTGTCGTAGCTTCATTGGACATACCGGTGCACTGCAGTGCACCGTTTCGAACGGGCTCTTGTGGTGCATTCGGATGCAGCGATAAGTCTGACGGGCGGAAAATGTTTCCCTGGTTGCGGCGCGTGACGCGCCAACACACGCCTTTCAGCTCCCTGCAAGAAACGGACTCCAACGTCGGCCGTACTCTTCAAACTCGGCCAATTTGTACGCGTCGATGATGTAGAGAAGGTGGATGGTGACCATGGCTCTACTGTGGCAGGTCTCGCCATTCGCCCGCAGCAATATCATCGAGCGACCATTGGCCGACGTGGGTGCGGTGCAGGGCCTCGACCTTGTAGTCACAGGCGGCGAACATGCGCTTCACCTGGTGGTAGCGGCCTTCGGTGATGGTCAACTCCGCTCGGCAATCATCGAGAATGCACAGCCGCGCAGGTAGGCAAGGGTCGGATTCGCTCCGAAGCATCAGGGTGCCTGCTGCGAACACATTGATCAGTGATGGGTCGACGGGCCGGTCGAGGGTGACCTCGTAGACCTTCTCCACATGATGTTTGGGCGACGTCAGCCGATGCAGCAGCGCGTGATCGTCGGTGATGAGTATTAGCCCGGTCGTGTCCTTATCGAGACGGCCGACGGCTTCAGGCCGTGGTGTGCGATCGAGCCACCGGCGGGGGAGCAGGGTGAACACGGTCGCCCCGTCGCGGTCGTCGTGGGAGCACACGTAGCCAGCCGGTTTGTGGAGTGCGATCAACATGCCATCGGGATGATCGAGCGGCTCGTCGTCCAACGTGACGCTGCCGGGGTCGACACGCGACGACGGGTCCCGGGCGACGTTGCCGTCAACCGAGACCCGTCCGTTGCGAATCATGTGGTTGGCTTCGGTACGGCTGGCGTAACCGAGGTTCGCCAGCAGCCGATCCAGCCGGATCACTTCAGGGCGGCGATGGCGGCGTCGTAGTTCGGTTCGTGGCCGATTTCGCCGACCAACTCGGTGTAGGCAACCTTGTGATCAGCATCGAGAACGACCACGGCTCGGGCGAGCACGCCACGCAGCGGACCGTCAACGATGGTGACGCCGTAGTCGCGGCCGAAGGAGCTGCGGAAGACGGAACCGGTGGACACGTTGTCGACGCCTTCGGCACCACAGAAGCGGCCCATGGCGAAGGGAAGATCGGCGGCCACGCACACAACGGCGGTGTTGTTCAGGGCGCCAGCGCGCTTGTTGAACTCACGGGTAGAAGTAGCGCACGTGGGTGTGTCGATGGATGGGAAAATGTTGAGGATGACGCGCTTGCCAGCGAGATCGGCACTGTCGAGAGCGGACAGGTCATTCTTCACCAAAGAGAACTCGGGGGCGGCGGAACCGACCTTCGGCAGCTCGCCCGAGGTGTGGACGGGGTTTCCACCGAGTGTGATTTGGGCCATGGGTGCATGCTCCTTGTACGAACTGAGAATCGGGACGAAGGCAGCGTAACGTAGCGCCATGGTGCAACGCCCCCCGGCCGGAACGATCCCCGAAGGCCCGGGTAGCTACCAGTTCAAGTCCGCCGACGGCCGCGTGATCTACGTCGGCAAAGCATCGAGCTTGAAGCAACGGCTGAGCAACTACTTCCAGGACCCCCGCAACATGCATCCGCGTACCGCGCAGATGGTGCAGACCGCAGCGACGGTCGAGTGGATCGAGGTGCGAAACGAAGTCGAAGCGCTGATGTTGGAGTACAACCTTATCAAGCAGCATCGTCCCCGCTTCAACATCCGCCTGATGGACGACAAGAGCTACCCGTTCATGGCGGTCACGCTCGATGAGGTGTGGCCGCGAGCGATGGTGATGCGCGGCACCAAACGAAAGGGTGTGAAGTACTTCGGCCCGTACGCGCACGCCTATGCCATTCGGGACACGCTCGACCTGTTGCTGCGCACGTTTCCCATCCGCACCTGTTCGCCATCGAAGTTCACCACCCACGAGAAGCTGGGCCGTCCGTGCCTGCTCTTCCACATCGAGAAGTGTTCAGGCCCCTGCGTCGGCGAGATCACGCCGGACGCGTATGAGGCTCTGGTCCGCGACCTCTGCGATTTCCTGGATGGTGACACCGACGAGGTTGTCAACCGGCTGAAGCAGAACATGACGGACGCAGCGGGCGAGTTGGAGTTCGAACTTGCAGCCCGGCTACGTGACCGTTTGGCCGCAGTGCAGAAGGCCATCGAGAAGCAGCAGATGGTGGGTGATCGCAGCGAGGACATTGACCTCATCGGGCTGGCCGACGATGACCTCGAAGCGGCCGTGCAGGTCTTCTACGTGCGGAAGGGTCGCGTGGTTGGGCGCAAGGGGTTCATCATCGACAAGGTGGAAGACCTGCCGGTTGATGGTCTCATCGCCCGCATTCTCGAAGAGCTCTATGGCGACGCGCCACCGCTCGGCGTGCCCAAGCTGGTCATCGTTCCGGCCGATCCCGAAGCCGTCAATGTGTACGAGGAATGGCTCACGGCGGCACGCGGCAGCAGGGTGCAGATCCGCATGGCGCAACGGGGCGGCAAGCGTGAACTGCATGAGACCGTCACCCGAAATGCGAAAGAAGAATTCACTCGCCACCGGCTGCGTCGCGCCGCTGACCACAACAGCCGGGCCCGCGCCTTGAACGAGTTGCAGGACGCGTTGCATCTGCCGGAGGCGCCGTTGCGTATCGAGTGTTACGACATGGCCCACCTTCAGGGCACCGACTATGTCGGCTCGATGGTGGTAATGGAGGATGGTCTGCCGCGCAAGAGCGAGTACCGCCGATTTAAGATCAAGACTGTCGAAGGCAACGACGACTACGCCGCGATGGAGGAAGTGCTCACCCGTCGTCTGCAGGCGTACCTGGACGAGCGGGACCAACCCGCGCCCGATCGCAACGACCGAAAGGGCAAGTTCGCCTACCCGCCTCAGCTGCTGCTGGTGGACGGTGGCAAGGGACAACTCGCGGTCGCAGAGCGGGTCGTGAAGGCCCTCGGACTCGAAGACGAGATCCCCATCGCATCGCTGGCCAAACGCTTCGAAGAGGTCTACATCCCCGGCCACAGCGAGCCGATGATTGTGCCCCGCCAATCGGAAGCGCTGTTCATGCTGCAACGCATTCGCGACGAAGCCCACCGTTTCGCCAACACTTTCCACCGCGAGTTGCGAGACAAGCGGATGACCGTGAGCGTGCTTGACGACATTCCCGGCTTGGGGGAGACCCGCAAGAAACGCCTCACCAAAGAGATGGGGGGCGTGAACGCCGTGAAGAAGGCGTCGCTCGAAACGTTGAAGGACCTGAGCTGGTTACCGGATGCGGTGGCTGAGGCCGTCTACGCGAAGATTCACAAGTGAGCGAAGACGATCTGTGGGAAAAGCACGCGGACTGGTGGATTGAAGGATTCACCGACGGCGCCGATGAGGAGTACGAGGAGCAGATCCTTCCGCTTGCGGCCGAGGCGCTGCAGGGTGCCAAGACGGTGCTCGATGTTGGATGCGGTGACGGTCAGATCTCGCGCCTCGCCGTCAAAGGTGGCGCCACCAAGGTCATCGGCATCGACCCCACCTGGAACCAGATCAAGGTCGCTCACGAGCGTGACGGTGGCGCAGAGTTCGTCCAGTCCGGCGCAGGCAAACTGCCGTTCAGCGACGAAGCGTTTGATGCAGTCGTGGCGTGCCTCGTTTTCGAGCACATTCGTGATGTTGATGACGCCATTGCCGAAGTTAGTCGGGTGCTGAAGCCGGGCGGCAAGTTCCTGTTCTTCCTCAACCATCCCTTGCTGCAGACCCCGAATAGCGGCTGGATTGACGACCAGATTCTCGATCCGCCCGAGCAGTACTGGCGCATTGGTGCCTACTTGGTGGAGGACGAATCCGACCAGGAAGTGGAGAAGGACATTTTCATTCCGTTCATCCACCGGCCCCTCGGGCGCTACATAAACGCGCTGGCCGATAGCGGGCTGACGGTGAGGCGCATGCATGAGCCCAAGCCGCCGCCGGGCTTTCTGGCCCGAGCCACCGAGTATGTCGAAGCGGCGACGATTCCTCGCCTTCTGTTCTTGGATACGCGCAAGACCGGCACACCGGCATAGCCTCGGCACCATGACCGACATCGTCGTGATCACCGGACTTTCAGGCGCCGGGCGTTCGCAGGTGGCCGATGACATGGAAGACCTCGGCTGGTTCGTGGTCGACAATCTGCCCACGTCGCTGATCGAGAAAGTCACCGAACTGGCCGCCCAGCCGGGGTCAAGCATCCATCATCTCGCGCTCGTTGTCGGTCGAGTGACCGGCCAGCAATCAGAGATGGTGCAGGTCGTGCAGCGGCTGCGGGCCAGCGGCGACCGCGTGCGCATCGTGTTTCTCGAGGCAAGCGATGCGGAGCTGGTCAAGCGCTACGGCGCCACGAAACGTAAACATCCGCTCGCAACCGCCGACGCCAGCGTCCTCGACGCGGTGCAGCAGGATCGGGCGGTGTTCGAGCCATTGCGGGCGGCTGCCGACCTTGTGATCGACACGACGGGCAAGACGATCTATCAGTTGAAGGCGCAGGTGACGGAGCTGTTCAGCGATGAGATCGACAACGTCGGTATGCAGACCTCGGTCGTGTCGTTCGGTTTCAAACACGGCGTGCCCGTTGACGTCGATCTGCTCTTCGACGTGCGCTTTCTGCCGAATCCGTTCTGGGTCGACAGCCTTCGTGATCAGAGCGGTCTCGACCTCGACGTGCGGGACTACGTGCTTGGCAACGAACTGTCGGAGAAATTTCTGGCCCACCTCGACGGCCTCTTCGACCTTTTGCTGCCTGCGTACGTGGAAGAGGGCAAGAGCTACCTGACGATCGCCATCGGGTGCACCGGTGGTCGTCACCGCTCGGTGGCGCTCTCTGAGGAACTTGGACGTCGATTGAGAGTGCACGGAACCCAAGTCCGCGTGCAGCATCGTGACATCACACGCCACGGTGCGGTGTGAGCCTGGTCGCTGTCGACCAAAGACCTTCGTGACGCGCCACCCTTTTCGCTAGTCTCTGCGGGTTCGCTAACCCCCAGAAGGATCACTCATGGCAATTCGCGTTGGCATTAACGGTTTTGGTCGGATCGGCCGGAACTTCTACCGGGCCGCCAAGCAGTCGGGAGCAGCCATTGAATTCGTGGCCGCCAACGACCTCGGCTCGCTCGACCAGATGGCCCATCTGCTGCAGTACGACTCGGTGATGGGCAAGCTGCCGCACAAGGTGACGGTCGGCAAGAACAACACCATCCACATCGGTGATGACAGCATCACCATCCTCTCCGAGCGTGACCCGAAGAATCTGCCCTGGGCCGATCTGGGTGTCGACGTTGTCATTGAGTCCACCGGCTTCTTCACCGACCGGGCCAAGGCCGCTCTGCACATCGAGGCTGGCGCTCCGCGCGTCATCATCTCTGCTCCGGGCAATGGTGCCGACGCCACCTTTGTCTACGGCGTGAACCATCACACGTTCGATCCGGCCAAGCACCTGGTTGTGTCCAACGCTTCGTGCACCACCAACTGTTTCGTTCCGCTGGTGAAGGTGCTCGATGACGCGTTCGGGGTGCAGCAGGGCCTCATGACGACCATCCACGCCTACACTGGTGATCAGGCGCTGGTTGATGGACCGCACAGCGATTTACGTCGTGCCCGCGCCGCGGCCATCAACATCACGCCCACCTCAACCGGAGCGGCTCGAGCCACGGGCCTCGTGCTTGAATCCATGAAGGGCAAGCTCGACGGCACGTCGTTACGCGTGCCGGTCCCCACCGGTTCCATCACCGACTTCGTGGCCATCCTCAACAACGAAGCTTCGGTCAAGGAGATCAACGCCGCGTTCAAGGCCGCTGCCGCAAGGGGAGCGTTGAAGGGCGTGCTGGAGTACACCGATGCCCCCATCGTGTCGAGCGACATTGTCGGTAACCCGCATAGCTGCATTTTCGACAGTGAGCTCACCATGAGCCAGGGCAAGCTCGTGAAGGTGCTCGGCTGGTACGACAACGAGTGGGGTTATTCCAACCGCCTGGTGGACCTGGCACTCGTGGTCGGCAAGGCCAACAAGCCCTCTGCCAAGAAGCTGGCCGCCGCCAAGAAGAAGAAGTAACGCGTGAGCCTGCCGGTTTTGGAGGACCTGCTTCCCCTCGACGGGAAGCGGGTCCTCGTCCGCACCGACTTCAACGTGCCGATGGACAAGGGCGTCATCACCGATGACTTCCGCATCCGCGCCGCGCTGCCCACCATCACCTGGTTGCAGCAGCACGGCGCCACCGTGGTGTGCGCCAGCCACCTTGGTCGGCCTAAGGGTGCGCCGGAAGCGAAGTACTCGATTGACGCGGTTCGGGCCCGTTTGGCCGAATTGGCACCCGGTGTAGAACTGCTGGAAAACCTGCGCTTCAACCCGGGGGAAGAAGGAAACGACCCAGCGTTCGTAGCATCGTTGGTTGCAGGCATGGACGCCTACGTTGACGACGCGTTCGGCGCAGCGCACCGCGCCCACGCTTCAATTGTCGGTCCGCCGCAGACACTGCCGTCGGCTATGGGTCGGCTGCTGCAGAAGGAAGTCGACGTCACACTCGGCCTGCGAAATGCACCGAAGCACCCCTTCGTCGCGGTACTCGGTGGGTCGAAGATCAGCGACAAGCTCGGTGTGGTCGAGTCGCTTTTGAATGTGGTGGACGCGCTCGCCATCGGGGGGGCCATGTGCTTCACGTTCCTGGCCGCGCTCGGTAATCCGATCGGTGACTCGCTTTTCGAACCCGATCAGGTCGATACCTGCAAGCGCCTGCTTGCCAGCGGCAAGACCATTCATCTGCCCGAAGACATCATCGGTGTCGACAAGGATGGCCAGGTCCAAACCTGGGGAACCCGCCTTCCAGCGGGAGCCAAGGGCTTCGACATCGGACCCGGCACCGCTGCCGCGTTCGCCGACGTCATCATGGACGCCCGCACGGTGTTCTGGAACGGCCCGCTCGGCATGTTTGAAGACGCCCGTTTCGCCAATGGCACCCGCACCATCGCTCAAGCGATGGCCGACACCAAGGCCTTTACCGTGGTTGGCGGCGGTGACTCGGCCGCCGCGCTCGCGCAGTTCGGTTTTGCCGATGATGTTTCGCACGTTTCCACCGGTGGCGGCGCATCGCTTGAACTCCTCGAGCTTGGCGACCTGCCCGGCCTCGCCGCCCTCCGCTCTGCCCCGAACGCCAAGTAAGGAATACGTCATGGCCGATCGCATGCCGCTCATCAGCGGCAATTGGAAGATGCACCACAACCACTTCGAGGCCATTCAAACGGTGCAGAAGTTGAGCTACCTCCTCACCAAAGAGGACTACCTCACCGTGGAGGTCAGCGTGCATCCACCGTTCACCGACCTACGTTCGGTGCAAACGGTCATC
>JANMCE010000279.1:0-1802 GCA_031360915.1 Actinomycetes bacterium | reverse complement strand
CGCAGCCACAAGCGAGAACCGTTTCGACCGAAACTCGGATGCGCACCCAATCAGCCACGCTCGAAGCAGCCCGTCTCGTTGACGAGGCGTTGCGGAAATGGGTCCGCCGCGGCGCCGTTGTGCTTGCCATCGGAGTTGCGTTGTTCGGCGGGTTCATCGTGGCCGCTCGGTACTTCAACGAGACCAAGAACACGGTGAATCGCAACGGCCAGGAGGTGGACGGCCGTGTGAAAGAGAAATCGCCAGCCGACGCCAAGCCGGGTCAACGCTGGGTGATCGTGGAGTACACCCATGACAAGAAAGTGGCCACCGTCATGGTGTCGCTTCCCGACAAGACCGCCGAATCATTTGATGTCGGTAAGACCGTGCGACTTTCGGTCGATCGTGCCAGCAAGGTGCGTACCATCATTGTGGGCGCAACGAAGCGGGAACGGGTGACATCGATGCCGGTGGCCGGTCTGCTCGTGTCGTCGTTCCTCGTGATGGGCATGGGCCTGTTCGATCTGCAGGCGGCGGCTCGCTGCCGGAAGTATCTGAAAGGCCAGACATGGGTGACTCTTCGATGGCGGGGCGTGGTGTATGGCCCCGGTCGTGGCCGGGTACGGGCGGCGGGTTGGCTCACCGATCCTCTTGTCGATCGCCGCTATCTCATGGTGAACGCGCTCGGCTGCTGGCGACAGGGTGTCGACCTGCTGGCTGAACCCACTGAGGTGTCGGTTGCCGGCAACCCGGTCGGCATTGTGGTGGTGCGCCATCCGGCAACGCTCCGGGTCATCTTGCTCCGGCCGCCTCGCGGCGAACGGCAACGAGCCAAGGCCCTTACCCTCCTGGCCACCGGCACCGACTGATTCCGTCACGATTTACGCAGTTCTGGTCGGCCTTCCCCGTTTCGGTGGCAGGTCGGTAGGCTGTCGGGCCACGGCTCTAGGAGGCTTCGATGATCGACCAGGATGTGCTGTCACGGGCGCTCGGCGCCGCACTACGTACCGGTGCCGAGTTTGCCGAGGTCTACGCCGAGGACAAGCGGTCGTCATCGGCCTATCTCGATGACGGCAAGGTTGAGCAGGTCACCTCCGGGCGTGACATTGGCGCGGGTATCCGGGTCGTTGCGGGTGAAACAACTGGCTACGCCCATACCGCCGACCTGTCCGAGGCCGGCCTGGTTGCGGCTGCCGAGGCAGCGGCTGCTGCCGCTCGCAAGGGCGGAGGGGGGGCCAACATCGTGGCCCTCAACCGACGCGCGGTGCGCCCCGTCAACACCGTCGAGGTCTACCCCGAGTCGGTCGCCAAGGCCACCAAGGTCGCCCTGCTGCAGCAGGCTGATGACGCGGCTCGCAGCGCTGGTTCGTCCATCGTGCAAGTGTCGGCCGGTTATGGCGACAGCCGCAAACGCATCCTGGTCGCCAACTCCGATGGCCTTTTGGTGGAAGACGATCAGGTCCGCACCATGTTCCGCATCAATGTCGTTGCCACCGGGGACGCCGGTATGCAGACCGGCTACCGGTCCCTCGGCCACACCTACGGCTTTGAGTTGTTCGCTCGCTACGACGTGCAGGACCTCGCCCGTGAGGCTGCGCACGTCGCCATCACCAAGCTCAACGCACGTCCCGCGCCGTCGGGCAGCGTGCCTGTCGTCATCAAGGCCGGCAGCGGTGGCGTGCTGTTCCATGAGGCTTGTGGCCACGGCCTCGAAGCCGACCTCGTCGGCAAGGGTGCGTCGGTGTATGCCAACCGCGTCGGTCAACTCGTCGCCTCGCCGCTGGTCACGCTCGTTGACGACGGCACCATGACCGGTGAATGGG
>JANMCE010000276.1:0-24957 GCA_031360915.1 Actinomycetes bacterium | reverse complement strand
GCGACTCGGCATGATCATGCTCGGCCTCCCATCGCTCACGCCTGAGCGCCAAATACCGGGCAACGGCTGGACCCTGGAAGTGTCGGCCGAGCGCGCCCGTCGTCTTGGGCGGACCGAACCGATTTCCCGCACTCGCTACGTAAATCAACGCGCGCTCAACCCTGAACGTTCCATCGCCGATGTCCGACCACGACAGGCCGAGAACCTCGCTCGCTCGCAGGCCGTTCACGATCAACAGCGGCACGCCCAGACCGTTTCTCAACTTCTCGGCGGCACGAATCACGGCGTGGGCTTCCTCGATCGTGAAGATGCGGCGCGACTCATCGGGCGCGTCTTCGGGTGCCCGTGGAGCTTCCAACCATTTGGCGATGTTCTCACCACGAGCGACTACGCCGTCCCGCATCGCCTGAGTGAACACCTGCGTGAGAACCTGACGGATGCCGGCGGCAGTCTCCGGCTTGAGCCCCCGACCAGTCCGGGTGTTGCCGTCGACAAACAAGCCGTTCCACCATCGTTCAAGAGTCGGGTAATCGACCTCGCCAATCGGCAACGACCCGATAGACGACGATGCGATGCGCTCGACATCCTTGGCGTACTCAGCCAGCGATGAGGGACGTAGCTTCTTCTGGTCCAACCATCGGCGCGCCGCATCGCCGACGGTCACGGTGTCTGGCAACGGCGCCCACTCGGGTGCCGACATCTTGAGCCGGGCGGCCTCTACTCGTGCCTCCACTATCTCCCGCGTGCGACCGCTGAGATAGTGGCGCTTGCCGGCGTCGTCGACGAACGCACCACGCCATCGACCGTCGGCGGTCGGGTACAGCGAGCCGCTACCGTTGGGCACCTTGCCGCGGACTTCGATAGCGCCGTCGAGAGTTCGAATCGTTTTTCCCTTGGGCGGGCGGCCCTTCTTGCCGGTTGCTGCCATTTACTAAGAATGGCAGCAACAGTGCAGAAATTGCCAGACCATCGAGAAGCACGCCAGACACGTACTCCCAGGTCAGGCGGTATGGCTGAACCTGACTGATAACAGCAGAAATGAATCGGCCGACCTCTCCCGTTCCGCTCTCTACGGTGCAGAGGCCCCGTCATCCCAGGCGGGCGACAGTGCCGCTGAGCGCCGGGTCGGCCGGGGCGTGGCGTTCGAACACCATCGGGTCATGCCCCGGAACGATCGTTCCGTCGCGTCCGGCGAGTTCCCGTAGGCGGTCGTAGCCAGCAACCATCGCATCAACATCGAACACGATCGGGAATGGTCGGCTTGCATTCATGTTCTCGTAGTAGTGCGTGGCATCAGAAGCCAGAACCAACCATCCGGACCGCCTGTACACGCGGACAACTTGGAGGCCGTCGGTGTGACCGCCGAGCAAATGCACCGACAACCCCGGAGCAAGTTCCGCGTCGCCGTCGTGAAAGTCGACTCGACGGTCGTGCACCGCCATCACCATCTCGGCCACGTGCCGGGAGGTGAACGAATGGGCTTGCGTGTGTGTCGTCATGTGCCGCCCGGTGGCGAACGCCATCTCGCGATCTTGCAGATGAAAGCGAGCATTCGGAAACTGATCGAACCCGCCGACATGGTCGTAGTGAAGGTGCGTGAGGATCACACTCGGTGCGGTGACTGCGTCCACGCCAATGAGCGCGAGTCCTTCCGTTGCACTTCGCAACAGTCGGCGCTTGCGTCGATCGGCATCCTCCTGGCCGAAGCCGGTATCAACCACCCACGTGTGATCGTCGCTCACGACCGCCCAGACGAAATAGTCCATAGGCATCGGCGTGTCATGCGGATCACCACCGATGAAGTGGTCGGGTCGACGAGCATCGCGTTCGGCATACTCAATCGCGAACACGTCGTATGCGGGTGGGGTGGCCTTCGACGTAGGGTACCGAACATGGACGAATCACTCTTCGAAACCGGTATCGAGGCGCGCAGTCGTGTCATTGGGCCCGAATACGTCACGCGAGCCTTCTCGGCCGCTGACACCTTCAGCCGCGACTTCCAGGAGATGGTCACCGAGTACTGCTGGGGTGGGGTCTGGGGCCGTGATGCGCTGACCGATCGCCAGCGCAGCTTGAACAACCTCTGCATCCTGGCGTCATTGAACCGAGGCCACGAGTTCAAGCTGCACTTCAGGGGTGCGCTCAAGAACGGATGCACGCTCGATGAACTGCGCGACACGCTTATTCAGATCATGGTGTACGCCGGCGTCCCGGCCGGTGTCGAGTCGTTCCGCCTTGCTCGCGAGGTGCTCGACGCCGAAGGCATCACGCCACCGCCGACCGACAAGCCCATGCCAGACATTCCCGGCGCATGAAGTCGGTTGGGTTCATCGGGTTGGGCAAGATGGGCGCGCCGATGGCCGCGAACCTGGCAGCGGCACAAGCCATTGGCACCACCAGGGTAAACGTGCTGGTCTGCCCAATATTGGGCCCATGCGGTGGCCAGGGCGGTGAGCAATACATTGCGCCCGATGCCTATGTCTCGCAGCTCCGGCCAGAGGCGCCTCGCAGCCAGAAGGCCGTCGGAGGTGTCGTCCACGTCCCCATCATCGCGCCGAACGTCAGCCCTGTGAAGCGGCCGGTTCACGCACGGACGTAGGTGAGGGAAGACTGGGCCACAAGTTGGTGTTTGGCGTCGAACGTTTCTGCTGTTCCGAAGACGATGCGACGGCCCAGCTTCACGACTTCAGCGCGGCAGGTGATGTCGCTCGTGGCGCCGCGCAGAAAGCTGGTCTTCATCTCTATGGTGACGGCCATTTGTTCCTCGCCGGTGCGGGTCATGATAGCGAGCCACATGGCGACGTCGGCAACGACTTCGTAGCTCGGTCCGTGCAGGATGCCACCAGGTCGCGTGAGATGGTCCCGAAACGGTAGTCCGACGGTCGCCCATCCATCGCCAAGGTCCTCAACCGTCAGGCCCCACCATCCAACGAACGGCGTGGCGTCGAACAAACGTCGGGCATCCTCAAAACTGAACTTCGGTTGTCCCGGCATGCTCGTGGAGTCTTGCACCTGCCGGTCACACAATCGTCGAGCGGAACTTCTGCATGAGGTGCGGGCCAGCCTGGATTGGTTCGTATCGGGGGAGTTCGCCGGCGACAAGGCACGATGGAATGCATTCGATCCGGGCATCCCAGTTGGCGTTGTGGAAGAAGGCGATCGACTGGCGACGCTCCTGACTCGGGACAACGCGGTGCATGGTCGAACGCCACTGATCGTTGGTCCACCGGGCCATAGCGTCACCCAGATTCACCACGAACGATTCGGGTTCGACGGTGACATCGGCCCACGACCCGTCGCTGCGCTGCACCTGGAGACCGGGCTGTTTCGGATCAGCCAACAGCACAGTCAACGTGCCGTAGTCGGTGTGCGCAGATGCTCGCTGCTGACCTTCGGCGCGCGGTCCGTAGAGCTCGGGATAGTTGATCATGCGGAGTGCACTCGTATGCAGGTCAATCAGAGGCTCGAAGTGGTTTGCGGAAAGATCGAGCGCAGATGCCATCAACGAAAGCAACCGGGCGCACAAGTCGGCCATTGTCGTGAAGTACTGCTCGCTGACCGAACGGAAGTGTGGCATTTTCGGCCACAGATTCGGTGACCAGGCCGAGGCTTCGTCAGGGTCGATAAAGGCGTGCGTCGGAGCCGTAATCGGACCGACGGTAAAGGTCTCTTTGAGGTCGGGTGGATTCGTGTCTCCAACGCTCGCGGAAAGCTGCTCGTAAGCGAATGGTGCGTAGCCGTACGGGTAGCCGCGAGTCGGCATCGCAACCGACATCTTCTCTTCAAGCGGCAGGTCGAAGAACGATCGGGTCACCGCCCACTGCTGGTCCATCAACGTCGGTGAAACGTCGTGGCCGGAAATGATCAGGAACCCAATAGTGGAGGCGGCTTCGGCAATCTGCTCGGCCGCACGACCGCCCCGCAGGTCGACGGTGGGAACAAGAGGCGGCACCATGACCGTCACGCTAGATCGGCCGTCGCCTCCTCGTGTTCCCGAAGCGCGGCGATGACCGGACCGAACCCCTCAAGCGTCCGGACGCCGAAGTAGGTGATACCCCAGCCAGCGCCATCATTCCATCGGCTACCAGCGCGGGTCTGACTAGGAGCCGCTACGCATTGTAGCCCAGTCGACGGTTAGCCTGGTTCACCGCAAGCGCCGAAGCGGCGCATCGATGCTCCAGCATCGGAGACGACCACACGGAACGGTTCTCATGACAGCTGCACCAAAGCAAGGGTCATGACTGACGTCATCGGCGGATGGAGCGGAACGGTCGCGCCGTCGTTCGGCCGGAGCGAGATCGCTAGCGCCGCGCACCGGTTTCGCGAACGGGCCATGGTGGTCATCGATCCGTCAACCGGACGGTACGGCGTTGCGTTGGGCGGCAAACTCGGCCCAACCGATGCGCCTGGAACCTGGCCCGTCGTCGGGGCGCTGGCCCCGATGTATCCCGAGTGGTTGGGCGATCGAAGCTTCAACGAGATGCACGGCACGCGTTTCCCCTATGCGAGCGGTGACATGGCCAACGGCATCGCCACAAGCCGACTCGTGATCGAAATGGGAAAGGGCGGATTTCTCGGGTTCTTCGGCGCGGCCGGTCTCACGATCGACCGAATCGAAACGGCCATCGACGAGATCGGCCAGGCTCTCGGCCCCACGGGCGTGCCATTCGGGTTCAATCTCATCCACTCGCCGCACGAACCGGCGCTCGAGGCCGCTGCGGCCGACCTGTACCTGCGACGCGGTGTACGGAAGGTCTCGGCGGCGGCGTTCATGGCGCTCACCCCGCCGATCGTTCGGTACGCCTACAGCGGCATCCACCTCGACGCGAGTGGTGTCGTGCAGCGGCCGAACGCCGTGTTCGCGAAAATCTCGCGTCCAGAGGTGGCCCGTCATTTCATGAACCCGGCACCGGTCGCCATGCTGGATCGGCTCGTCGCCGATGGCCAACTCAGCATTGATGAAGCGCGGCTCGCCGCGAACCTTCCCGTTGCCGAGGACTTCACGATCGAGAGCGACAGCGGTGGACACACCGACAATCGACCGCTCGCGCCACTGTTCTCCGCGATCCAAGCGGTTCGTGACGAGGTTGTTGCCGAGCAGCGCTATGACCGCCCGATTCGTTTGGGCGCGGCCGGCGGTATCGGCACCCCGCAAGCTGTCGCGGCGGCATTCGCGCTCGGCGCGTCGTACGTCCTGACCGGTTCCATCAACCAGGCGTGCGTCGAGTCGGGCTTGTCGGATGAGGGAAAGCGCATGCTCGCACTCGCCGACATCGCCGACGTAACGATGGCCCCCGCGGCCGATATGTTCGAGCTGGGTGTCGAGTTGCAGGTTCTGAAACGGGGCACGATGTTCGCGCCCCGAGCGAAGAAGCTTGGTGAGCTCTACCGTACCTATCCGTCGATCGACGCGATCCCGGTCGACGAGATTCGAAATCTCGAAACTCGGATCATCGGAATGACGGTGTCGGAGTGTTGGACCGCAACGCGAACGTTTTGGATGGGCCGCGATGCCGCCCAGGTCGCCCGGGCCGAATCCGACCCAAGACACAAGATGGCACTCATGTTCCGCAGCTACCTCGGGTTGTCGAGCCGGTGGTCTATCGACGGTGTCGCCGACCGGCATATGGACTATCAGATCTGGTGCGGACCGGCCATGGGGGCGTTCAATGCGTGGGTTGCCGGCTCGTTTCTGGCCCAGCCCGAAAACCGTACCGTCGCTCAAGTGGCGAAGAACCTTATGGAAGGGGCCGCTTCGGTCACGCGAGCACAGCAGCTACGCACATACGGTGTGGCCGTTCCCTCCGAAGCATTCGACTTCCGACCGCGACTACTGCAATAAGGAGGCGCCTTGACCAACGCAGCACGTCCACCGATCGCCGTCGTCGGCGTTTCCGCCCTGTTCCCCGGTTCGATCGATGCCACCGGCTTCTGGGCCGACATTCTCGCCGGCACCGATCGCATTACCGATGTACCGCCCAGCCACTGGCTGATTGAAGACCACTACGACCCGGACATCAGCGCGCCCGACAAAACTTACGGCCGCCGGGGAGGCTTCCTCACTCCAGTTGCCTTCGACGCGATGGGTTTCGGTATTCCGCCAAGCGTGATGCCCTCTACCGACACCGCCCAACTCCTTGCGCTCGTCATCGCCCAGCGGGTGCTCGATGACGCAACGCGTGGGCAGTTCGTCGAGCTTAATCGGTCGCGAGCATCGGTCATTCTGGGTGTGACGTCGGGGCAAGAGCTTTTCGGCGCGATGGCCAGCCGCATGAGCCGACCGATGTGGTTGCAGGGAATGCGGCGCGCCGGTGTTCCCGAAGACGTTGCCCTTGCGGCGTGCGATGAGATCTCGGGGCTGCATCCTGAGTGGACAGAAAGCACATTCCCGGGTTTGCTCGGCAACGTCGTGGCCGGTCGAATCGCGAACCGACTCGACCTCGGGGGAACCAACTGCGTGACCGATGCGGCCTGCGCATCGTCGTTCTCGGCCATCTCGATGGGCGTGAACGAGTTGTACCTCGGCGACAGCGACCTCGTTATCGCCGGTGGCGTCGACACCATGAACGACATCTTCATGTACATGTGCTTCTCGAAGACACCTGCGCTTTCGAAGACCGAGGACATTCGACCGTTCTCTGACCGCGCCGACGGCACCATGCTCGGCGAAGGTCTCGGCATGGTCGCACTGCGCCGACTCGACGACGCGGAACGAGATGGCAACAACGTGTACTGCGTCATCAACGGCGTCGGTTCCAGCTCTGACGGTCGATCAAAAAGCGTGTACGCACCGGTGTCGTCCGGGCAGGCTCGGGCGCTCGATGACGCATACGCGAAAGCGGGCTACGGACCAGACACGGTGGAACTCATCGAGGCTCACGGCACCGGAACCGTCGCGGGCGACGCGGCCGAGTTCGGTGGCCTCGACATCGCGTTCAATGCCAACGGTCGAACCGATCGCCAATGGTGTGCACTCGGATCGGTAAAGAGCCAGATCGGACATACGAAAGCCGCGGCTGGCGCCGCCGGGTTGATCAAAGTGGTCATGGCACTCCACCACAAAGTGCTGCCGCAGACCGCCAAGATCGATCGGCCGAACCCGAACCTCGATCTCGAAAGCTCACCGTTCTACCTCAACACGAAGACTCGACCGTGGGTGCGCGGTTCGAACCATGAGCGTCGGGGCTCGGTGAGCTCTTTTGGCTTCGGCGGATCGAATTTTCACATTGCCCTCTCCGAGTACGTCGGTAGTGCTCGGCGTGCCCCGCGCCTGCGCACATTCGATACCGAACTCGTAGTCCTGTGCGGACGCGACGGCAGTGACGTCGTCGAGCAGGCCAAGAAGCACGCAGCGGCGGCTACAAGCGATGACTACGTGCGCTGGCTCGCCCAGATGAGTCAGCGCACCTACCGCGATGACGCCCCTGCCCGTCTAGCCGTAACAGCCTGCGACGCCGAAGCGCTTCGCGACAAGTTGACGAACGCCATCGAACGGATCGGGCTTGACCCAGAAGCACCGTTCTCCACGCCGTCAGGCATTCATTTCGGGCTCGGATCGATCACCGGTGATATCGCCTTCGTGTTCCCCGGGCAAGGCAGCCAGCATCTGTTTATGGGTGCGCCGCTGGCGATGAGCTACACCTCCGCGATGGCCGCTTGGGATCTGGCGGCTGACTCGGCACTCCACGACGTTGTCTTCCCCATCTCGTCGTTCGAGGAGGGTGCCGCCGAGGCGAACGAGGCGTTGCTCACGGCAACCCAGTGGGCGCAGCCGGCCATCGGCACCACCAGCCTCAGCATGCTCGCGGTGTTGAACTCGATCGGACTTACGGCTGCGCACGTCGGCGGGCATAGCTTCGGCGAACTCACCGCGCTACACGCCGCTGGAGCAATCAGCGACGTCGATCTCATTCGTGTCGCGCAGCGTCGCGGTGATCTCATGGCCAATGCAGCACAGACACCGGGTTCGATGACGGCCGTGTCCGGCGAGATCGCACAGGTGCGAACCATCGTGGAGCAGTCGGGCATTGATGTGGTGGTGGCAAACCACAACAGCCCGAGACAAGTAGTGCTGTCGGGACGAACCGGCGCGATCGAGCAGGCCGAGGGAGCGCTCGGCGCGTTCGGTTTCGCCTGCAGGCGTCTACCCGTTGCAACCGCGTTCCACTCGCCGGTGGTCAGCGGCGCGAGCGATGCCTTCGCTGCGTTCTTGACCGGAATCACCTTTGATGCGCCAACGATTCCCGTCTACGCAAACGAGACCGGTGTGCCCTACCCCGTCGACGCCGATTCCGTGCGCGCTCAGCTCGGACGACAACTCGCAAACCCGGTGCGCTTCGTGGAGATGGTCGAGGCGATGTACGCCAACGGCGCCCGCACGTTCGTGGAAGTCGGACCGGCATCTATTCTCTCCGGCCTCATCGGCCAGATCCTTGGCGATCGCCCCCACCGGGCAATTCGCCTCGACAAGAAGAACACTACCAGCGTCGCCGCCTTCGTCGACGGCATCGGTCAGCTTGCTGCGGCAGGCGCTCCGATGAACCTCGGCGCCCTTTCAAATGAGTACGCAGACATGACCAACCCACACGACATTGTGCCGCCGGTATTGGCGATCACCATCGACGGCTCGAACTACAACGCACCGTACCCACCGGACGACCTAACGAAGATCGTCGGCCCGAACGCCACGCCGATTCCGGCTTCGCCCTCAGCGCCAACCCCACCGCGCCCGGCTGCGACGCCGACACCCGAACCGGCGGCCCTGCAGCAGGTAACGGCGGCCCCAGCCGCACCGGGTGTGCTGGCCGCGTACCAGGCCGTCCAGCAGCAAACGGCCGACGCGCACACGGCGTACCTCAACTCGGTGGCGCAGGCTCACAGCGCCTTCCTCGACGCTGCTCATCGAAGCATCGAGGTCCTGGCGCAGCTTGCCGGTTTCGATCCTTCGGTTACCGTTCTCGGAGCTGTGCCGGTCTACCAAACGCCTCCAGCGCTAACGACGCCTGCGCCCCTTGCTCCATTGGTCCCCGCCCCGATACCCATGGCGGCACCTATGCCTCCAGCGCCCACGACGTTACCGACGGTCGCGAAGGCGCCCATCGCTCCACCCGCGACGGTCGCGCCGCCGGTCGTGTCGGCGTCTGCAATGTCGGCCGAGGAACTCACTGCTGCGCTGCTTGATGTTGTCGCTGACCGCACGGGCTATCCGGCTGCCATGCTTACGCTTGGCATGGAGCTGGAGTCAGACCTCGGCATCGATTCGATCAAACGCGTCGAGATTTTGAGCGCTATTCACGATCGAGTGCCTGGTGTGCCCGATGTCGACATCACGGTCATGGCCAAGCTCGCCACCCTCGGCCAAATCGTCGACTACCTCCACAACCCAGCAGCGTCGGTCGCGTCAGCCAGCGCGACATTGCTCACGTCGGCAATTGCGGTAACCAACCCTTCGTTTGGTCGGTTCATCGTCGGAGCCGCGCCGTCAAAAGCAACTGGCTCGCCGCTCGCCGGTCTTCACGACGGCACCATCGCCGTGACTGACGACGGCCATGGTGTGGCACGAGTGCTTGTGGCGCGCCTGCGCATCGCGGGTATCGATGCGGTGCTGGTGGGCTCCGTTCCCGACACCAGCCATGCCGGCGTCATCTTTCTCGGTGCACTTCGTCGCTTCGGTACATTCGACGACGCGGCGTCCGTCAACCGCGAGGCGTTTGCGGCGGCGAAGGCTTTCGCTCCTGCGGCGCTGCGAGGCGTATTCGTCACCGTGACCGATCTCGGCGGCTCGTTCGGGTGCCACGGTCTTGGTTTGTCCGACGACCTGCGAGCTTGGTCGGGCGGTCTCACCGGTTTGGCCCGCACGGCAGCAATCGAGTGGCCCGCGGTGGGCGTGAAAGCGATCGACGTCGCCCGCGGCGGCCGCACGACCGACGAAATCGCCGAGGCCATCGCCAACGAGCTACTCACCGGCGGGCCCGACTTGGAAGTCGGCCTCGCCACAACCGGCGAACGTCTCACCTTGCACAACACACAAGTCGACGTGGAGTACGGCGAACTACCGATCGGCACCGACGACGTTATCGTCGTGTCGGGCGGCGCACGTGGCGTCACGGCCGCAGCCGTGATCGAGTTGGCGCGCGTGTCGGCGTCAACGTTTGTGCTGCTTGGCCGGTCCGAGTTCGTCGATGAAGCCGATGGTCACGCCGATGCGCTCGACGATGCCAGCCTGAAGAGATCAGTTCTCGCGGCGGCAACCGCTCGCGGGGAGACCCTCACACCGGCACAACTCACCGCAGCGGTCGGCCGCATCGTCGCGAATCGGGAGATCCGCACCACGATCGCATCCATCGAAAAGGTCGGAGGCCGAGCGATGTACGTCAGCGTCGATATCACCGATGCCGCCGCCGTGGCCACCGCACTCGAAACGGTGCGACGCCGGCTCGGGTCGATCACCGGTGTCGTTCACGGCGCTGGCGTACTCGCCGACAAACTCATCGCCGACAAGACGGTGGCCCAGTTCAATGCGGTCTTCGATACCAAGGTCGTTGGCCTTCGCAATCTCCTGTCAGCCACGAGCAACGACGCGCTGCGGATGCTGTGTCTGTTCTCGTCGGTCGCTGCTCGAACCGGCAATATCGGCCAGGCTGACTACGCGATGGCCAACGAGGTGCTGAACAAGATCGCGATCGCCGAACACGCTCGTCGCGATGGGTGTGTCGTGAAAGCGCTCGGATGGGGTCCGTGGGCCGGAGGCATGGTCGATCCGTCGCTTCACGCACACTTTGAAGCGAGGGGCGTCGAACTCATCGGCCTCGATGTGGGAGCACGAATGTTTGTCGACGAGCTCGCGAGCCCCCAACGTGGTCAGGTCGAGGTCGTGCTCGGCGATGGTTTGCCCGAAGCACGTCGCGAACTCACCGTCGCTGCCTCTCAACACCGTGTCTGACACGCCTGCGATCGAGCGGCGCCCGGCTGATTCGCCGAACTCGACGCGCCGATGAGTCGCTTCGCTCCCATCGCGATCGTCGGGCGTGCGTGCGTGGTTCCCGGAGCGTTGTCGCCCGAGGCGCTGTGGGAGGCCGTCGTCCGCGGTGACGATCTGATCACGAAGGTGCCCAGCGACCGCTGGGGTGTCGTGCCGACAGAGGCTCTTTGCGAACCCGACGGTGCGTGCAGCGATCGCAGCTGGTCGGATCGCGGTGGCTACGTGCGGGGCTTCCCCGAACTGTTCGATCCCAACGGCTTCGCGGTTCCCGCGTCCGAGATCCTCGCCCTCGACCCGGTGTTCCAGTGGACGTTGCACACCGCGCGAGCCGCGCTCCGCGATGCCGGGCATACCGATCGCGATCCTCGTCGGTTCGGTGCCGTGTTCGGCAACTTGTCGTTTCCGTCGGCCGGCATGGCGGCATTCGTTGAATCGGTCGCAATGGGGATCGAGGTCGACCAGGCGGCCGCCCGCAATCGCTTTACGTCGGGTCTCCCCGCCCTGCTCCTAGAACGGGCGCTCGGGCTCGGCTTGGGTGCCTTCGCTCTTGATGCTGCCTGTGCGAGCAGTCTGTACGCGATCAAGGTCGCGTGCGATCGCCTGCATGACGGCTCGGCCGAAGTAATGCTGGCCGGAGCCGTCAACTGCGCCGACGATCTCTTCATCCACAACGGCTTTACCGCGCTCCAGGCGCTGAGTCGAAGCGGAAGGTCGCGTCCGTTCCACCCTGATGCCGACGGCCTCGTTCCGGCCGAGGGCTGTGCGTTCGTTGCGCTTCGTCGACTCGATGACGCGGTACGCGACGGTGACGTGATCCACGGCATCATTCGCGGTGTTGGGCTGTCGAATGACGGTCGTGGTCGCGGTGTGCTCGTCCCGTCGGCCAGGGGTCAGGCTCGGGCCATGGCCGAGGCGTTTGAGTTGGCTGGCCTGCTGCCGACCGACATCTCACTGCTCGAATGCCACGCCACGGGCACACGAGTAGGTGATGCCACGGAGATCGAGTCGACCGCCTCGGTGTACGCGGATTGCGTCAACCTCCCGATCGGATCGCTGAAGTCGAACACCGGGCATCTGATCACGGCCGCTGGGGTGGCCGGATTGATCAAGGTGATCGAGGCGATGCGGCATGAGGTACGGCCGCCTACGATCCACGTTGACGAAACCCTCGCCGTCATTGCCGACTCGCCCTTTCGCGTGCTTCGTACCGCCGAGACGTGGGATCGTTCAACGACGCCCGACGGGGTGTTGCGCGCCGGTGTGTCAGCGTTCGGGTTCGGCGGAAACAATGCGCACCTCATCGTGGAGGAATCGTCGTCCGCGGCCCACCTCGTAGGCATCTCCCGTGCGGCAACCGCCCGCGCTTCAATCACCACGCCGGTTCCCATTGCGATCGTTGGTATCGGCATCATCGCTGCCTCGGCCGTCGGGCGGCGTGCCTTTGCGGACGCGTTGATCACCGACGCCCCGTGTCTCGACGGTCGCGGCGACGGCCTCATGCCCGACATCGTGCTGCGCCTTCGCGCGCAACGGTTTCCGCCGAAAGATCTCGACGCGGCCTTGCGTCAGCAACTCGCGATCCTGCAGGTCGCCGATGAAGCCCTCACCGATTCCGGCGCGCTCCCGGGTGCCACGACCGGTGTCTACGTCGGCATGGGCACCGACCCGCAGGCCGCACGGTTCGGTTTGCGATGGCGCGCCACGACGCTTGCCGAGCACGTTGGGGCACCGGCCACGTGGATTGCTGCAGCACGAGACGCCGCCGCGCCGCTCGACGCCGCCGGTGTGCTGGGCACAATGCCGAACCTGGTCGCTAATCGGCTGAACAGCCAGTACGACATCACCGGCCCAAGTTTCACCGTCAGCGCCGAGGAGCACAGCGGCCTCGACGCGCTCGGCATTGCGGTACGTTCCCTTCGCAACGGCACCATCGATGCCGCCCTCGTCGGTGCTGTTGACCTCTCTTGCGATGCCGCGCATCGCGCCGCCGTTAAACGACTGGGCGATGACCGTCCGCCTGGCGACGCGGCCGTCGTGCTGGTTTTGAAGCGACTTGATGATGCTGAACGTGACGGCAACACGGTGTACGCCGTTGTATGCCACGAAGGCCGTGGCGGGCGGAGCGATCTGCGATTCGGGCTGAGCGACGGCACCGCGAGCGTGACCCACCTCTTCGGTCACGCGCAGGCCGCATCCGGCCTCATCCACGTGGCCGCCGCTGCGATCGCGCTGCACCATCGGGTCGGTCCTGGCGACGTCCCAATCATCGCGTCGGCCGTCGCCGCCCAGTTTCCCCCGGGGGTCGGGCCGCGCCGAGCTCTCGTTGAAACCAAGGCCATGGACGGGATCGTGACACGATCGGTGCTGTTGGCCGAGGCATCGAACCATCTCGCGCCGAGCCGCTCCGTTCCGCCGCGTCTCCATATTTTCTCGGGTGCCGACGCGGCCGACGTTGTGGCCGCCGTGGTAGCCGGGAACGAATCAAAAACCGACGGCCCTGCCCGACTCGTGATCGTTGCGTCCCATCCACGTCAGTTGGCAGACCGTAAGGCAAAGGCGTTAGGTCACATCGAGTTCGGCCACCCGGCCGGACACGGCGTGAACTTTCGTTCCTCACCGATCATCGGCGAAATGGCGTTCGTGTTTACCGGCGGCGGCGCGGCGTACAGCGGCATGGGGGCCGAACTGCTCCGCGCCATGCCCGAAACGATTTCTTCGGTGTCGTCGCGGTGCGCTTTCGGTGAGGCCGTCGGCTGGATCTTCGAACCGGTCCACGAACCTACGGCCAACGACTACCTGTGGGGGACATCGCTGCTCACCCAGGCGCACGTGCACCTCACACGGCACCTACTGAAGCTTCAGCCGCACGCGGCGATCGGCTACTCGTCAGGCGAAACGAACTCGCTCTTCGCATTCGGCGTATGGACCGACATGGAAGCGATGCGTCTTGAGATCAACGCCGCCGGGATCATGGACCGTGAGCTGGCGGGCGAGTTCGCCGCGGTGGCTCGTGCCTGGGGCGTGGAGCGCGCAACATGGGCGGTGTGGAACGTGCTCGCACCGGTCGACGACGTGCGCGCCGCAATCAAGGGCAAGGAACGCGTGCACCTGATGCTCATCAATACGGCTCGCGACGTCGTGATAAGTGGCGACGCGGCGGTATGCGACCAAGTCGTGGAAACGCTCGGCCGTCAACGTTGCCGTGTCGTGGGATACAACCTGGCGTGTCATGTTCCCGAGGTACGCGAAGCGCTTCACCAGAGCTGGCTCGATGTGCACACGCGCCATGTCACGCCAGTGGCCGGCGTGCGGTTCTATTCCAACGGAGTGAACCGCTCGTATGGCGTGAGTCAGGAGAGCTGCGCGGCGGTCATCACGGCTCAGGCAGAGTCGACGGTCGACTTTCCGGCCACGGTCGAAGCGGCTTACGCCGATGGTGTGCGCATCTTTGTGGAGCACGGCCCGGCCGGTGCGTGTACGAACTTCGTCCGCGAGATTCTTGGCGACCGAGACGTTGTGGCCGTGCACCTCGATCGGCGCGATCATGGCATCGGGCAGATTTTCGACGCGGTTGCGGCGCTCGTGGCAGCCGGTGTCGACGTCGACCATCATGCGCTGGTTGAGCGGCTCGTTCAGCCCGACAGTCCTTCCCCTGCCGATGATGAGCCGACGCTCAGATTCGCCGCTCACCCCACGTCGATCGCGTTGCCGCAGATTCGGCCGGTTGTGCCCACCGATCCGGGCCCACCGGTGAACATGATGCCGGCGCCGACGTTGCCGTCGGTGCTCGAACCCACCCGACGGACAGCGACCAGCGAGCCCTTGGCAGCATCCAACGCAGCCGTTGATTGCCAGACCGAGGTCGTCGCTGTCATGCAGCATCAGCTCGCGGCGATCGCCGCAATGCACGAGGGCTTCATCCGCCAACAAGCCTCCATGCACCAGCAGTTTCTCGCCACCCGCATCCACGCCATCGAGCAACTCGCGTCCGTGCGCTCGGCCCCCGTAGGTGCGAACGGCCGGGCCGGCGCGCCCGGCAACGAACCGATCGAAACCCCAGCGGCTGCAACACCGGTTATGTTGTCGCTCTGGGACAAGGCGCAACTGCAGATCCATTCGTCGGGCCGAATCTCCGATCTGTTCGGGCCCACGTTCGCGTCGCAGGACGAATACACCCTGCAGTGCAGGATGCCCGAGCCACCGCTGTTGCTCGCCGATCGCGTCACGGCCATCGAGGCCGCCGCAGGAGTGCTCAGCACGGGCACCATCTGGACGGAGACCGACGTAACGCCCGACGCGTGGTACCTGAATGACGGATACATGCCGGCCGGATTCATGATCGAGTCGGGGCAGGCCGACCTCATGTTGATCAGCTACATGGGCATCGACCGCCTCAACCGGGGAGAGCGCGTCTACCGCTTGCTCGGGTGCACCCTCACGTACCACGGCCATTTGCCGTCGGCCGGGGAGACACTCGCGTACGAGATCCGCATCACCAATCACACCCAACACGGCGCGGTCCGACTGTTCGACTTCGAGTACGACTGCACGGTCAAGGGCCTACCGCGGCTCAGCGTCCGCGACGCCCAAGCCGGGTTCTTCAGCCACGAAGAGCTACACAACGCCACCGGCATTCTGTGGACGGCGGAGATCGGTCGGGGCGCGCTGCAGGCCGATGCCCGTGTCGACCCGCCGCTCGTCGCGTGCATGAAGTCGGCGTTCACCCGCGACGAGGTGCAAGCCTTTAGCGAAGGACGCTCGTTTGACTGCTTCGGGCCTGGTTTCGAGTGGACGCAAACGCACACCCGCACACCGAAGATCCAGAGCGGCGCGCGGTTGTTCTTCGACGAGGTCACGGCTTTCGACCCCACCGGCGGACCGTGGGGTCGTGGGTTCCTGCGATGCGAATGGGCCGTCGCCGATGACGCATGGTTCTTCGCCGGACATTTCAAGAATGACCCGTGCATGCCCGGCAACTTCATGGTGGAAGCGTGCATCGAGGCAATGTCGTTCTACCTCGCCGCTCTCGGTTTCACGACCCGCCGTGATGGATGGCGGTTCCAGCCGCTTCTCGGCATGCCGTTCGAGCTGAAGTGTCGAGGCGAGATCAACCCGCACACCACGGGCGTCGCGTACGAACTCCACGTCGAAGAGATTTGGGACGGACCACATCCCACGTTGATCGCGGACATCGTCGGCTACGTCGATGGCCGACCGGCCTTCCACGCCCATCGCATCGGGGTGGAACTCGTGCCCGACTGGCCGCTTACGTCCCTTCCGGAAGTACGCCATCGCTTCGCCAACGACGCCGTGGCGGTGGCGACTGACCGCACCGGTTTCCGCTTCGGATGGAATGCAATGATCGCGACGGCGTGGGGCCGGCCGTCGGATGCGTTCGGGTCGATGTACGAGGTGTTCGACGGCACGAGGCGCGCGCCTCGCTTGCCTGGCGAGCCGTATCACTTCATCAGCCGGGTCACACACATCACCGGGGAGCTGAACGACTGCAAAGCCGGCATGGAAATCGTCTGCGAGTACGACATCCCCGACGGTGCCTGGTACTTCGACGCCAACGGCACGGAGACGATGCCGTTCGCCGTGCTGCTCGAAGCAGCCCTGCAGCCGTGCGGCTGGGTCGCGTCGGCCGTCGGCTCGGCAACCCGTTTCGACAACGACGTGCTGTTCCGCAACCTTGATGGTACGGGAACGCTCACGTCGGAACTCACGCGCACGGCCGGCAGGCTGACAACCCGGGTGAAGCTGACGAGCCTCGCGCAGGCCGGCGGGATGATTATCGAGGGCTTCGACGTCGTCTGCTCACTCGGCGACCGCGACGTCTTCACAATGACAACCGTGTTCGGGTTCTTTCCGCCCGCGGCGTTCGAGAACCAGGTTGGCCTGGCCATCACCGACGGCCATCGCGACCTGCTTGCCCGACCAGCCGTAACGGTGATCGATCTTTCCGAACGTCCGGCGCGCTACTTCCTTGGGTCGGCTCGACTCGCCGACCCGATGCTGCTGATGCTCGACAGGGTCACGCACCTTGCCCGAGCAGGCGCGGCGCAGCTTGGCGTGATGCGCGGTGAAAAAGACGTTGACATCTCAGAATGGTTCTTCAAAGCCCACTTCTTCCAAGACCCGGTGCAACCCGGCTCGCTCGGCATCGAAGCGTTGCTCCAGCTGCTTCAGGTCTACCTGCTCGACACTGATCGCGACGCCGGGCTTGTCAATCCCCGCTTCGAGCCGATCATGCTCGGCGCACCGCTCACGTGGACCTATCGTGGCCAGGTCACACCCGTCAACAAACTCATCACAACGTTGATGGAGATCACCGAGGTCGGGGTGGACGAGCACGGCCCATTTGCCATCGGCACTGGCTCGCTGTGGTGCGATGGACTTCGCATCTACGAAGTGTCGAATCTGGGCGTGCGTATCGTGTCGGACGGCAGCACGTCGACGATGCCGGTCACCGTTGACCAACTCAGCCATCCTCACCTCGCCGACCACGCCATCGACGGCACCCCGGTCGTACCTGTCGCGTACGCCGTCGAATGGTTCGCCCGCGCGGCCGTCGCCCACCGCCCCGAGCTGTTCCTGGCGCGACTGTCCGACATTCGCGTGTTGAAAGGTCTCGTCGCCAACGCCGCCCTCAAGCTGGTCGTCTCGGTTCGCGACACAGCACGGTCGGCGAGCGGCGTGACCATCGCCCTCGACCTTACCGACGTAACGACGGGCCGCGTTCACTACCGGGCCACCGGCGCGCTGACCAGAGAGCGTCCGGTAGCGCTCGAAGAGGCCGAACCAGGTTTTGAACGGGCCGACGTCCCGTCGGCAGGCGTCTACGGCGGCGTGTTGTTCCACGGCGTGTCGTTTCAGATGATCGACGCCGTCGAGCAGGTCACCGCGACCGGGCTTGTCGTGCGAGCGACCGGGGTGCTCGAGCGGAACTGGTCTGACGAGCCCTGGACGCTCGACCCGGCGGTCCTCGACGCCGGGCTACAGGCAGCGCTTCTTTGGACTGAGGCCGTCTCGGGAAGCGGTTCGTTACCCACAGCGATCGGCCATGTGCGGTGGTTCGCGCCGCCTGAACGCGGGATACATAGCGTTGTGGTCACTGCTTCGAAGCAAACACGGCACACCATCACCTGCGACATCGTGGTGTACTCGAGCGGCGGCGTTGTTGTGGCCGAACTCGACGGCGTCGAAACGACAATCCTTCTTCGACCGTGACCACCTCTGGCGTTCCTTCGGCCATCGGCTCGCGAGGTCAGCTAGGACGCCGGGAACTGTGATCGAAGGTCGCGCAGCACGTCGGTTGCGATGCGTTCGAACGTCGGTAGCTGCATTGGGTCGAGCGGGTAGTGAAGGCCGATGTCGCTGCTGCCAAGTTCTGCGACACGGTTGACGTGATCGACGAAACGGTCGACGGATTCGTAATAGCTGATCGTTCCACCTTTCGAGCGAGCCTGAGCGTCGAACATCAAGTACGACCATTGAAGCGTCGAGCGGTAGCGTCGAGCGGTCACGACCGATGTCGCAGTACGTCGACATCGCCGTGCAGCGCGCCCGGGTCTCGGCCAGCTGCTCGTCAAACGTTGCAAGGAACGAGAGGCAGTTCCAGGCCTTGATCGGGAGTGGATCGTCGATCAACGTCGCCAGCGCCGGTACATCGTCTCGCACGTCCTTGGTGGCGAAGTCTGCCCGGGGTTTCGTTTGGTTTTCGTTAACATTGTATTTGATCCCTATATACACCCCCGCGAACGGTTACCGTGCGTAGCGATCCGGAGCATTTCTGTAGTCGTCCTTGTGGAGGCCGGATTCAAAGGAGGCCAGCCGTGGAAACTGCCAAGCGTTCGATTATCGGCGGGTTCCTGTTGCTCATTTTTGTCCTGTTGTCCCCGGCTGCCGCCCGGGCCAACGGTGTGAGCACATGGACCAACAGCTGGTGTGGGCCCTCGTCCACATGGAGCGGGCTCGCTGGCTTGAACAACGACTACCCGGGCCCGGCCAGCGTCACCGGGCTCACGGTTTCGAACGGCGTCACGCTGTCCAACATGACCGTGGGACAGGTGATTGGTTCTTTTGACCATGGCAATATCGAAGGTACCGCGACCGGCTTGGCGATGTCGCTGGCGTCATTCACGGTGACGATCACGCTCGCCGTGCCCGGAGGCGGCTCTGTCTCGCGAACTATGGCGGTGAACCGACCGGCCGATTGTGCCGGACTGGTCGAAACGACAACGACCACCACGACCACCACGACGACCGCACCGCCACCTCGCGCAACGAATGTCCCGAATCCCACGACGACACCCACGTCGAGACCGCAGCCGATCGGGCCGACCAGCGCTCCAGCCGCCACCGCTCCAGCCACCACGGTTCCCCTGAAGCCCAGCGTGCTCGGTGCTACCGTCATTGCGTCGCCCGCGACCAACACGACCCTGCCGAAGACTGGGGGCCAGCGCACACGAGCGATGAGCGCGGTGGCGGCGGTCACGGTCGTCCTCGGTGTCAGCCTTCTGTCGGTGGCGCGACGCGGCCGGCCAGCGAAGCCTTAGAACCCGCTTCCCACGGAGGCGGATTCTTCGACGTTTTTGGCCGTCCAGGAACTCTGCCACACCCCTCCCGTAGAGTCCTACCAATGCTGACCACCGCCGCCGAGGCCGATCGCCACCTTGGTCAGGTGCTCGCGGCCTTGGCCGGGCCCGCTGCGTCGGCGCGTGATGATCAGGCGCAGGCGGTGCGGTCGCTTGTGGTCGACGGTGCCCGCGTGCTGGTGGTTCAGGCCACCGGTTGGGGGAAGTCGGCGGTGTATTGGGCTGCGACGGCCGCGCTGCGGGCGGCCGGTTCGGGCCTGACCCTGGTGGTGTCGCCGTTGTTGGCGCTGATGCGTGATCAGGTCTCGGCGGCCGAACGGGCCGGATTGAGCGCGGCAACCATCAACTCCACCAACATCGAAGAGTGGGATGAAGTGCTGGCCGCCGTTGACCGCAACACCCTCGACGTTCTGCTGGTCTCGCCCGAGCGGTTAGCGAATCAGCGCTTCGCTGCACGCTTGCCCACGCTGCTGGCCAACACGGGCATGGTGGTGATCGACGAAGCGCACTGCATCTCCGACTGGGGGTTCGACTTCCGTCCCGACTATCAGCGGCTCGCCCGGCATCTCCTTACCCTCGCGCCGGGCACGCCTGTGCTTGCTACCACTGCCACGGCGAATGCCCGCGTCACCGACGATGTTGCCCATCAGTTGGGCGACGGCACGGTCACGTTTCGCGGCAGCCTCGCCAGAACGTCGTTGCAACTGTCGGTCGTCCCCGGCCTGGGGTCGCTTGAGCGATGGGCTTGGGTTGCTGATGCGTTGGCCCAGACCGATGGGTCGGGCATCGTGTACACCCTTACCGTTGCCGAGACCGAACGACTCGCGGCGTTTCTGTCGTCTACCGGTCACGAGGTTGCTGCCTACTACGGCCGGTTGGAAGCCGACCGCCGCATCGAGATAGAAGATCGCCTGCGGTCCAACGACTTGAAGGCCGTAGTGGCTACCTCGGCCCTAGGAATGGGCTACGACAAGCCCGACCTGGCGTTCTGCATTCACGTGGGTTCCCCGGCGTCACCGGTCGCGTACTACCAGCAGATCGGTCGCGCCGGCCGAGCCCTCGACAACGCGCTCGGGGTGTTGTTGCCGTCCGAGAGCGATGAGCCGATCTGGGAGTATTTCGCCACCGCCTCCATCCCTGAGCCAGACAACGTCGACCGCGTTATGGGCGTGTTGAACAACGGCCCTGCCTCCATCGCTGCGCTCGAGAACGTGACGGGCCTGCGCCGCAACCGGATCGATGCGCTACTCAAGCTCCTGGCCACCTACGAGGTCGTCGAAAAGCAAGGAACCGAGTGGTGCGTCACGGGGGAGACCTACGTGCACGATCATCAGAAGTGGGCGGACCTGAGGATCATGCGGAATAAGGAAGCCAACGTCATGCGCTCCTACGCATCGGGCGAAGGCTGTCTCATGCAGTTCCTGCAGATTGCCCTCGATGATCCCGAGCCGGCGCCGTGCGGACGTTGTTCGGTCTGCACGGGCGCGCTGCCAGCACCGGGCGCTCAACCGACCGCCGCGTCAATGGCTGCTGCCAAACAGTTCGCCCGTACCGCCGTGGTCGTGCTCGAGGTGCGCAAGCTGTGGCCAGCGGGCATCCCCGGTCGCAGGGGCCGCATCATCGGCTGCGAGGAAGGCCGTGCCCTCGCCTTCGCTGATGACCCAGGCTGGATCGACGAACTACGACAGCTGGCCCGAGGAGACGCCCCGATCGACAGCGTCGTCGCCGATGGACTGGTCGCCGTGCTGACCCGCTGGCGCACCCAATGGCCCGCCCGCCCCGTCGCCGTTGTACCGATTCCATCTCGACGGCACCCGTTGCGAGTCCGCTCGATCGGCGAGCACATTGCTCAGATCGGAAGGCTGCCGCTGCTCGACGCGCTCGTCGCAACGGGTGTCGCTCCACCCACCGACACCGCTTCAGGCGCACGGGTCACCGCGCTTGCCAACGGCCTTGCGTTGCGAGATGACATCGAAATTCCGCGCGGTCCGGTCTTGTTGGTCGACGACACGTATCGCAGCGGCTGGACCATGACGATGGCGGCGGCGCTACTGCGCTCGGCCGGTGCAACGTCGGTGCTACCGCTCGTTGTGCACCAGCTTCCATAACGTTCAGGCCTACGACGTGAAGCAGCGGTTCATACGCAAAGGGCGATCGGCTCGATGACGACGCGGTCCTGATTGTTCGTGGCGGTGACCTTGATCGGCAAGTCATCGTCGACAACCCGTATCATGATACGTAGGATGAATATGGAAGGAGCGAGCGTGGATATTGATCTCAGAGCTGATCTGAACGCCCAGGACGACGACGGCTATGGCTGGTCGACGCTTGCCGACGCCCGCGACCCAGATCGTGTCCAGTCAGGCTGCATGCTTCTGGCCGGGAACGGCGCAGCGCAGGCCGTGGTGCGAGTCGTGGCGGTCGACGATGACGGCCAGGTGCACTTCGCAATCCTCCCCGGCTCGGTGAGCAAGAACCGCCACCTGCTTGCCTCGACGCCTGCCTGACCCGGCAGCGTTCATCTTGCCGACGGCCTCATTGGCGTCTACGTCGCAGCCGTATCCTCGGTGCAGTCGAACACGCGGGCGAGAGTCCGGCAGAGGTTTGCGAGCCAACTATCCGGTACGGAACCGGCTCGATTCAGTAGGTCGGTGATAGCAAGCGGCGTGACCTCGCGGCAGCAGAATGCAGTGGGTTCATTCAAGGTGCCGGACTGCAGGAAGACTTCGTCGGGCCAACCGCGCAGGTTCGTGGTGCCCGGGACGACCAACACCTTGGTGAGGCGTCGATTCATACTGTCGGCCGACACGACCACAACCGGCCGCAGCTTGGAACCTGCCGGTGCCCACCAGATCTCGCCTCGTTTGGGCGTGGTCACGCGTCGCCGTCCAGGTCGGCCCAACCGGAGACGGCACGGGCGTTCTGATCGGCGAACTCGTCGGGCAGGTCGGGAAGTGCTTGGGCCCACGCGTCATCCCAGGCCTGACGGTCCCACGCCCGCAACTGGCTGCGAAGCGCAATGCGCATGGCATCGGACCGGTTTGCGGCAAAGCCACGGGCAATCGCCTCGTCCAGCCGAGCCACTTCCCGGTCATCCAACTTCACGTTCAGCGGTGACATACGAAGAGTATAGCAAATCGTAAAGCGAATGATCTTCCGATCGGTAAAGTCTGGGGGCCGGCTTGCCGACACGGGTCATGCCCCACAGGTTCAAAATAACTGGGTGACTGAGCACTTCGGGCATCAAGTACCACACTCGAATACCGTCGATAAGTTCGTCGATCACGTCATCGATACCAACGAATGCCTCTTGCAGATCGGCCCGGGCTTTGGCCAGTTCATGCTCGCGTTGTTCGATGAGTGCTCGATCGATCTTCCGCATCTGCGCAGACTAACCACGCGTAATCTGGACGTGTCGAGCTATGCGTCGATGAGATCCTGATACGGGGGAGCGGGGTCGTATTGGATGTAGTGCTGCACGGCACGGGCGTGACCGGGTGAGTCGATTTGGCCGATTAGCCACAATGCCATGTCGATGCCGGCGGAGACACCTTGGCTGCTGACGACGTTGCCATCGACCACCCATCGCTCGCCACGAACAACGGTGATGTTGCCACGCGCTTCGAGTTGGTCCTCGAAGCCGTGGTGGGTGGCGACACGCTTGTCTTTGGCAATGCCTGCGCCATGCAGCAGCAGCGAACCGGTGCACACGCTGGTGACCCAGGTTGCGTTCGCGGCGACGGTCTGCAGCCACTCGATGAGTACCGGATTGTTCACCTCGGCACGAGTTCCGAAACCGCCGGGGACCAACACGACATCGAGATGCGGATGATTCTGGAATGTGAAGTCGGGTACGACATGAAGGCCTTTGTTGCAGCGGATGGGCGTAGCGGTTTCCGCAATGAGGAACACGTTGTCGCCGAGTTGGCCGTCGTTTTCGTGCACCATCTTGCTGGCACCGAAGACCTCCCACGGACCGACTACGTCAAGCTCTTCAACATTGGGAAAGGCGAGAATGCCATAGGTGGTCATGCGCTGGTCCTGTCTGAAGTGGCGGTCGCGAATCGACGGCGATAGTCCGATGGTGAAACGCCGATGCGGCGCACGAACACGCGCCGCATGGTCTCGGCAGTGCCGAAGCCGGCTGATCGAGCGACGACCTCGACGCCGTCGCTGCTCTCCTCCAACAATCGCCGGGCCGCGTCGACTCGGACACGTTCGACGTAGTCGCTCGGCGTGCAGCCCATCTGTTTGGAGAAGATGCGCAGGAAGTGTCGCTCGCTCATCGCCGCCCGCTCAGCCAGTCGGGGTACGGAGAGGTCGGCGGAGGGGTCGGTATGGATGTGGTCTTGTGCCACGCGAATTGGCCCAGGCACCGCTGGCTCGGCCCACACCGACGCTGCGAACTGGCTTTGCCCGCCGGGGCGGCGAAGGAACATCACCAACCACCTCGCCGCCACCTGCGCAATGTCGGCACCGTGGTCTTCCTCGACGATCGCCAGCGCGAGATCGATACCGGCGGTGACTCCGGCGGACGTCCACACCTTGTCGTTTCGGATAAAGATCGGGTCGGGATCAACGGTGAGCGCTGGGTAGTCGCGGCCGAGTCTGTCGGCGTAGGCCCAGTGCGTCGTGACTCGCTCGTCCACCACGACACCTGCTGCTGCGAGCAAGAACGTTCCGGTGCAGACCGACACGACCCGCTTGCAGCGCTTGGACACTGTGGCGATCCATGCCATGAGTTGTTCATCGTCTTTGGCCAGTAGCACTCCGCTACCGCCCGCCACGATGAGGGTGTCGACATCGCCTGGTTCTATGTCGATGATTGACCGGTCGGCCGCAATGGTCAGCCCGCTGTTGCTGCGCACTGGGCCGGCAGTCGTTGCCACGGTCCACAACTCGTATGCGGCGCGGCCGAGCCTTTGGTTGGCGCCGGCGAAGACCTCGAATGGCCCGGTCAAATCGAGCGATTGGAAGTCGGGAAAGATCACAAAGGCAATCCGATGGGCAGGCACCCGACCATTGTGCGGCCGCGCATGTCGTGGCGTCAATGACACGTAACCCTCATCTTCCGCCATGACCGGCGAGAACGGTTTCCTCAGCCGTTCTCCCGACACGGGCAAGGGTCGGTAACGTCGGGGCGTGCTGTTGAACGATCTGGTTACCACGTCGTTGTCCGTGGCCGGCACGCGATCGAGGTCGGCGAAAGTAGCTCTCCTTGCGGATCTGATAGCTAGGTTCGGGCCGGATGAAATCGAGATCGGCGTCGGCTTCCTGATCGGACAACCACGACAGCGTCGACTGAACGTCGGTTGGGCCACCGCGTGGAAGGACAGGACGGTTGCCGCCGATGAGCCGACCGTGACGTTGCTCGATGTC
>JANMCE010000026.1:0-14585 GCA_031360915.1 Actinomycetes bacterium | reverse complement strand
GGGGGAAGCGGGCTTGCCACACTTGATCAGCCATTGGCGAAGGGTTACGAGAATGGCACCGATCTCTCCGGCGGACAGTGGCAGCGAATAGCGCTGGCCCGAGCCCTGGCCGCGGTTCGACAGGGAGCCGGTCTGGTGCTGCTGGATGAACCAACCGCGCAGCTCGACGTGCGCGGCGAGGCCGAGATCTTCGAAAGAGTCTTGGCCGCCACCCGGCAGTGCACCACGATCATCATCTCGCACCGGTTCTCTACGGTCCGTCAGGCCGATCGCATCGCGGTCGTGGAACATGGTGCCGTGATCGAGCTGGGTAGTCACGACGAACTGATGGCGCTCTGTGGTCGTTATCGCACCATGTTTGACCTGCAGGCCTCACGCTTCACCGAACTCGACGAGGCCGGGGAGGAGGTCAGCTATGAGCAGCTCTGAACCCGGCCTACTGCCCAAGGAAGGCCTGCCGCCCGCGATTCCCGCTCTGTGGCGCACCTTCTCTCTTGGCTATCGGGCCGAGCCCAAACTCCTCGTCCAGTCCCTCGGCTTTGCGTTGCTGATGATGGTGCCTGACGCGCTGCTGGCGCTCTGGTTGAAGTTCCTCGTGTCGGGCATTACCGGAGGCCATCGACGCACCGTGGTGATTGGCGCGTTCGGCCTGGCCATTTCCACCACCGCGACGTGGTATCTCTCGGTGTTGTCCTCTCGTGTCGGCCGACGGTTCCGTGATCGCATCGCCATCGCCATGGAATCACACGTCGCCGGACTGCAAGCGGGTGTTCCCACCATCGAACATCACGAACGACCCGAGTATCTCGATCGCCTCGCCATGCTGCGCGATCAGGTCTTCACCCTCGATCACCTGTTCATGTCGTTGTTTTCCACGCTCGGCTGGATGTTCCGCCTCGGCATCACCATTGCGTTGCTGGTCTCGATTCACCCGGTGTTGATCCTGCTAGCGCTCTTCACCGCACCGATGCTCTACACATCCACCTGGCGACCAACCGTTGAACGCAAGGTGGAGCAGGCAGCCATTGGCCATCAACGGCTGGCTCGTAGTTTGTTCACGCTCGGCACGACTGCCGCGCCCGGCAAGGAAGTTCGTGTCACTGGCACGGGTGAGTGGCTCACGACGGAACGCCGTGCGTCATGGCAACGGTGGTACGAGCCGGTTGCCTGCGTTCGATGGGCAACCGCGCTGTGGCATTCGCTCTCGTGGGCCGTGTTTGCCGGCGCCTATGTGGCCGCTGTCGTGTACGTCGCCTCGGGCCTGCGACGTGGCGTTGGTGATGTTGTGCTCGTGGTCGTCGCCGGAACACGACTCGCCAACTACGTCGGCGCAACCGCTGGCGAGTTGGGGTTTCTTCGCGGCTTCTGGCTCGACGCATCTCGGCGCCTGAGCTGGCTGGAGGACTACGCCGCGGCTGCCGCCGCCGGTGCCGATCAGCCCGCACCTGATGGGCTCACCGACGGCATCACGTTCGACCACGTGTCGTTCGCCTACCCGGGCACCGAACGCATCGTGCTCGACGACGTAAACCTCCACATTCCCGCCGGCAAAGTCGTGGCCGTGGTGGGGGAGAACGGCGCCGGCAAGTCAACGCTCGTGAAGTTGATGGCTCGAATGTATGCGCCGACCGCAGGCCACATCATGATCAACGACACGGACCTTGCCACCATCGACATTGCCAAGTGGCGCGAGAAACTGGCTGGTGCGTTCCAAGACTTCCACCGCTACGAGTTCCATGCTTCGCAAACGGTCGGTGTGGGCGACCTGCCTCGTTTGGACGATCGGCCAGCTGTCGAAACAGCGATCGATCGTGCCGGTGCCAACGATGTTGTTGACCGTCTTGCCTACGGTCTCGACACCCAACTCGGCCCGTCGTGGGATGAAGGTGCCGAGGTGTCCTTCGGCCAATGGCAGAAGCTGGCACTGGCCCGCGGCTTCATGCGTGATGATCCGCTGCTGCTGATCCTCGATGAACCCACTGCCGCGCTTGACGCCGAAACCGAACACGCCCTCTTCTCCCGTTACAGCGACGCGGCCCGCACGGCACCTTCCAACGGTCGCATCACCATGCTGGTGTCGCACCGCTTCTCCACCGTGCGTATGGCCGACCTCATCATTGTGATGGACGGCTCCCGAGTGGCCGAGTACGGCACGCACGACGACCTCATGGCCAAGCGCGGTCAATACGCCGAACTCCACGACATCCAAGCCGCTGCCTTCAAGTCCTGACGTGCTGTCGAAGGCCGCCGGATCCTCGTGGCGTGATTCTGGGCGGCTGCAAGAACTGTCAACGGAACCGCAGTAGCCGTTCAAGATCACTCCGCGTTGCTAGCGCTGATTAGGCGGTACGGGTACCGTCGAGAGATGCGGAGTACCAAGCCCCTTGTCGTCGTCCTTGCCGTTCTTGCCGTCGCCTCATGCGGTGGGTCCAGCAGGAAGGCTGCGCCCGTTGCGCCGCCTATCTCCCTTGCGATCGCAACCGCTGCCGTGCCAGCGACAGCGCCACCTGCGACCGTCCCGCCGCCAACCGCGCCGCCCACGACCGTTGCACCAACCACCACCACCATGAGCCTTCAAGATCTCGAAAAGGTCGTGCGAGCCCGGTTCCTTGAAATCGGTCCGGCGGTCGATCGCTGCCGCGCTAACCCTGTTGCGTGCGATCCGACCGCTTTTACCGCTCAACAAGGACCTCTACGAGCATTTTATGTCAAGTACGTGCAGGCACTTGTCGAGCACAAATGGATCGGCCGAGAACCGCTCGACGATCCCTCGTACACCATCGTTCAGTCGGTCACGCTCGATGCGAAACGAACGAGTGCAAGGGTGTTGAGCTGTACCTGGGACACGGCAATTATTCTGCAGCCGGCCGCAGGCCCCGACGGTTCCGACATCATCGCAAACGATTTGAAGGAGTCATACGACGTCGAGTCCTTGATGGTCTTAGAGAACGGCACGTGGATGCCGAGCGACAGGCCCGTCGTGACCAAACATGAGGGAGTCAATGCGTGTCCGCCAAGAGGTTGATCGCCACCAGCTTGCTTCTTGTGGCGTTCTTGGCGTCGACGCCCGCTGCCAATGCGGCGGGCGGCGACATTGTCGTCATCACTCCGGTCGCGTCGGGTGAGACGTTGTATTTCGGGATTGAACAGGCGGCTCGGGGGCAGTCGGGGCCGGGGACGGGGCCGTCGGATTGCACGTGGACGTTGTTGTCGTTGCCGGGCCAATCAGGAACATTTGACTCGTATCGGGACGCAGCCGGAATTTTGTGGCAAGCATGGTTGAGGTCGTGTCCATCAATAGGCAACACCACGTACTGGGTTCCCATCCTGCCACCGCGCCTGGTGGTGTCGGCTTGGCGCGATGATCTCGTCAAGAAGATTCCGAAGACCGAACCGGTGTGGTCGCCGTTGATGCCGACCCAGTACGTCTCGTGGCCGACCTACGTGTGGCTCGACAAAGGCAAGACAGCCGACGTGGTCTTACCTGTGAGCGTCCCCGCCGCCAGCGCCACCATGACGGCGAAGGCAACCAAGGTCGTGTTCAATCCGGGCATCGCCAGCGCCGCCGTGACATGCGCAGGCATTCCGCTCAAGCGCGAAGACTGCTTCTACACCTACCGTCAAACCTCTAAAGACGAAAGGAACATGCGCTACGCAGCCAGCGTGTCGGTCACCTGGGAAATCAGTTGGACAGCAACCACAGGTGAGAGCGGCACCCTGCCGCCGTACATCGCAACGTTCGCACTACCTATTGCGGTCGCCAAGATTCAAACGGTCGGCGCCTGAACACAGCTCCAGTCACGCCCACGCCTGCGCAGCCATCACGACTAAAACCAGACCGCGCAGAGTCCAGGCGCATTTGCGCGGCCAGTTGGTGCGCACGAGCCGATGGCCGACTTCGGGCGTGGGCTGCGATGCCATCTGAGCGTGCAGCGGGACGGAGAGCAGCACGGTGCACCCGAGGGCAACGGCGAGCAGAACGGCAGCGACCCACGGCCAAAGCCAAAAGACGCTGGCCGGACGGGTAGCGAGCAAGACCAGCGTGCTCACACCCTCGATTGCCATGGGTACGCCGACGACTTGGCCGGTACGCCGCTGATGTTCGACGGCGATTTCTGAGGCCCGGTCAACACCCACCATGGCCAGCAGCGGATAGTGGACAACCTGCACAAACCAGATGACTCCGACCATCATCCAGGTTGCCGCCAGCCCAGCAAGAAGGGCAACGGACCCCGTCACCGGACTTGCCTCATAGTCAATGAACGCTTGGGCGAGATGGCGCGCCGTCCATCTCCAATCGACCAGAGGTCATACGAGGCGAATGACACTAGCAACGCCCGCATCCGAAAGTTGATCCAACCCGTCTCGTTGAGCGAACGCATGCAGGCATCAACCATTGGATAGCCAGTGCGGCCTGTGGACCAGGCGTGGAATCGCTCGGCCGCTACATCATTCGTTGCCGGGTCGAGGCGAATCTCGTCGAACTAGGTGATGTAGCTCTGCTGTTCGAGCGAGGGTTGGTCCTCCAGTTTCTGAATGAAGTGAGACCGCCAGTGCAGCCGTTCGTTGAACGCCTTCAGCGAAAATCGTTTGGGCTGTTCCTGCGATGCGGTTCGCTGCGTTCGGGCCATCACCTCACGAAGCGAGATGGTTCCGTAGGTGAGATGGGCGCTCAAGCGAGAGCAGCCTTCCCAGGCAGTGAGAGGTGACGACAACCGCTTTTCGTACCCGATGCAGCGAGTCTGCAAGAAGCTGTCGAGCGCGGAGCGAGCAGCCTGCTGGCCCATTAGATGGCTGCCTGATGACGCGGTCGCAGCAAGTTGAGATGAGCGAGGCTCGGGATATGGCCCGCTTCAATCAAAGGCTCGACCGCTGGAAGCGGTGGCGGTTCCAGGAGGGCACCCGCGAACTGAGCGCTGGCCAGCTTGCCCCACTCATCACGATCTCTGAGCCGACGAACGATGCCGTCGCGTGGCATTTCGTTGACCCGCACGCGGTGTGTCCTTGCCCATCGCAACACGTCACGGTCACGGGCGTAGGTCCAACCATTTCCGGTCTCTTCGTGGGCCCAGAGCGTCTGGACGCGGTCATCCAACTCAATGCGAAGCGCATCAAGAACCTGCACCGCCTCGCCGGTGCGAACAATGAGCGGGCCGCCTAATTCAACGAGAGCGCCACGCAACTCCAGCAGCGATTCGCGGATGAATTCCCAGTGCTGCGCGGCCATGTCGGGTAGACGCCAAAGTTCCGGCTCCACGATGTAGAGCGGTAGCACTGGGCCTCGCTCTGCGGCGGCAGCAAGCGACTGGTGATCACGGGTGCGCAGGTCCCGCTTGAACCACACCACCTGGATATCCGGCGAGCCCACCCGGCGATGCTAACGACGGGCACGTCTGCGGGCCGAGTCGCAAGTCGATAGCGCGGAGTCCGCCAGCTCTGTAGGCGCGTGAGGTTGCTGGGCAACCACCCGCGCCTACAGACATCAGCGGTTGTGGGTCGAGTCGCATTGCGCCGAGTATTCGTCAGCGACCGGGCAACGTCTTGGTCCATGCTTGAGGACATGATTCGGCCCAGACAAAGCGCAGTTGGGGCCGCATGACGCAACGAACATCATTGGCACCGTTCAGTAGGCCGAAGCTTCGACGGTTGCTCACGGCGCAGCTCATGGCCGATGTTGGTGACGGCATTGTCAGGGTTGCGCTTCCGCTGTACGTGAACGAGCTGCGACGGCGGCCCCTGAGCACGACGCGCCGCAGCCTTGGTCCGCAAAATGGAACGTCGGACTTCCGCACGGGGTGAGCCTGTAGCACTATTGACCCTATGGCAATCTTCCGACTTGGGCACGTTGAAATCCGTACTCCTGACCTTGAGCTTTGCGCGGCTTACTACACCGAAGTCCTCGGACTTCGGGAGACGGCCCGCCAAGATGGCAAGGTTTTCTTGAAGGGATGGGACGAGCAGGATCATCACTCGGTCATCCTCACGGCCTCGAATCGCTACGGCATCGAGCACGTGGCATTTAAGACCGAATCGGTCGACGACTTGGAGATGTACGAAACCAAGCTTGAGGCGTACGGTTGTGATGTGCAGCGGGTCGACGCTGGCGAGGAACTGGGTCAGGGCGCGGCCATCCGTTTCGACGGCCCTACTGGTCATGTCATGGAGATTTACGCCAAGGCCGAAAAGGTCGGCAACGGTCTGCCGCTTTTCAATCCGGCGCCGTTCCCGATGGACCTGGTCGGTATTGCGCCGCCCCGCATCGATCACTGCCTGCTGACCACCGAAAATGTGCCCGACGCTGCGCACTTCATGGAAAATGCGCTCGGCTTTCGTCTGAGTGAACAGATGGTGAGTAACGAAGGTCATCAGCTCATCGTGTTTTTCGAACGCTCGCGTCAGTCGCACGACGTAGCGTTCAGTCGTGGTGCCAACGGAGGTCTGCATCACTTCGCCTTCTGGCTTGACAGCTGGGCCGAGGTTGGCCGTGCCGCCGATACGTTACGGATGAACGGCATCGATATCGACATCGGACCGACCCGTCATGGCATGACCCGGGGCCACACGATCTACTTCTTTGATCCGGTCGGGAACCGCAACGAAGTGTTCACCGGTGGTTACAAGACCGACACCGATTGGGAGACCATCACGTGGACCGAGGATCAACTCGGCAAGGCCCTCTTCTACTACGAGAACAAAGTGGTCGACTCCTTCGTGTCGATCTACACGTGAGCGTGATCCGTGGCCAGTAACACCACCCGCGATAACGCGCCCGCCTATCTTGCCTCCTATCAAGCCCGTCGCTCTGGCGCAGCTGCTCGTGTGGCTGAGCCCGCGGTCGAGTCGACCGAACCGGCGTTCATGGTGCGAGCACGCGAACGTGCGCTGCTCGACTCGCTCCTGGAGATGGATCGGGAGGACGGTCCGCCCGGACGCACCGAGGCATTCGCCCGGGAAACCGTTGCCCCGCGTGAACTGCAGCTGCCCGATTCGCTGCGTCGCAAGACCAACACGGCCATCGACGTACGTCTCATTCGCCACGGTCAAACCCAGGGTTACATCACCGACGGTGCACTCACGCCGCTCGGTCACTGGCAGGCCCGCCGCAAAGGTCAGGACCTGGCCAAGGGTTTGAAGGAAGGCATGACGGTGAAGCTGCCCCATGCGCCGACCGCTCGCGCCAAGGAGACGGCCGAAGGCGTGCGCGCTGGTATTTTGCAGGCTCTCAGCCGCTATGGCATTGGTGATGTCACGGTGGAGGACCCCGAGCCGAACAAGCTGTTCGACAACTTTCAGGTCTATGTAGAAGACGGCAAGGAACTCGATTGCACCGCCGCGTTCGTGCAGTTCGCCAACGAGCACGAAGATTTCCAGCGCACGGGTGACGGTGACCGTCCAGGGTGGATGACGGAGATGAAGCGGTTCTTTCTTATCCTGCAATCGGGTGGCGACCCCATCACTCACTGGCTCACGTTGCCGTACATGTATTTCGAGCCGCCCATCATGGTGGTGCGACGTCACTGGAAGGGCGTCTTACAGCTAGCCGAGACCTCTGATGCCAATACCAAGGTGTACGTGTGCGGTCACTCGGGCCCCATCCGCGCCGTCGCGACTGCTGCGGTCGGCCATGATCCGGGCGAGCCCCACAACACCGAAGACGTGCGCATGCGCGTGTTCGAAGGTCTCACCCGGGCTGCGCTCACTTACCGAGGCCGCGGTATCGAGATCGAAATTCCTGTCATTCACACGCCGAGCTGGTACCTGCCAGAGGGAGCGAACTGATCATGCTGAGTGTTGAAGAAAACGAACTGCTCACCCACGTCGGACCGGGCACTGCCATGGGTGACGTCATGCGTTTCTACTGGTACCCGCTGGCGTTCTCGAAGGATCTTCCCAGGGGCCACACCAAGGCCGTGCGTCTGCTCGGTGAAAACTTCGTGATGTACCACGACCAGAGTGGCACCTACGGCATGGTGGATGAATCGTGCCCGCACCGTTCGGTGTCGATGGAGTACGGCATCGTGGAGGATTGTGGCATCCGCTGCGCCTACCACGGCTGGCTGTTCAACGAAGCGGGCGACTGCCTCGATCAGCCCGCCGAAGGCCCGACGTCCACGTTCAAGGACCGCGTGAAAATCGGTGCGTACCCGGTGGAGGAAATGGGCGGCCTGCTCTGGACCTACATTGGCCAGGCGCCTGTTCCAAAGCTGCCTCGCTTCGATGTTTTTGTCATGGAAGGCGTGCGTGACGCCGGTTGGGCCACCCTGCCGTGCAACTTTCTGCAGACGATGGAGAACGCAGTTGACCCGCATCACGTCGAATGGCTGCACGGCTACTACTTCGAATACCTCGGCAACAAAGAGGGGTTCGTTGCGCCCAAGAGCTTCCAGAAGAAGCACCAGGCCGTTGCCTTTGATGACTACGAGTACGGAATCATCAAGCGTCGCCTGCTTGAAGGTCAGAGCAAGGAAGACGACGATTGGAAGATCGGCCACCCGTTGATGTTCCCGTACAACATGCGCGTCGGCGGTGCCGGTACCGATCAGATGCAGATCCGTGTTCCCATCGATGACATCACCACCTGGGTCGTGTTCTATTCGGTGCATCACCCCGGGGTCGATTTCCCGGTCGAGGGTCCGAATGACTGCTGCGATTACGAGCTGCCGTGGATCAACGAGAAGGGCAAGATCCGCACCGATTACGTCGAGGGTCAGGATCTGATGGCATGGGTCACGCAGGGGCTCATCACCGATCGCTCGGTTGAGCACATCGGCAAGAGCGACCTTGGCGCAGTGAAGGTTCGTCGCCTCTTCAAGGACAACTTGGCTCGGGTGGCCGATGGCAAGGACCCGATGGGTGTGGTGCGGTTCGAGCACGATCGCATCGACCTGCCGTGTGAGAAGAACAAGTTCGGTGCCGGTCCCGATTTCGCTATCCAGTGGCTCAGCATGGGTTCGCACCAGTTCTCTCCGCAGATCGAGCGCCTGTTGCAGATCCATCGTGATTCGCATCGAAAAGTTGGTTAAGGCTTGTCGAACGCCCAACCGGAACGACCACTGAGCCTGGTGAGGCCAGTGGTCGAACCGACCCCGCCAGCGTCGCCGTCTCATATCGAGCAGCACCTCCGCGACCGACCTCGGTTCTGCGGTATGTGCGGCGCGTCGTACGAGCAGGGTCTGGTGGTCGAGTACTGGTACGACCGTGATCGGGTCTTTCACTGCTGGTGTCGATCGTGCAAGGAGTCCGTCGAGATTGTGTCGTCGAACCGCGTTGTCGGAGTTGAACCCGAGCACTAACAGCGCTGCGCAGATACAGCGTGCGCTACGGTCAATTCTCTTGAGCGATCAGCTGTCTACCGTTGTCAAAACCCTGCGAGTGCTCGAAGCGTTCAGCTACGCCGAGCCCGTACTCGGGGTGTCTGAATTAGCTCGCAAGCTGGGCATGGGTAAGAGCAGCGTGCACCGAGCGCTATCCACTCTGTTGGAGCACGGCTATGTGTCGAAGACCGCGGATGACCGCTACCGGCTCGGATTGAAACTGCACGAACTCGGCCAGCTTGTGGTGTCGGGCATCCGTCTCCATGAGGTGGCGCGTGGACCCCTCGATCGACTGCGGAGCAGCTGCCACGAGGCGATTCACCTTGCGGTGGTGGACGGCGCGGATGTTGTTTACATCGACCGCTTTGAATCGCCCGGTACCGCCCGCATGTTCAATCGGCTCGGTCGCCGCATGCCTGCGCACGTGACGTCATCGGGCAAGTGCATTCTTGCCTTCGGCGAGCCGACACTTACCGAGACCGTCTTGGCTCGTGGTCTCTCACGCGTCGCACCACGCAGCATCACGACCAGGTCGGTGTTCATCGACTGCCTCGCGAAAGTTCGGTCCGACGGCTACGCAGTGAGTGTCGAGGAGAGCCAGCCCGGTGTCGCCAGTGTGGCCGCGCCGGTGTTCGGCCGCGACGGATCCTGCATTGCTGCGGTGTCGTTGGTGGGTGCAGCGATGGCCATGACGGACGAGCAGCTACCGAAGTTCACTGGGATGGTCCGAAAGTGCGCCAGAGAAATTAGCGATGGCATGGGCTTCGGTCAGGTCCGACGCCCAGGCGTCCCGATCTCTTAAGGCCGTCTCAGTTCGGTTTGGGGCCACAGATTGCTGGCAGAAGTTCACTGGTGGAACCGGTCAGGACGTGATGGGCGAGGTGGTCCATGGCAGTGGGTTCGCCATTCACGATGATGACCGTCGCGCCCGCCGCCCTCGCCCGAGGGATCATGTTTTTTACCGGGTACACCTTGAGCGAGGTACCGACGGCCAACAATACATCGGCCTCTTCTGCAGTCCGTAAAGCCCGGGCAATGACTTCAGGCACGAGGGACTGGCCGAACGAGATAGTTGCCGACTTCACCACGCCGCCGCACAGGAGGCAGGCCGGGTCGTCTTCGCCCGCCCGTACTCGTTCGAGCATGACTTCCATCGGTCCCTCGTCTTGACACGTCCAGCAGTGGTAACGCCGCATGGTGCCATGCACCTCGACGACCTTGTCCGGATCGCTTCCGGCTCGCTGGTGCAGCTCGTCGATGTTCTGCGTGACGAGCGCATGCAGGTTTCCCCCGCGTTCGAGGTCAACGAGCGCCCGATGACCAGCGTTTGGTTCGGCGGTCCATGCGGGCGAGTTGACTCGTGTCTGCCAGGCGAACTGTCGGACGGCTCGGTCGTTCACGTAGTGCGACAACGTCGAGGTCTTTTCAGCCAAAGGGTTCTTCGTCCAGAGTCCGTTCGGCCCCCGGTAGTCGGGTATCCCTGAATCGGTGGAGATTCCCGCCCCGGTCAACACCACGATGCGCTCGGCACCGCCCAGTAACCGTGCGGCTCGATCAACCTGGGTATCGAGCACTTCTGTCATCAATCCTTCAGTCTAGCGAGACGTTTCTGAACGCTTTCTGCTGTCCGGGCTCTTGGCCGTGAATCTGTTGGCCGAACGTTGCCGTTTGCCGCCAATTGTTAGCAAAGCGCTTACCTGTTCAGCGGCGAGTGGTTACACGCGAGATCGCAAACTGGTCCCTAGCCCGGCTGATGTGGTCGGTGGACCAAGGAGAATCCTCCATGAAAGACAACTCACAGGCCAACCGGTTGATGACCGCAGCAATGATCACCGGCGCTGTGCTCGGCGCAACCGGTATCGCCGGCGCCGCTACCGGACACCTTGGGGCGGGCAAATCAGCCTCAGCGGCCGGAGGTCAGGCAGTCGACAGCACCGCGACCTCCGCTGCGGTAGCCAAGAAGGGCCAGCCCAAGACCGCAACCACGGTGAAGAAGGCCAAGGCCGTCAAAGCCGCGGCCGCTCCCAAGGCTGCGGGGACCACCGCCGCCACAGCCTCTGGCCAGGCTGCCGATAGCGCCGGCGCAGTCGCTGACGACACGGCTCCTGCCGCTGGCAACAGCGTGCTTGGTGCCACGGTCAGGCAGAGGACCGGAACCGCGGCGACGCCAAGGGGCGCTACCGTACCGTCCTCCAGCGCTACCCCCTCCGCTGGCACCGCAGCGTCCTCCACGACTGCCACCACGGAGAAGGAAAAGGAATCACTGAAGCCCGGTACGCCGGGGACGAGCTCCACGTCGGTGAAGCCCAGTACGCCGAAGATCACGATTGCTGACGAGCCGAAGGACAACAGCGACGATCACGAGAGCGACGCCAACGGGAGCGACGATCGCAACGAAGATCATCCGAAGGGAACCGGGGCCACCACGACGACCATCGCGAAGGCCACCACAACCACGACCGTCCCGAAGGCCACTACCACCACGACCGTCGCGAAGACCACCACCACGCCAGCTCCGGTCACGACCACCACTTCCACCACGGTCGCTGCGACCACGACTACTACAGCGGCTCCGGCCCCCAAGCTGACTCTTGGTCAGGGTTTCACGGCGGTGAAGATTGGCGCGATCATCGGCATGAACACCACAGTGAGCAACAGCGGCAATGCCCAGGCCAGCGTTTCGATCACGATCAATGTGAAGGGCACCCTGCCGCACTTCCTGGAAGCGAAGGGTACCGGTTGGGCCTGCTCGAGCTACTTCGAGCTGCCGGGAACCTCGGCCACGTACACCTGCACCGGCGTGGTCGCTGCGGGCGCGTCCTCCACGGTCACCGTCTCGAGTGGCAGCAAGATCTCGGTCCCGGCTGGCTCGCTCTTTAGCGCATCGGCAACCGCCACACCCGGCAACGTATCGGTCAGCGCCTCGGCTGCAGCAGCGTGACCGATCGCCCTGTCACCGAGCTTCGGTTCCCTGCCATGGGGACCGAAGCGCACGTGATCATCGTTGGCAGCAATGGTGATCTCGTCTATGTCGCACAGCGACGCTTGGCCGAGCTGGAACAACGCTGGAGCCGCTTCCTGGCTGACAGCGATGTCAACCGGATCAACAGCGGAGCCGGTCGCCCGGTTGCTGTTTCCTCTGACACGTTTCTACTCGTCACGCGCGCCGTTGAGGCATGGCGGATGACAGGGGGAGCCTTTGACCCGACGGTGCTTGCCTCAATGCACGCCATTGGTTATGACCGCACGTTCACGAAGATGACTGGGCTGGCACCGATCGGAACTCTGCAGCCAAGCGTGGGGTGCGTCGACATTTTGCTCGACGCCCGCTTGCGCACGGTGATGGTTCCGATCGGTGTCGGTCTCGATCTCGGCGGGATCGGCAAGGGTCTGGCCGCCGATCTCGTCGTGGCCGAAATGATCGGTCTGGGTGCGCGGGGTGTTTGCGTCAATCTGGGCGGCGACGTTCGGGTTGACGGCGTGAGCCCAACCGGCGACGGATGGGAACTGGCCATCGCTGATCCCTTCGATGATCGTCAATTCCTGACGACGGTTCGGATTTCCAGTGGTGCTCTCGTGACCAGTTCCACCAAGATGCGAGCGTGGGTGCAGGGCGGTCAGCGCGTGCATCACCTCATCAACCCCTTGACGGGCGGACCGAGCGAGAGCGATCTTGTTTCCGTGTCGGTGCTCACCGCTGACGCGTGGTCAGGTGAGGCGCTGGCCAAAGCCATGATCATTGTGGGCATCGAAACCGCGCAACAACTGGCTGCCGCTGCCGGCATTACTGGCGTGCTTGTCGCCGATAGCGAAGGGCACTTCCGTCTCCCCGGACTCGACCAGTTCAGCCCTGTCGCTGCGGTCTCCTGAGGGTCGAATTCGCAAGAAGCATTCCGACCCTCGACAATCGCTGGTCAAGATCCCAACGTTGGGCGGCGTCGGTCTTTCTCCTGATCGATATCGGATCAAACGGCGAAGGCGGCGTGTAATGGCGAAGAGTGATGATCCCTGGTCGATTGCCAGCCTGGACGAGGACTTCGTTCGCGGCGCAAGAGTGCGTGAACTGTCGGCCGCTGAACGCGCCACCGAGGCTCAGGCGTTCAAGAAGGCCAACCGCAAGGCCCGCCGCTGGCTCGGTGGGCGACGAGCGCTTGGGCTGTTGGTGCCTCTTGCCGTGGTTGGCGGCATCGTCGCGCTGTCGACGCGTCAACGCCCGACCGAGGGATTGTCGGCAAAGACGTCACCCACGACGGTGTTGAGCAGCTCGCCGACCAACGCCCCGCCGGTGGCAACGACGACGGTATTTGGGACAACCACGGTTGCTCTCGACCGCAGGACCTACGCGATCGGTGAATGCGTGAGGTGGGAGCAGGAAAGCACCACCAGCAGGAGGAACGTTCAAACCGTCAGCTGCGAGGCGACGCACCTCTATGAGATGGTGGGTATGACGGTAGCACCGGAGGCCTGGACCGCTGGATCATTTCCCCCCGACCCGGAGATTCACCGCATGATCGACGCAGCCTGCCGTGGCTTGGCTGAGCGATATCTGGGGAGTCCACTCGACCCGTTGGGGTTCCTGAAATTGAGGGCCGTGTACCCGCTAAAGCAAGGCTGGCTCACAGGAGATCGACAGATGGGCTGTGCCTTGGTCCGATCGATCGATCGATCGGACGTCGCGCAGGTGAGCAAGGATCTGGAGGTGGAGACCGTTGGATCGGTGCGAACCAGTGACCAGCGATTTCCCTGGAAGATCGGCGACTGCCTGACGTATGAGAAGTGGACCTTTCGGGTGCCGTGCGAAGAGCTTCATACGTACGAGTTCGTCGGCTGGGGCGAGTTTCCGACGGGATCGGCACAGCCTTTCGCCACCGACTCGACCTATGGCAAGAGCTGTGATGCACTGGTCAAGACGTACCAGCCCGAGCCGACTGCGTTGATCGTCTTGTGGGATCAGGTTGCGTCCGAGAGTTGGGCGGCCGGAGCGCGCTCGTTCCCCTGCTTCTTTACTTCCGCCGCGAGAGGCCCTGATGGTTGGCCGGCCAAACAGGCGGGATCAGTTCGCGTCGTGACTGTGTAGCGGCTCAGTTGGCCTTCGCTCCGGCGAGTTCCTGGGCGATGTAGATGATTTGATCTTCTTGGCCGCCTACGAGTTTTTGTTCGCCGCACTTCAACAGCACGTCGGCGCCGCTGACGCCATATTGCTCGGCGGCACGGTAGGCGTGCTTTAAGAAGCTGGAGTACACCCCGGCATAGCCCATGATGAGGGCGAGA
>JANMCE010000212.1:0-4511 GCA_031360915.1 Actinomycetes bacterium | reverse complement strand
CCGCCGGGCTCGGCGATGACCGTGGTTGATCCCTTCAGCAGAACGACCACTCGGAGATCGATGGCGAGGCGGCGAGCCTCCATGATGCGGTCGCCGGACACGCGCCCGCCGCGGAGCAGCGCGAACTCACCATCGTGAGGTGTGATGACCGTCGCCTCGGTGCGCGACGCCAGCACGGCAGCCGGGCCTCGATCATTCCATGCGAGCGCAAACAGGCCGTCGGCGTCGATCACCAGCGGAATCGGAGCCTTGGCCACGAACTCCCGAACGCTCGCGGTGGCGCCGTCCGAACGCCCAAGACCTGGCCCGACAACGGCCGCGTGGAAGCGGTCGATTTCGGAGAGCGCCTCGACCGACCACTGCGCCGCCGGCAGATGGGCCCGAACCGCTTCGGTGGGAGCCAACGGATCGGCACCGACGCCGGGGGACGACAGTCGAATCATGCCCGCGCCGGTTCGTTGAGCGCCTCGCGCGGCCAGATGGGCAGCGCCCAGCATGCCGCTGCTTCCGGCAATGATCCAGAGCGCCGAGCGCCACTTGTGCATGTCAGCCCGCCGAAAGGGAAGCCAAGAGGCGACGTCGGATGATTGCACGAGGTGGGCATGAGCCGAGCTGGCATCGAGGCCGATATCGGCAACTTCCACCTTGCCGGCCAACTCGCTGCCGGGAGGGAACAGCAGACCCGGCTTGAGCGCCGCAAAGGTCACGGTGCGGTCGGCACGAAGCACCGCCTCGCCCGCTCGACCGGTCAGACCGTCCACCCCGGAGGGTATATCGACAGCCAACACCGGAGCCTGCACGTCTGGCGCCTGCCAGGTGCCGTGGAATCCGGTTCCGAAGGCGGCATCGATCACCAGATCGCATCGCGGGATGACCGGCGGACGGGCGGCTGCGTCGAACATCGTGACATGCGCGCCCTTAGCCGCCAACCGCCGCCCTGCGACCCGACCGTCGGCACCGTTTTTGCCTGGACCGGATAGGACGACGACGCGCCGACCATAGGTACCGCCCATCATTCGCTCGGCGGTGCGAGCAATTGCCGCCCCCGCGCGCTCGACGAGTACGTCGGTGGCCTCAGGCGCGGCAAAATCGATCGCCTGCATCTCCTCCGGTGTCACGACCGGAATCATGAAATTCCCAACTTCCGCATCCGTGCAGCGTATCGGCCACAACCGTAATCCTGCTTCGCTGGACCGTATAGCTGCTTCGCTGGTCGCTACCGCTCCTGGCGCTCATTCTCGCTTCGCTCGGCAATCGCGCGAGAACTCAAATGATCAACAACCGTACCGTTACTTCGGTGGTCGCACGTGTCAGGTGGATTGGGCCAGCACCATTGCCTGGGCAATCGTTGCCGTGTGGGTGAGCGACACGAAGAACTCGGTCACCCCGCGCTGCACGGCCAGCTCTGCGGCTGGCCCGCGAAGCACGAGGCGCGGGGGGCCGGACGGGTCGTCGCCGGGGTCGACCATCACCTCGACATCATGGAAACCGAACGCACCAAGGCCGACCGCCAACGCTTTCATCGTCGCCTCTTTGGCGGCGAACCGGGCCGCCAACCGCTCGGTCGGATCATGCTTCAGATCTGCGTAGGCAAGCTCGGCCACCGTGAAGCAGCGTTCGCGCATCGATGGCGTGCGTTCAAGAATGGCGCGAAAACGCGGTACATCGACGGCATCGATGCCGATGCCGACGACCCGCGCTCCGGGTGAACTCAAGCGGTCCGCCAGCGCTCAGACAAGTCGGCGATGGGCACCGTGAGCAAGTCGACAACCGGCACGGTGGCGAGGATGTCATCACGGAACACCGGCTCGGTTTCGACCACGGTGTCGTTCAGACGTGAGTAACGGTCGTCGAAGCCCTGGAGCACGCCTCGGGCGACGTTGGCGGCGAGACGGTCATGCAAGCGCACCTGCAGCAACGTGAGGCCGGTGGTCTGGCCGCCCTTGATCTCGGGCACCAGAAGCACCGTTCGGTTGTCGCTTCGACCGAGGGCTACACCGACTCGACGATCGACGGCCGCACGCCGTTTGGTGCCCTTCAGCTCCGAGTTCTTCTCGACGCGTGAGGGCACATTGCGCGAGAGGCCACCACGGTCGACAATCACGATGGTGGCTTTCCCCGAGGCCGGGTCACCCTCAATTGCGTAGCGGGTGTAACCGGTGACCTCGGCGACCGCGGCGTCGAGCGAGGCAATCTGCTTCATCGCGCTATAGCTCACCCGGTCGCGCCCGGCACCGGCATTGAGAACTTCGCGAACCAAACGGTTGGCGAGCACACCTTCGTCGCTGCGGGAGATGCCGACGGTGACGGTCTTGGCCTGGTGCTTGATGGCGTCGATCGGACGGGTGAGTTCTTCGATGGCCCGAGTGAGTGCAGTGGTGAGATCGTCGACCAGCACGTCAGGTGTACCGACTTTGCCCTGCGTTTCCTGATACGAATCGAGCGCGTTCAATGACGTGGCATCGCGCAGCAGCGAGATGAGACGCACGGCGGTAGAGGCCTCGAGGTTGCCGTCATACACACCTGAGCGCAGACTGTCCTGGAAGCGCTGGTTGACCGGACGCAGTCGGTTTCGCAGATCGGCCAGCAGCGTGTCATCGGTGTCGGTGTTGGTGGTGCTCAGCTCAACGGCCTCGCGGGCCTCACGTAACGGCCGGGCGAGCGCATCGATGGCGAGCGCAGCTTCGTAGCCGAAGAGATGGCCGACCATGGCTGAGAGCACAAAGTCGAGACGGGTGTCGACAACCGGCACGCTGATGACCTGCAAAGCGGCGGTGAAGCGCTCTTCACCCTCGGATGCAACCACAATGGGCGCCGCCTTGTGGGCCCGATAGATGGCGACTTCTTTGGCCACATCGTCGGCGGTCGAACCGACGAGGCCAGCAGCGCAGACGAGGATCATCGGCTCGCACGAAAGGTCGATGTGCTTCTTGTCCTCGGTGACATCGCACGCAATCGACTTGTAGCAAAGCTCGGAAAGCTTGATGCGCACTTCCTCGGCCGCAACCGTGTTGGGGCCGTTGCCAACAACTGCCCAATAGCGACGATACGGCGCGAACGCCTGCGCGGCCTTGGCGATCTCGGGGCGAAGCGTGAGCACCTGGGTAAGCGCATCGGGGATCTGACGCAATGCCCACAGGATCTGGTGGCGATCACGAGCATCACCCGCGTTCATCGCTTCAGTGATGGCACAGGCCAGGAGCACACCAGCGGCGACCTGCGCATAGAAGGCTTTGGTGGACGCAACCGACATCTCCACGTCGCGTCCGTCGGAGGTATAGAGCACGCCGTCGGCCTTGTCTGTGAGGTCGCTGTTGCGACGGTTCACAACGGCCAGCACCGTGGCGCCCCGACCGCGGGCGAGGTCGACGGTGCGGTTGGTGTCGGTCGTGGTGCCCGACTGGCTGACGGCCACAATCAGCGTGTCGCTCAAATCGTGCGCCATGCCGAAGCCCGAGAATTCGGTGGCCGTAATCGCTCGCACGAACACCGTGTTGCGGCTCTCGCCGCCCTGCAGCAGTGACGACAACACGACGGCCATTGACTGTCCGGCGACGGCAGCGGTGCCCTGCCCGATCACGTACACATGGCGGTACTCGGCCGCCTGCAGCTTGGCGGCAACCGTTGCTGGAATGGTCTTTTCGCCCAGTGTGGCAACGAGGCGGCCGTCGACCTCTTTGATGTGACCGCGCAACGTCTTGCGGAAACTGATGGGCGCCTCGGTGATTTCCTTCAGCAGGAAGTGCGGTGAGGCGCCACGGTCGATATCCCGGGTGGTGACCTCGGCGCGGGTAACTTCCTCGGCGGCCAGAGGCAATTCGGTGGCGTCGTAGGCGAGGCGACGGATGCCGTCGATCGTGCCGGCGAACGCGGCGTTCAGTGCCATGACCTGACCGCGGCTGGACGGCTGGTCAGCCTGGGCCGGGGTCTCGCCATCCATGCGGACAAAGTTGCGAGTTTCTTCCACCAGACCGTAGGGCTCGCTGGCCACGATGTAGGCATCCTCGGCCAGACCGATGTAGAGCGCCTGGCCTGAACCACGAAGGGCGAGCAGAAGCGTGTCAGGGTCGTCGGCCGATGCTGCGCCAATGGCGACGGATCCGTCGAAGGTGGACACGGCGCGGCGGAACGCTTCGACCACGTCACCGGTCTGCACCGTGTAGCGCGATACCAGGGTGGGGATGACCTTGGCGTCGGTGGTGATGGGCGCGTGCACGGCCAAGTGGTGCTCGGCCTTCAGGTCGGCGTAGTTGTCGACGTCACCGTTGAGCGCACCGACCACATACGGGCCGACCAGGTCGGTCATTTCTTCGCTGTTCAGCGGGTGTGCGTTCGGCTCCGACACAATGCCGACCGATGCCCAGCGGGTGTGAGCAAGCACCGAAATCTTCGATCCAGCGTTGGCCAGCGCAAGGTGCAGCAGCGTGTCGTCACGCATGGCGGCGCGCAGCACGCGGGTGTTGTCACCAAGTTCGCCGATCTCGGCCGCGGCTTTGTACACGAACGACAGC
>JANMCE010000177.1:0-1783 GCA_031360915.1 Actinomycetes bacterium | reverse complement strand
GGCGATGGCGACGGCCACTTGGGCGGCTACCGATGCGTTGTTTTCAGCCAGGGCGAGGTTGGCGGGGATGCTGCGGCCGGCGGTGGCAGCGCCGATACGACCCAGTACAAACGGGGTGATCGCCGCGCCCATGATGCCGGCCGCGTCACAGTCCGCGAGTGCGCTTCGCAGCACGGCATCGAGACCGACCGGGTCGATCTCATCGGACGCGGGAATCGGTGCGGTAAGCAATACGCCGACTGAGGGGCGGCTTCGGTTGGCGAACACGTCGGCAACTTCGTGCGCAGCCTCCACTCGGTGCGGAATCGGCAGACCGGACGAGCGGCTGTAGAACGCTGGAAACCAGTCGTGCTGCCAGCCGAGGACGGGAACGCCGTAGGTCTCGAGGTACTCCAAGGTACGGGCCAGATCGAGAAAGGCTTTGGCCCCTGCGCACACGGTGACTACTGGGTGGTTGGCCAGCGCGTCGAGATCAGCGGAGATGTCTCCCGTGAGTTCCGCGCCGCGGTGAACACCACCGATGCCACCGGTTGCGAACACCTTCACGCCTGCCTTATGCGCCAGCATGACCGAGGCCGATACCGTCGTTGCGCCGAACTCCCAACGCTGGGCGACGGCAACGGCAACATCACGTTCGGCCGCCTTGCGACCGGCACCGAGGATGCGGTCATGTTCGCGCTCGTCAATGCCGACACGGGCAACGCCATCGAGAACTGCGGTTACCGCGGGTACCGCTCCCTGCGCCCGTACCGCAGCGATGCATCGGAGAAGTGCTTCACCGTTCGCCGGGCTCGGCAATCCGAGGTTGGAAAAGATGGTCGATTCCATCGCCACGATCGGCGTGTTGTCGGCCAGGGCCTGGGTCACTTCGGGCGAGCAGCGGATGATCTGTGGCACGCAGAGGTTCTACAGGCTGGCGCCGGGGACCATCAATACGCGGGCGGCCAACCTGTTTCCCGCGACCACGGCTTCTTTCGCGGCGGCACCGGTCGAGAAGGCATGCAGAAATCCGGCTGCAAACGCGTCGCCAGCCCCGGTCGCATCGAGCACCTTCGTAACCGGTGGCACCGGAACCCGTACGATCGCTTTCGCGCTATCGACAATTTCAACGGGGTCCGGGCCGTGTTTCACCACCAGCAGACCCGGTCCCTTCCAACGTTCTTGGAGACCAAGAAGTTCGGCCTCGTCCTCATTGGCAAACACGACATCTGGAGCGACGGCGTTAAGCCAGGTGAGGAAACGGCCGATGCCGTACGTCTTGAGCATTGCGGTGGAGGAGCAATCGACACTCGTCCGCACCCGCATCGTCTTGGCGAGGGCGAACGCGCTGGTCGCGGTGGATGCCAAGGGTTCTTCGAAAAGGCAGTAGGCCGGCACGTGCAGCCATGATGCGCGTTCCAGCATGCGTGGGGTGAGTGGGTCGACCCGTGATGCCGAGCCTCGGTCGGTGAGAAAGCTGCGCTCGCCGTCGGCCGACACGATGACCACGATCGAGCCGGTGCGACCGCGCCGATGCACACTCATGGTGACCCCGAGGTCCTCCATCTCTTGCTCGAATCGGTCACCCAGCGCGTCGTCACCGATCGAACCAACGAAACACGACTCCTCATCGATCGCGGCCAGAAAGGCCGCAACGTTCGCGGCGCTTCCGCCACGGCAGCGGGTGATGGTGGCCGGCGTGTCGGTGCCCGCTGCGATGGGCGATGTCAGCCAGACCACGACGTCTTCAACAAGGTCGCCCAGACAGACGATCATCGTCGGTCGAACCGGGCGACCACCTCGA
>JANMCE010000144.1:0-5678 GCA_031360915.1 Actinomycetes bacterium | reverse complement strand
TGTCGTTGAAAGACGCGTTTAACAGCGTGAAGCCCGAACAGGATGCTGGGATTCAGGCGGTGGTCGACAAGGTGAACGACCCCATTCTGCCCAAGGTCATCCAAACGGTCTACGGCATTCCGGCCCCGGCCACGCCTCGTGATGACCTATTCGAGATCTTCCTCACGGGCGTCTACAAGTCCACTGGGACCCCGAATCCGAAACGCGTAGAGGCTGACCTCAACTCCCAGTTGCTCAACGGAGACGCTGTGCCGGCCAACTTCCGGCCGTCGGAAATGCTGCGGTTAAACATGGCCGTTCCACCCGCTGCGAACCCGAGCCGACTCGGCGTGCTTGCCGGCGACTTCGCCGGCTTCCCGAACGGACGCCGACTCGCCGATGACGCCATCGACATCGCCGTGCAGGCCGTTGAAGGTGCAGCGATCAGTGGCATCGTGGCCCCGTTGGCCAAGGGTGACGCAGTCGATCGTAACGATCACGCCTTCGGTACCGCGTTCCCGTATGTGGCGCTGCCCAACGTGGCGGCCGTCAACACCGGGGTTGCTCAGCCGCCTCGGGCACCGGAACTGGTGTCGATGAATCCGAAGCGAGTACTAGATACCCGGTCGACGTCACTGATCGGCTACACGGGCGCTCGCCCGGCCGCAGGTGCTGTGGTCAAGGTACAGATAGGTGGAGCCAACGGCGTACCGACCGGTGCCAGCAGCGCGCTGCTGAACATCACGGCCACCAACTCTGGGGCCGACGGATTCGTCACTGTCTACGCCTGTGACAAGGCGAGACCGACGGCTTCCAGCATGAATCCAAGGGCGGGGACGGACACCACCAACCTCGTCTCTGCGCCTCTCGCTGCTGACGGTTCGGTGTGTCTTTACACCGATCAGCCGACCGACCTCATCGCCGATCTGGCGGGCTTCCACCCGACCGGTTCGTCGTATGTGACCGCCGGTCCGGAGCGTCTGCTTGACACCCGCAGTACCAGCCAGGTTGGCTACACGGGCGCCAAGCCGACCGACGGTCAGACGGTGACGCTGAAGGTGACCGGGGTCGGTACGACGAAGGTGCCTGCTGATGCCAAAGCGGTGTTCCTGAACGTGACGGCGGCCGGCACGACGAGCGACGGCTTCGTGACGGTTTACCCGTGCGGTTCGCCCAAGCCGCAGGCGTCAAGTGTCAACACCGCAACGGGTCAGGTGCGAGCCACCCTCGTAGCCGCCAAGGTTGGTGCCAACGGCACGGTGTGCCTGGTCAACAGTGGGTCCACCGACCTTATTGCCGACCTGCAGGGCTACGAGCCAGTCACGTCCAACTACATGCCGCTCAACCCCGAACGGGTGCTCGACTCCCGACCCGGGGGACAGATCGGCTACTCGGGCCTGAAGCCGACCGACGGTCAAACTGTCGAGGTGAAGGTGACCGGCTTTGGCAACTCCCAGATTCCGGCCACCGCGGCCTCGGTGTTGTTGAACGTTGTCGCTGTCGATCCGGACAACCCGGGTTGGGCCACGGTCTACCCCTGTGGATCGCCGCGACCGGTTGCGTCGAACCTGAACTTCACCACGGGTTCGATCTCCAACTACGTGTCAGCCAAGGTCGGTGACGGGGGACGGGTGTGCATCTACACCCAGAAGAGCACCCACCTGGTTGCCGACGTCAACGGGTACTATCCCGACGGCACCATCGGCATAACGGGCTAGTCGACACTACGTAAGGGAGGGGCTATCCGGCTCAGGTCGGGTAGCCCCTCCGCTCGTGCCGGTGCAACCACGAATGAGGAGAATTGAGTGAAGAAGGGTCTGATTGTCACCGCGACGGCGGGGGTCGCGGTTCTCGCCGTGCTGGGCGGGGTGTTCGGCGTCCGCCATGGTCGCGTCGCTCCAACGGTCGACAACGCGGCCGGTATGTCGGCCCGATCTGCTGTCCCGTTCAATGGCATGAGTCGGGTCTCTGGAGGCTCGCTCGATCAGACGATAACGCAGCTTCAAGAGCACCTGACCCAGGTACCGAAGGACTACCCGGGTTGGGCCAGCCTGGGGTTGGCCTATGTGCAACAGGCCAAGATCACAGTAAACAGCGACTTCTACCCGAAGGGTCAGGGCGCCCTCGACACGTCGCTCGCCATCAATGATGACGACAACTTCCTCGCCTACGCCGGCCTTTCTGCGCTGGCATCCGCACGACACGATTTCAGCGCGGCGGAATCATTCGCCCGCCAGGGGCTGGCGCGTAATGCGTCGAGCCCGGTGCTGTACGGGGCGCTGGGTGACGCTCTCGTGCAGCTCGGGCGTTATAGCGAGGCCGACGAAGCAATCACGACGATGGCCAGCCTGCGTCCCGACACCAGTTCGTTCGCCCGTCAGTCGTATCTCCACGAGCTTCGTGGAGACGTCGCCGGGGCACGCTCGCTGATGCAGCAAGCCTTGAACGTGGCGCCGACTGCGGCCGACAAGGCGTTCGCTTTCTTCTACCTCGGCGAACTCGACTTCAATTCGGGAGACGCCAACGCCGCTCTCGGCCGGTACCGCGAGGCCCTCGCTGCGTCACCCACCGACATCCAGGCGTTGGCCGGGAAGGCCAAAGCAGAGGCTGCCCTCGGGCAGAACCTAACCGCCATCGATGACTACACCGCGGTGGTCGCCCGGGCTCCCGAACCGGGTTTGGTGCTCGAGTTCGGTGAGTTCCTCCAGTCGACCGGCCGCGTCGCTGATGCCAAGGCGCAATACGACATCGTGGAGGCAACGCAACGCCTGTTCGAGGCCAACGGTGTGGAACCCGATGCGACACCAACGCTGTTTGCAGCCGACCACGGCCTGCCGGCCGCTGCACTGGCGAATGCCGAGAAGGGAATCAAGACTCGTCCGTTTGCCGTCATGCAGGATGCGTACGCGTGGGCGCTTCATGTGAACGGACGAGACGTTGAGGCGCTCGCCTCCCTGCAGCCAGCGTTGCAGTTGGGGAGCCGCTCGGCTCTGCTGCACTACCACGCGGGCATGATTCAACTGTCGCTCGGCCACCGTGAACTCGCGCAAGCCGAACTCGCGACTGCGCTCTCGATCAATCCGTTCTTTCATCCGCTGGCTGCGCCCATTGCGACGCAGACCCTCAACACGCTTGGACCGGTGACCTGATGTCTGCACGACGACGCTGGCTACGAACGCTTTTGGCCGCAGGAGCCGTGGTGATCGGGGTGGGAGCTCTGCCCTCGCCGGCCCAGGCTCACCCGCTCGGCAACCTCAGTGTCAACCACTACCACGGCCTGCGGGTACAGCCGGGCTTAGTGATCGATGACGCAGTGGTTGATGTTGCAGAACTGCCCACGGCCCAAGCGCAACGGACGGTCGATACCAACGGTGACGGCGTGATCTCCACCGATGAACTTGATCGCTACGGTCACGACCAGTGCGGCGCGATGCAGTCGAAACTGAACCTGTCCGTCGACGGCGTAGCGGTTGTCTTCACGGTCGCTTCAACATCCTTCGTCCACCGCGTCGGGCAGGCATCGCTGCCAACCGGACGACTTGAATGCCGCCTCGAGGCACCGATCGACACGTCGTCCACTCGATCGGTTCGCTTCACCGATTCCTACCTTGTTGACCGTGTGGGTTGGCGCGAGGTGACGGCCATTGGTGACGGGTTGAGCCTGGTCAATTCCTCGGTACCGAACTCAAGCATCACTGCTCGCCTCGAGAACTACCCGGCCAATCTGCTGGCCTCACCCTCGGCCGTCAGCACGGCAAGTTTCGATGTACGTCCGGGTACCGGCGTGACCGGGCAACCAGCGGTGGCCAAGACGAAGCGGACGTTCAGTTTTGAGGGCCTCGGCCCAATGACGACGTTCGTAGAGCGGGTCAACCGGTCGTTCAACGACCTGGTCGGTCGTCGGCAATTGACCGTGGGCGTCGGCCTGCTCGCCATCGGCATGGCCCTGGTACTCGGCGCGTCCCATGCAGTGCTACCGGGTCACGGCAAGACCGTCATGGCTGCCTATATTGCCGGTCGGCAGGGTTCGGTTCGTGACGCCGTCATGGTCGGCGCGACGGTCACCGCAACGCACACTGGCGGCGTGCTTGCGCTTGGGCTGGCCCTCACCGTTTCGACGACGCTGGCAGGCGAGGTGGTGCTCGGCTGGCTGGGCGTCGCCAGCGGTCTGTTGATCGCCGGGCTTGGGTTCAGCCTCGTGATGAACGCCCGTCGCGGAGGCCAACGGTGGCACGGACACTCACACGGTCCCGGCGGCCATACGCACGGTCCGGTCGAGCCGCACGGACACGTTCACGACGATCATCGGCGTCCTCACGACGATCACCCCCATGATCACGACGACCACGGCCACGGCCACCATCATTCTCACGGGGATCACATCGAAACGCATGACCATGACCATGGCGGTGTGCTTGTTGCAACGGCGACGAAGCGGGTAAACACAGCAACCGTGTTGGTAGACGCTCCACCTGTGCACGCCCATCACCCTGCGAAGCCCGTGTCTCGACGAGGCCTTTTCGGGATGGGCATAGCCGGGGGATTAGTGCCCAGTCCGTCCGCCCTGGTCGTGCTGCTTTCGGCGATTGCGCTCGGACGCACTGCGTTCGGCATCGTGCTGGTGCTGGCGTACGGCATCGGCATGGCCGGCACACTGACGCTGGCGGGCGTGTTGTTGGTACGACTGCGTGATCGTTACGCCGAGCGCAGCAGCGACGGTCGGGGACGAGCATTCCTTCGCCGCTGGGGGAGGATCGCCCCGTTCGCGACGGCGGGTCTGGTCGTGGTTGTTGGGCTCGGTCTGGTCGTTCGTAGCCTTGCGCTCGTGTAGCAGGTCGGTACAGTCCTTCGGTGCACGCTCATATCGTCCTCGCCCATCCCGAAGCGCAGTCCTTCAACGCACACCTTGCCGACACGGCACGGCGCACCTTGGAGGCGCAGGGCTGGACGGCGAGCGTGAGCGATCTCTATCAGTCTTGCTTTGATCCCTGCGAGCGGGCCGACCACTATGCATCGCCGCTGAACACGGCCCGATTCGACGTGCAGTCCGAACAGCGTCACGCGTCGGAGGTGGGCACAATACCCGCCGATGTCGCGCCGGAGATTGCGTTGCTCGACCAAGCCGACCTGGTCATCTTGCAGTACCCGATGTGGTGGCATCTTCCGCCCGCGATGTTGAAGGGCTGGCTCGACCGGGTGTTCATCTATGGCGAGGTGTACACGAGCGCAAAGCGTTTCGAACACGGCCGGTTCGTCGGCCGTCGAGCCATGCTTTCTGTCACCGTTGGCACCAACGAAGCGACCTACGACTACAACGGTCGAAGCGGTGACATCGATCTGATGCTGTGGCCGGTGAACTTCTCCCTCGCCTATGTCGGCTATGAGGTGCTCAAGCCGTTCGTTGCCTATGGGGTGGAAGCCGGTCTGCGCTACTCGGAGCCCGACGTCGTGGAGGCTCGCCTCAAGCAGGTCACCGCCGACCTGATCGACACCCTGAACCACCTCGACGGGCGCCAGAATGTGCCGTTCAACACGAAGGCCGAGTGGGGTGACGACGGGCGAATAAAGCCGGATGCACCGTCGCATTCCGCCTTCATCCGCCACATCAAGAATGTCGATCTGGGTTAGAGCGAGGCAAGGAACCGATCGAGTTCGCGCAGGTAGACCGGCAATGTTGGCTGGATATGAATCCCGTGCGC
>JANMCE010000130.1:0-3213 GCA_031360915.1 Actinomycetes bacterium | reverse complement strand
AGCCAGGGGTGCCCGCAACAGTGTGAGGCCGGGCGACGTTGTCGGCGTACCGAGGCTGAACGGTTCCAGCCCGACGCTGTCGAATCCGGCGGCTTGCATGGCGCGGGCGAAGGCGCCGTTACCCGCGCCGAAGTCCAACGATCGGCCGGTGGGCGAGACGGACTGAGCCACCGAGACACGCTTGCGAAGGAATCCCCCAGCCGCTTTGTTGCTCGCCGCAGCGACGCCGTCGGCTGATTGGCTGAAGGCCGGGTACAGCTCGCTCGAGGGAGGAGCGTTTCGAGCATCGGTGAACAGGGTGCGGCATGCTGCGCATCGAACAAGGTCGTAGCCGTTGTCGCTGTGCACTTCGACATTCGCAGCTCTGGCATCGACGCCGCAAACGAAACATCGAAAAGGTGAATCGGCGGACATCAGGTGGTCGACCGTAGCAGCCCAAGACCGCTGAGCTCAGATGTTAAGAACGGCCTTGGCCACCTTTTGGGCGACGGTGCAATTGGTGACGTCTATCTCACCGAGACCGGTGTTGGAAACATCCTGGGCCTGAGTCGTGGTAGGTGAAACCGACACGTAGACCAGGGTATTGCCATTCCGTACCAGTGCGCCCGACGATCCGGTGATGAACGAAAGGGTGCAGAAACCTTCGTCGCCCAGCGACACGGCTTCCTCACTCAGGTACGCCTCGCTGGAAACGGTCAGGCCGTTGCCCTTATCGACCGACACGCCCTTCGCGTTGGTCAGTTCTTTCGCGAACGTGGCCTTGGCATCGCCGGAATCGAGCTTGGCCACGCGGCTCAAACCGATCTTGCTGTCCTTGCCAGGAGTGACCATGCAGCTGGGTGCGTCCGCAAGCACCCGGGTGTCGAGCGCGGCGTTGGCGATCTTGGTGATGCCTCCGAGTTGCAGGGTTTGCACATCTGTCCCGAAGGCCTTTTTGGCCTCGGCAGTGGACAGGAATGAGCAACCTTTCGTGAGGTCGTTGGAGACCTTGTTGGCGAACACGCCGAGTGCCACCGTGCATCCGCCGACGAGCACCACCAGGATGCCTCCGAGGATGAGAACGACCTTGGCCCAGCCGGGCATACCGGACTTCTTGGCCGGGGGAGCACCGTACGCGAGCGGTGGCGGCGCACCATACGTGGGAGGCGGGGCCACTGGTGCCGCCGCCTGCTGGGTGGGGTGGCTCTGCGGGGGATACCAACGACCGTCAGACGCCTGCCACCAACCCGGACCTTGTGAACTATCGCTCATCAGCATCTCCCTCGCCGACCCGCACTACACCTCTCGTCAGCCTACGACGATTCTGCAGACAGGTGGTCAGGCCAGCCTGGGGAACGGTGACGGCCGCTGGTCACGGGCACCGGTAAGGTGATGGAGCTGTCGGTCGAAGGCGGCCTGGCGTCGTGCGTTGCGCGTGCGATGGTCGTATTCGGCCACGCGCTCGCGCCACCAGGCTGCAGCTCGCCACGTTGCCGGATCGGGGTCAAGGGCGAGTTCGTCGAGCACGTCGGTGACGTGTGGCAGGGAAGAGGGATGCTCGTACAGCTGCGGGTTCGACTGCAGCAAAATGGACATGCGCGTGCGTCGTGCCGCGTCGGGGGATCGGCCCTCGGCTTGAACAAGATCGGCCAGGTCATCCGGGGTGGATGGCGCACCGTTCGTGGGGTCAATACCCATGAACCAGTCGATGCGTGAGGGCACGAACGGATGCTCGTCAGACCACCGCATGACGCCGGCAACGGTTGCGGCATACACGCTTCGGTGGACGAGGCCAGCGAGCTTCGGGCCGTCGTCACCCACCATCGCATCGCCGACGAGCCGGACGACGTTGGCGCTGGCGACGAGGTGCGATGAGCCTATGAGGACGGCACCGAGATTGCCGGCGGCACGGAGGCGCAGCACATTGACGGCGGTGACGCCAAGGTTTTCCGCGAGGCTGTCGAGTCGGATGACCGGCACCGCGACGGCATCTCTTGCGTTGGTGGAAAGGTTGCGGCGGACCCGCTCCACATACTTGGCGGTGCCATTGGCGCTGCCGGCGGCGGCGTGCACGACCGTCAGCATGTCGGCAGACCCGAGTTGATCACAGCGCGCGCCGGACGGCTCGACGGCGATCACCTGGGCCCCGCAGTCGAGCGCTGCCCGAGTGAACTCACCAGAGCCCGCACCAACATCGAGCACGACGGCGTCGGCTTTCAGTCCCGTGAGCGCGAGCGCGTCCAGTTCGTTCATTACTGACGCAATCGTGGAAATACGTCTGCCGAGACAACGTCAATACTTGCCTCACGCCAGGGCCCAAGATCGACGCTCACGTTGGTCACCGCTACTGAGTCGGGTACGAGTACACGCTGCGACAACGCGGCGATCTCGGCGGTGGCGAGGACATGATGCGACGCCAACAATTCGGAGGTAACGACGTCGGCATGGCGGATGGCCGATGGCGTGCGCTCGCCGTACCAGCGGGCCAGATGGGCATGCATCTTGGTAGGCCCGAGAAGAGTCGCCAGCGTCGTCGACAGTGTGCCGTCCACCAGCCAGACCGTGCCTGGGTGGCTGCGAGCCGCCTTGTACACGTCATCGTTGCCGGGCGTGTTGGGCAGCACGTAAAGCCGCTCGTCGTAGCCGCCCGGACTGAGCGTGCGACCGTACGCGGTAAGGGGGTAGTGGGCGGCATCGATGGTGGCGGGCCGGTCGTCGAAGAAGTCGACTTGAAGTGCAGGGTTTTTTGCTCGAAGTTCGTCCAGCAGCGCAACGACGGTGGCGTGGGCCGTTTCGCTGGCAGCTATCGGGCCGATAACGGCCAGGCGTTTCGGTCCGCTTCGCAGCGGCGGCGCGGGAACGTTCGCGGCCAGCGAGTGCACGATGCGATGGGCGGCGGCGTCCCACGAGTGCCGTCCGAGTGAGGCCTGGCAGGCTGCTTGCAGCTGGGTCCGGTAGGTGTCGTCGGTGAGTGCTTTCGTGACGAGCGAACTCATGGCTTCATTGTCGGTCGGATCGAAGAGTCCCGGTTCCCATCCAACGACTTCCGGCATCGACGTTGTGTTTGAACTGATGACCGGGCAGCACACGCGATGGCTTCCACGATCGGCATGCCGAAACCTTCGGACAGGCTGGCGAAGAAGTGCAGCTCGGCGGTTTGATACAGCGCTCGAAGTGTTGCCTCGCTTACGAACCCGGTGATAACGAGTTCGTCCGCGCTCAGCCCAGCCTGGG
>JANMCE010000127.1:0-7214 GCA_031360915.1 Actinomycetes bacterium | reverse complement strand
ACATGTCGCGTGGAAGCACTGGCGCCAGGTTGTCGACCGTTACGAACATGAGCACCCGGGTCGAGAGCTGTTGCTGGTGGCCGAGGCCTACACGCCGGGGCGGCCCGACATCCTGCTCGAATACACCAACCCCACCGAGTTTCATCAGTGCTTCGCCTTTGACCTCCTGTTGGCGCCGTGGATCGCGAAGTACTACGTAGCAGCGGTTCGCGACAACCTCGACGCGCTTTCGGCGGCCGGTGTCACGCCCAGTTGGACCATGAACAATCACGACGCCCAGCGTGGCGTCACCAGGTATGGCCGGGCCGATGCCGATCAACTCTCGTCATTCACGCAGAACAATCTTGTCAACTCCCGTGAGCCAGTCGACCTTGCGCTCGGCACGCGCAGGGCCCGCGCTGCCATCATGGTGATGCTGGCATTGCCGGGCACAGTGTATCTCTACCAGGGCGAGGAGCTGGGCTTGCCCGAGGTACTCGACATCGCCGACGCCGCCCGTCAGGACCCCATCTTCGCCATGACCGATGGCAAGGAAATAGGGCGTGATGGTTGCCGCGTTCCGCTCCCCTGGACCACCGACGACGCAGGTTCATTCGGCTTCTCGCCGGCAGCCGCCACCGGTGCTGCCTGGATGCCTCAGCCCGCCGATTGGGGCAGCTACGGCGCCGACCTGCAGGCTCGTGATGCCACCTCAATGTTGGCGCACTACCGCCATCTGGTGGCCACCCGGCACTCGCTCGGCCTTGCGCACGGCCCGTTGGATTGGATCGTCGAGGACCACCCGACCGTTATCGTCTTTGATCGTGGCGGTGTGCTCGTGACGGTGAACTTCGGTCCCCACGATGTGCTGCTTGACCATTCAGTCACGAAGGGCCGCTCGGTGCTGGCAACGTCGGTACACGGCCAGCACGATCCACAGCGGCTGCTGTCGAACAGCGCGGTCTGGCTTCGCTGAAAACAACAAAGGCGCCGGGCCTTTCGACCCGGCGCCTCCAAAGGATCAGCTGCGGATTGCGAGGCCCGTTTCGCCGTCGAACACATGGAGCTTGTCGACGTTGACCACGAAGGTGCCCATGTCGCCCGGCTTGAGTTGCGTCTTGGGTTCGACGCGAGCAACAAACATGCCGCCTGCCTCACTGTTGGTTCCGGCGACCCGGGGAGCATCGATCTTGCTGTAAAGAATGACCTCGGAGCCGAGACCTTCCCGCACTTCGACTTCGCCACGGATGATGTCGTTATCGGGATCCTGGATGGCTGAGTCGCCAATATCCTCCGGGCGGATACCGACCGAGACGTTCTTGCCATCGTAGTGACGCAGCCCCGGCCGCTCGGCGAGCAGCGCTGAGGACACGCGAAGCTGCTGCGAGCCAAGCGTGATGAAGCCGCCATCTCCTTGCAGATGCAACGTTCCGGCAAACAGATTCATCTGCGGGGACCCGATGAAGGACGCTACGAAGACGTTGTCGGGGTGGTCGTACAGGTTTTGCGGTGAGTCGACCTGCTGCAGAACACCGGCCGAGAGCACCGCCACCCGATCACCCATGGTCATGGCCTCGACCTGATCGTGGGTGACGTACACCGTGGTGGTCTTGAGCTTGCGCTGCAGACGAGAGATTTCCGAGCGCATCTGCACGCGCAGCTTGGCGTCGAGGTTGGAGAGCGGCTCATCCATGAGGAAGCAGGCGGGCTGACGAACGATGGCGCGGCCCATGGCCACGCGCTGACGCTGGCCACCGGAGAGTTGCCCGGGTCGACGGTCGAGATTTTCGGTCAGTTCGAGGATGTCGGCAGCTTCGTTCACGCGGGCTTCGATCTCGGCCTTGTCCATCTTGCGGATCTTCAACGGGAAGGCGATGTTGTCACGCACCGTGAGATGTGGGTAGAGAGCATACGACTGGAACACCATGGCGATGTCCCGGTCTTTCGGCTCGAGGTCGGTGACGTCGTTGTCGCCGATTTCGAGCTTGCCCGACGTGATCGACTCAAGCCCGGCAATCATACGCAGCGCCGTTGACTTGCCGCAGCCCGACGGCCCGACCAGCACCAAGAACTCACCGTCTTCAATGTCGAGCGACAGCTTGTGCACAGCGTGGAAACCGTTGTCGTAGACCTTGTCCATACCGTCGAGCGTGATGCTTGCCATTCGTTACTCCCCCATTGCTCCTGCGCGCTAGCGCTTGACTCAAAACTGCCGGAATCTTTGCAGCCTATTCCCTTAGTGACCGATGTCATGCTACCTTGGGCGATGGAGTCTTCCAAGAGATTCCATGAAGTTCCACAACTGCTAACGATCCTGCAGTTGTGACCAACCACCTGGCGTTCGGGATGTCCCCGAGGGCCGACTTTCATGAGGGGGAGTCACGCAATGAAGCAACGCAAATTGCTCGTGCTCACGACCGTCACCGCTGCGCTCATTGCAGCCGGTTGCGGAAGCAGCAAGAGCACCACGACGGCAGCAACAACCGCCGCAGCCACAGCCACCACGGCAGCCGCAGCGGGCAGCACTGCTGCTCCGGCCGCAGCCACCACCGCCGCACCGGCCGCAGCAACCACCGCGGCGCCCGCCGCCGGTGACAAGCAGCCTGCTTGGCACCGAGATTAAGTGCGATCAGCAGTTCAAGGGCAAAGAAGTGCATATCTTCAGCCCGGTTCGTGACAGCGCCACCTATAAGGAGGCAACCATCCTTCGTGACGGCTACGCCCCGCTCGAAAAGTGCACCGGCGTCAAGGTTGTCTATGACGGCACCGACCAGTTCGAGACCGAAATCAAGGTCAAGATGGCCGGCGGTAACCCGCCCGACGTCATCGACTTCCCGCAGCCCGGTGGTCTCAATGACCTCATCACCAAGGGTTCCATGAAGGCGTTCCCCGACACCCTGGCCAAGGCCGTCACCACCCAGAACCTCGACGGCTGGCCGCAGCTCTCCACCGTTGGCGGCAAGGTGTACGGCGTACCCAGCCGTGCCAACGTCAAGTCCCTCATCTGGTACTCCCCCGCCATGTTCAAGGAAAAGGGCTACGAACTGCCCAAGACCTTCGAAGACGTCAAGATCCTCTCGGACAAGATCGTCGCTGACGGCGGCACGCCCTGGTGTCTCGGTATCGAGTCCGGTGTCGCCACCGGTTGGGTGATCACCGACTGGATGGAGCAGTACATGCTCGAGCTCTACGGCCCCGATGTGTACGACCAGTGGGTCCAGCACAAGATTCCCTTCAACGACCCGAAGGTCAAGGCCGTGGCTGACGCCGTTGGCGCAGTTGTGAAGAACCCCAAGTACATCGGTAGCGAGAATGCGGTCAAGGCTATTGCCTCCACCAAGTTCCAGGAGGGCGGATTCCCGATCCTCGAGAAGAAGTGCTACATGCACAAGCAGGCGTCGTTCTACGCCGGGAACTGGGCCAAGGGCACCAAGATCGCTCCCGACGGTGACGTGAACTTCGCGTACTTCCCGTCCCCGGCTGGCAAGCCGAAGTACATGGAGGGTGGCGGCGATCTCATCGGCGCCGGTACCGATAAGCCTGAGACCTTCGCCGTGCTGGCATACACGAACGGGGCGCAGTACCAGAGCGACACCGTCGCCGCTGGTGAGACCGGCCTGTCGACCCGTAAGGACTTCGACACCACCCAGATCAAGGATCCGGTGCAGAAGGGCTTCGCCGACCTGCTCAAGGGCTCGGATGTCTTCCGCTTCGACGGTGCCGACATGATGCCGGCCGCAGTTGGCTCGGGTTCGTTCTGGAAGGAAGCAACCGCATGGATCCTTGGTGGCAGCACCGACGACATGCTGAATAACATTGAGAAGTCCTGGAAATAGCAGTGCAGGCGTGAACCGCGCCTGAGTTGTACTGCTGAATATGCAACACCGGGTGCCTGCCAGGCTCAGGCCTGGCAGGCACCCGTCTTTCTGTGCCGTGTTTCTGTACTGTGTAGATCAACAACGCCAAGACCTAGGGGGCCTTGATGGGTGAAGTGCTATCGACTTTATTGACAATTGTTCTGGGGCTGGGGGGTCTGGCCTTGGTGCTCTTGGCCTTGTACGGCCTCACCATCGCGCTACCCGGCCGTTGGCGTGAGAGAACTCAGGTCGGCGTGTTCTTGCTGCCCGGTTTGTTCGCGATTTTCATCGGTCTGTTCGTGCCGGCCATCAAGACCATCTACCGGTCGCTGCTCGACGACAAGCTGAAAAATCCGAAGTTCGTCGGGCTTAGAAACTTTAAAGATATCTTCACCGACAAGGGTGGCCGACAGGTCGTCATCAACAGCCTCACGTGGGTGATCGTCGGAACCCTTGCTGTCGTTGTGCTGTCCATCACGGTCGCCCGATTCGCCGACGGCATGAAGGGTGAACGGATTGCCAAGTCCCTCATGTTTATCCCCACCTGCATCTCACTGGCCGGTGCCGGCATCATCTGGCGCTTCGTTTATGCGGGCCCACCCATCAAAGTCGGCCTCCTGAACTCCGTCACCAAGGGTCTCGGCCTGCCGACCAACCTGGGCGGCAATGGCGACCAACTCTGGTTGACCGAGCGAAGAATCGGCAGCATCAAGCCCCCGGTATCGGCCCCCGGCTTCAACACATTTCTGCTGATCATCGTGTTCATCTGGGCCGGCTCCGGCATTGCCACCGTCATCCTTTCGGCGGCGATCAAGGGCGTGCCCGAGTCCTTGATTGAGGCGGCCAAGATGGACGGAGCAACCAACCGCCAGGCTTTCTACAAGGTGACACTGCCCTATATCCGCTCGACCATCATCACGGTCGCGACGCTTACCGTCATCGCCGGTTTCAAGGCCTACGACATCGTGGCGGCCATGACCGGCGGAAACGCCGACACCTCCACCATCGCCAATGAGTGGTATGTGAAATTCTTCCTCCAGGACAGCGAGGGCTATGCATCGGCGCTGGCCGTCGTGATGTTCGTATTGGTCATCCCGTTCGTTGTCATTAACCGGCGTGCACAGCGCCGAGCTGAGGAGTTGATGGGCGCATGAGTTCCGCACTCGAAGTTGCCACGCAGACCCCCGGAATCACTGACGCCATAGACGGCCTCAAGCAGGAGCCCATGGGTCGCTCCGTTGCGGCGTCCGTCTCGGGTAAGGGTGGGCGCATCATCGTGTACGTCCTGGTTTTTTTGTGGACCATCCCGACCTTTGGTTTGTTGACATCGTCCATCCGTCCCGAGTTGGCGGTGAAGACCACCGGTTGGTGGAAGATCTTCACCAAGCCGCAGTTCACGTTCAGTAACTACTCAAGCGTGTGGGGGTCTACGAAGGGCGGCGACAACCTCGGACACTTCTTCGTGAACTCGCTCCGCATCACGATCCCGTCGGTGATCATCTCGGTGGGTATCGCTGCGCTTGCTGCCTACGCATTTTCGTGGATGGATTTCAAGGGCCGAGACTGGACGTATGTCGCCGTGATCACCATGCTGATCGTGCCGCTCCAGACGGCCATTATCCCACTGCTCCGACTTTTCACGGGCGGTGCCCACATCGGCTCCTTCACGATCTTCCCGAACTTTCACCTCACCAACTCGGTCATCACGATCTGGGTCGCTCACACGTGCTTCGGTATGCCGTTCTGCATCTTCTTGCTGCGGAACTTCATGTCAGCGCTCCCACGAGAAATCATGGAGGCAGCCAAGGTCGACGGTGCCGGTCACCTCACCATCTTCCGTACCGTGGTGCTGCCGCTCTCGCTTCCGGCCATCGCATCGTTGACGATCTTTCAGTTCGTGTACATCTTCAACGACCTGCTCATCGGCAAGGTGTTTGGTGGGACCAAGAACTTCCCCATCATCGCCAAACTCGTTGAGGTTTCCGGTACTCGCGGGCAATCGTGGCACCTGCTCACCGCAGCCGCGGTTATCTCGATGGTGCTTCCGCTCATCGTGTTCTTCTCCTTCCAGAAGTACTTCGTGAAGGGCCTGCTCGCCGGCGCGGTTAAGGGCTGAATCCACAGCGCGTTCGTCTGGCCGACAATCTGTTCATCATCGGGCACGTTTTTTCGAACGCGCCTCGCCATCCCTAGGAATCACCCATGAGAAATCAACCAATCAACATCGACGAACTGGTCGATTCTCTCACCCTGGCTGAGCAGGTGACGCTGCTGGCGGGGCGCGACATCTGGGAGACCGAACCCATCGAGCGGGTCGGCATTCCGTCGATGCGCGTCAGTGACGGACCGGTGGGTGCCCGCGGCACCGACTTCAACGGACCGGCGTCGGTCAACACGCCATGCGGCACCTCACTGGCGGCAACCTTCGATCCCGCGCTGGTGGAAGAGGTTGGCCATCTGCTCGGCAAGGAGACTCGGGCCAAGGGCGCCCGTGTGCTGCTCGCCCCCACGGTCAACCTGCACCGCACCCCCATCGGCGGGCGCAACTTCGAATGCATGAGTGAAGACCCCTACCTCACCGCGGAGACAGCCGTTGCCTACGTGAACGGATTGCAGGCCGAGGGTGTGGCGGCGTGCATCAAGCATTACGTGGGCAACGACACCGAGTTCGAGCGCAACACCATCGACTCCCGCATTGACGAAAAGACGCTGCGCGAGATGTACCTGATGCCGTTCGAAGCCGCGGTGGAAGACGCTCATGTACAGTCGGTTATGACGTCGTACAACCGGGTGAACGGCACCTGGGCTGCTGACGAGAAGCGGCTGCTGGCCGGCGTGTTACGTGGCGAGTGGGGCTTTGACGGTCTGGTGATGAGCGACTGGTTCGGCCTCAACTCCATGAAGGGCGGCATCGAGGCCGGTTGTGATCTGGAGATGCCCGGCCCCACCCGCCACCGCGGCCAGGCGTTGGTCGAGGCGGTCGAGCGGGGCGAGGTTTCGCAAGAGGACGTACGAACCGCCGCTCGCAACGTGCTGGCGCTGCTCGACAAGGTTGACGCCTTCGCCGACGGCGGCCCCGGCCCGGAGACAACACGCGACAATCCCGAGGACCGCGCGCTCGTGCGGCGAGCGGGCGCTGCGGGCATGGTTCTGCTGAAGAACGAGGACCACGCGCTGCCCATCATGTCGGCTCCGGCTCGCCCGAAGGTGCTCATCGTCGGGCCCAATGCAGCCAAAGGCGAGAACCGGGGTGGTGGCAGCGCTCACGTCAACGCCACTCATCTGGTTCACCCGCTGCCCGCTCTCATCGAGCGCTTCACCGCCATGGGTGTCGACATACTTCACGCGGCCGGTTGCGAAATCAACAAACGGCTGCCC
>JANMCE010000097.1:0-3703 GCA_031360915.1 Actinomycetes bacterium | reverse complement strand
AATGGCTCGAACGCGATCACTTCATCACCGGTGGACAGCATGCTCAACAGCACGCTGGCGATGGCCTCGGTGGCACCACAGGTGACCAGCACCTCGGTCTCGGCGTCAAAGGTCAGGTCGTAGAAACGCTTCTGGTGGGCGACGATGGCGTGCCGCAGTTCGGGCACACCGATGGCTGGTGGATACTGGTTGCCCCTCCCCTCCCGAATTGCCGAAACCGCTGCTTCGAGTACCTCGGTCGGCCCGTCGGTGTCGGGGAAACCCTGGCCGAGGTTGACACTGCCGGTCGCCAACGCCAGCGCCGACATTTCGCCGAAGATGGTGTTACCGAAACCCTGCAGCCGGTCAGTGAGAAATGGTTGGCCCATGCCCTCATTTCATCACGTCCGGCGCCGGCCTCTACCCTCCTGGATATGAACAGCTCTGTTGACCCCGTTCGTGAGCGTCGGGCCAAGATCGCTAAATGGTCTCTGCTCGCTAATCGCGTCGGCTACTTGTTCCTTGCAGTCGCCATCGCGGTGTTCGTCCTCGGCTTCGTTTTCACGCTCAACGGGGCCATCGTCGCCATCGTGGTCACGTGCATGGCCATTGGCTCGATCCTGCTGGCCCCGTCCATCGTGCTCGGTTATGCGGTGAAGGCCGCCGAACGTGACGATCGCCAGCGCGGCCTATGACACCCCGGCGCCTTTCGGCACGAGGCGCCCAAGTTGGATCCAGAGAAAACCCTTGCGACTGAGTCAGGTTTTACCGGTTACTGTCTGGTAGCTATGTCGTCCCGTCTTCCTGCCGCTGAGCGTCGCGAACAGTTACTTTCTGTCGCATTGTCAGTCTTTTCAGAAAAGGGATTCCACGGCGCGTCGATGAACGATGTTGCCGAGGCGGCCGGGGTGACCAAGCCGGTGCTCTACCAGCATTTCGAATCGAAACGCGAGCTGTACATGGCGCTGCTCGATGAAGCCGGCGAGCGGCTCCTCCTCCTGATCGTTGCATCGGCAAGTGAGGCGACCAGCCCTCACGATCAGGTCTCGCGCGGCGTACGCGCTTACTTCAGGTGGGTGGCCGAGCATCGCGAGTCATTCCTTTTGCTCTTCGGCGATGGCGGGCGTCGCGATGAAGAGTTCACCGAAGCCGTCCGGCTACTAGAAGCCCGCATGGCTACCGCTATCGCGCCGATGATTCGGGCCGAAATAGACCACGAGCATCAGACCACGCTGGCCCACGGCATCATCGGGCTAGCCGAATCGACCAGCCGCCGTCTGGTGCAATCAGGCAAGCCGTTCGACCCGGATATTGTCGCCCACCAGATCGGCGAAATGTTGTGGGCCGGCCTGCGCGCCGTTCACCGCTAAACGCTGTCGGAGGGGCTTTCGATATGCACGGGAGCCACCGTGCGATGCGGGCGGTTCTTGCGACGTGAACTGTTGTCGATCATGGACGCAATACCCAGAATCGCCAGCCAGATCGCCAGGATGACCCCGACGTATCGAAGATTCTTGGGCGTATGCAACGTGAGTTCGCGACACGCCCAGCAGGCGGCGAAGAAGAAGACAGCACGACGATCCATCAAGACTCCTTACGAGACCGCATGGACGGCCCAATAGACGGCAGCGGCCACGAGGGCACTGCCGGGGATAGTGAGAATCCAGGCCCACAGCACCCGGCGGGCGACGCCCCAGTTCACCGCAGACAGCCGGTTCGAGGTGCCCACACCAACGATCGAGCCCGTAATGGTGTGGGTGGTGGACACAGGAATTCCCTTCGCTGAGGTGAAGAACAGTGTCAGTGCCGCCGCTGTTTCAGCGCACACGCCGCCCATCGGCTGCAGCTTGGTGAGCTTGGTTCCCATGGTGCGCACGATGCGCCAACCGCCGAACAGCGTGCCAAGCCCGATCGCGGTGTGGGCCGACAGCACAACCCACGTCGGCACGTCGGCACCGGCATCGACCTTCTTGGCGGCAATCAAAAGCGCCAGGATGATTCCCATGGTCTTCTGTGCGTCATTGGCGCCATGGCCAAGACTGAATGCCGCGGCGGAGAACAACTGCATCACGCGGAATGACTTGTTGGCCTGACTGGGCTTGTGCAGCCGTTGCAACGCAATCATGAACAGCACTGCGACGACGGCAGCGACTGCGACAACCATCGTCATATTGAGATGACCGTGTTGCCGACGAATCGCATGCACGAGCCCAAACCCGGAAAACGACAGTACGAGGCCAAGAATGCAGGCCGTCGCCAGCTGCGAAAGGAGGCGTGGCACGCCGTTTGGCCGGAGCAGGCCGACCACCAACCAGGTCACCACAATCATCAGGGTGAAGCCGAGGGCGACACCGACGAGCGGTGAGTAGATGATGAAGACGCCGATCTTGCGAAGTCCCTCGATGATGATCACATGACCACCGGACTTGGCGACACCGGCCCCGACAATGCCACCGACCAGCGCGTGCGAGGAGGACGACGGCAGGCCGAGCCAAGCGGTCAACACGTTCCAGAACACTGCGCCCATCAACGCGGCAAAGATAACGCCTATCGAGATGATCTTCTGGTCGACAACACCTTTCGCGATGGCGGACGCCACCTTGGTGCCGAACACGGCGAAGGCAATGAAGTTGAACGACGCAGCCCAAACAACGGCCTGCAGCGGTGTGAGCACCCGCGTGGCAACAACGGTGGCGATCGAGTTCGCCGCGTCGTGGAAGCCGTTCACGAAGTCGAAGAGCAACGCGATGGCGATCACCGCGTAAAACGCAAAGGTCGTCATCGGCTCAGGCGTGCTTGACGGCGATCGAGGACACCAGGTTGGCAACCCCTTCGATAGCGTTGATCGACTGCTCGACGGCCTCAACGATGTCTTTCCATTTGAGCACGGTGAGCGCGTCGTACGAGCCGGAGAACAGTTCAGCAACGGTGCGCCGGTTCATAGCATCACCGTCACTTTCCAGCTTGTCGATCACCTGTAGATCAGAGTCGAGATCGCGCAGGTTTCGGAGCCGTCCCATCAGCCGCTCAGCCGCCTCGCACGCCTGAATGAGAATCGACGTCATGTCGTTCAGCCCGGGCAGCGGACCATCGACGCGGTGCAGTAACGCGAGGTCGGCGGCAGCACGCATGTCGTCAAGGCTGTCGTCCATGCGGTCCGCAAGGGCGTAGATGTCCTCACGGTCAAAGGGCGTCACGATCGCATCGTTCAACCGCGACAGAATCATGCGGGTGATGTTGTCGCCCTTGCGTTCCAGCGCTACGACATCGTTGACAGGCGCGTCGGTCGTCGGAAGGTCCTGCAACAGTTTGGCCAGTACCTTGGCGCAAGCGGTTGCGTTCGCAGCCGCCTGTTCGAACAGCGGGTAGAAACCTTCATCGCGCGGAATGAGCCGAAATCGCATGGGTCCTCGTGGTCACTCAATGTGTGGGTTGGGGCGTTCTGAAGCACGCTGGCGACCAAACGCCGAGACGACCCGAAGAACGTCCGTCACCATAGTTGAGGTGAACAGGAGGTTACGAAGGAGGCAACAAACCGGTCCTACTGGGCTGGAGGGGCGGGCAGCAGTGGTGTGATCGGCGCCGGTTCGGTCGGCCCGAAATGGTGGGCGACGGCGCGAAAAGCGTCCATGACCTCGGACGGGATGGGAAACACGAGGGTCGAGTTCTTCTCAACGGCAACTTCGGCCAGCGTCTGCAACGTGCGTAGGTGCATGGCGCCCGG
>JANMCE010000006.1:0-12745 GCA_031360915.1 Actinomycetes bacterium | reverse complement strand
GGCCCAAGGAAAGCCCAACAACATGCCGAAAATGAAGACCAGCAAGACAGCCGCGAAGCGGTTTAAGAAGACAGGTACGGGCAAACTGAGCCGTCTCCAGGCCAACCGTCAGCACCTGTTCGAGAAGAAGTCGTCCACCCGCACCCGTCGTCTCGACGGTCGCGTCGGTGTGCATTCCGGCGACGCGCGCAAGATCCTGCGTCTTCTCGGCGAGCGCTGAGTTCCCTAACCCACTTCTGAAAGGAGCCAGTCATGGCCAGAGTAAAACGTTCAGTACATGCCAAAAAGAAGCGCCGCGTCATCCTGGAGCGCGCCAAGGGCTACTACGGCCATCGCAGCCGTACCGTCCGTGCAGCCAACGAGGCCGTCATGCACGCCCAGCAGTACGCATTCCGCGACCGCCGGGCCAAGAAGGGCGAGTTCCGTCGCCTGTGGATTCAGCGCATCAACGCTGCGTGCCGCATCTACGACATGAGCTACAGCCGCTTCATCAACGGGCTCAACGCTGCCGGTATCGAAGTTGACCGCAAGGTCCTCGCCGACATCGCCGTCCACGACATTGCGGCTTTCGGGGCAATCGTCGCGGCAGCCAAGGACGCTCTCAGCGCCAAGGCGTAACCCAGTTATATGTCCGAACCACTCGGTTCGAACAATCCACGTATGCAGCAACTGCGGCGCCTTGCGGGGCGCCGCAGTTCGCGTATCGAAGAAGGCCTCTTCCTCGTTGAGGGGCCAACCCTCGTCGCAGAAGCCGTTGCCGCCGGTTGGCCGTTGTTGGCCGTGTACGTGGAGGAATCCGCTTTGGCACTGATGCCGGCCGGAGTGCGTCCGACCGTAGTGCGAGATGGCGTGCTGGCCAAGGTGATGACGGTGGATGCGCCGCGTCCGATTGTGGCGACGGCCGAGCTTCGCTTGCTCCGAATTCCTGCGAACGCGACGTTTGTGATTGTGGGGGCCGGACTGTCCGATCCGGGCAACCTAGGCACCATCTTGCGCACCGCGGAGGCTGCCGGCGCGGACGGTGTCGTGCTCACGGCCGGATCGGTGGATCCGTTCAGTCCGAAGGTCGTGCGCTCATCGGCCGGATCGATCTTCCGCATGCCATTGGTTGTCGAGGGAGACCCGCACGCGCTCGGCCTGCCGTTATGGGGAACGGTCGCCACGGGAGGAGTGGCCTATGACCAAGCCGATCTCACCGCTCCGCTTGCGCTGGTGATGGGGAATGAAGCGCACGGCCTCCCCGCTGACTTCGCGCTCGATGGCCTGCTTACCATCCCCCATGTCGGTCGGGCCGAGAGTCTGAACGTGGCCATGGCCGCAGCGGTTCTCTGTTTCGAAGTGGCCCGCCAGCGTCGCTGAACCATGACGTTGCGGCAGCGACGACCCAATCACTATCGGCGGACGAGACTGTCCTTGCGCCAGCCATGGATGATCGGTGGGTGGCATCCTCGGTTGCCCGTCGCGTCTTCGACACGCGTGAGAAAATCGGCAAGACCCAGAACGTGGCCATCACGTTGCCGGCGGGCACCCACGCCGTGACCGTAACCGCAGCGGAACCGGCCTCGGTGGGTTTCGTGACGGCCTACCCGGCGACCGATGCCAGTGTCTGCGGCCCCCCGCCGAACGCGTCGCTCATCAACGTCCGTCCCGGTGGCGCTGCGGCCAAGATGATGTTCGTGGACCCCAGTCGAGCGTTGTGTCTTCACGCCAGCAGCCCGACACAACTGATCGTTGACACGCTGTAAGGGTGCGCTGCGCTCGGCGTGTGATCGCCTGCGAAGTACAGTCCTACCAATGGCCATTACGAAGGGGTTCAAACAACTCATTGCCGAAGCGAACGCCAAGGTGCGCACGCTCTCGCTTGATGAGGCTGCGGCAAAACTTGGGAATGATGGCGTGGTGTTTGTCGATATTCGTGACCCCCGTGAGTTAGAGCGCGAGGGCATGATTCCGGGAGCGTTCTCCGCCACCCGCGGAATGCTCGAGTTCTGGGTCGACCCCGAGAGCCCGTACTACAAGGACATCTTCGGGCAAGACAAAGAGTTCATTTTGTACTGCGGCAGCGGCTGGCGTTCCGCCCTGGCTGCGGCCACCCTCACCGACATGGGTATGGATCGCATCGCCCACATCGACGGCGGATTCACCGGATGGAAAAAAGCCGAGCATCCGGTCGCCGAGAAGCCCGCCAGGTCCTGAACCTGGAAAAACAAGGTGCCGCCCGGCCGTAGCCCGTAGTCTCTCCGCCGTGACATTGCCCCAGCTCTTGCGTCGTGATGCCCAATGACCGACGCCCTGCTCCACAAAATCTCCAGCTCCGGCGAGGCGGCCGTTGCCCAGTTCCGCTCCGCAACCACGCTCGATGCACTTCGGTCCCTCGGCTCGGAACTGTTGGGCAAGAAGGGCCCGCTCGCCGGTTTCAAAGCCAAACTCGGTAGCCTCGATCCGGACGCCCGCCGGGATGCGGGTCAGGCGGTGAACGCCGCGATGACCGCAGCGCAGGCCGCGTTCGATCAGCGCCAAGACGCGTTAGCCGCCGCTGCGCTCGATCAGCAGTTGTTGGCCGAGAAGCTCGATCTCACCGAGGTCACTGCACGGCCGACGCGCGGTCATGCCCACCTCGTCACGCAGGTGTGGGAACGGCTTGAGGATGTGTTCGTTGGCCTTGGTTTCACCATTGCCGAAGGCCCGGAGGTGGAGACCGATTACTACAACTTCCAAGCCCTCGGAATGGGCGACGGTCACCCGGCGCGCAGCGCGTTTGACACCATGTTCCTCAACTACGGCGCGCCCGGTTCCACCGTGCTGCGCACCCACACCTCCAACGTGCAGATCCGCACCATGGAGAACCAGAAGCCGCCGATCTACATCGTTGCGCCCGGCCGCGTGTACCGGCGCGACACGCCCGACGCCACCCACATGCCCGCCTTCCATCAGATCGAAGGACTGGTGGTCGACAAAGGCATCACCATGGCCGATTTGAAGGGCACCATTCAGGCCTTCACCGAGGCCTTCTTCGGGCCTGGCTTCAACAGCCGTCTCCGGCCGTCGTACTTCCCGTTCACCGAGCCCTCGGCCGAGTTCGACATCCAGCGGGCCGACGGTTCGTGGATGGAGCTGGGCGGTTGCGGCATGGTGCACCCTGACGTGCTGTCGGGTTGCGGCATAGACCCTGAGGAGTACTCGGGCTTCGCCTTCGGGTTCGGACTGGATCGGTTCCCGCTGTCGTCGCACGGTATCGATGACATCCGTGACATGTACGCCAACGACGTTCGATTTGTGGAGCAGTTCTGATGAGAGTGCCACTGAGTTGGCTCAACGACTTCGCCCCCTTCGGCTCCGAGACCGAGGCCATCGCCGCGTCGCTCACGCGCCTTGGCATGCAGGTGGAGGAGATCATCCGCGTCAACGATCCGGTCGAGGGTGTCATTGTGGCCAAGGTGCTCGAGCGGGCCAAGCACCCCAATGCCGATCGCGTCGGCCTGGTATTTGTCGATGTGGGCGATGGGCTGTCGCTGCAGATCTGCTGCGGTGCGTTCAACATGCAGCCCGGAGATTTAGTTCCGCTTGCAACTATTGGCACTACCATGCCCGACGGTCGCACGATCCAGCGCAGTCAGATGCGCGGCGAATGGTCGAACGGCATGCTGTGCTCGCAGAAAGAGCTTGGGCTCGGTGAGGCCGACGCTGGCATCTGGATTCTTCGGCCCGGTCTGCCGTTGGGCAGTTCACCGTGGGAAGGTAGCAGTCTGGCGCACGACGTGGTGTTCGACATCGACCTCACCCGCAACCGCCCGGAATGCTGGGGCATCGTGGGTATCGCCCGCGATCTCGCCGCCAACCTCGGTCTTCCGTTCGCCATTCCCGGCGGCAAGGTCGAGCCGAGCGGCCCGACCCGTTCGGCGCCCGTCACCATTGTTGATGGCGACCGTTGCGGGCGGTTTGTCTCGGCGGTCATTACCGGCATCGAGGTAAAGCAGAGCGCGCCGTGGATGCAGCAGCGCTTGTCACTCGCCGGTATGCGTGTCATCAGCAACGTGGTCGATGTCTCGAACTACGTCATGCTCGAACTGAACGAGCCGAACCACGCGTACGACCTCGAAACCCTGGGTGGCGGCGGCTTCAACATCCGCCTGGCAACCGACGGCGAAGAACTCGCCACGCTTGACGGGGAGGTGCGGGTCATGGCCGCCGATGATCTGCTGATCTGCGATGCAGAAGACCGTCCCATTGGTCTGGCCGGCGTGATGGGTGGCCTCGACACCGAGATCACCGACCGTACCCACACCATCGCGCTCGAGAACGCCTGGTTCGGGTCCGACGGCATCGCCCGATCAGCGGCCCGCCATGAGTTGCGCAGCGAGGCCAGTGTTCGGTTTGACCGTGGCCGTGACCCCTACGGCATCGACCACGCAGTGCGCCGTTTCGCGGAACTGCTGCGCGAAACCTGCCCCAACCTCGAACTGCATCCCGGCCTGGTCGACGCCCGCGGCACGCTGCCTCAACCGGTCGTCGTCGACGTGCGCACGTCACGGGTGAACGAACTGCTGGCCACCGATCTGACCGACAACGATGTGCAGAAACTGTTGGCACCCATCGGGTTCACCTTCACGAACAGGCACTTCAATGTGCCCTCGTGGCGCCCCGACTGCAGCCGGGAAATCGATCTTGTCGAGGAGATCGCGCGGCACTACGGCTACGACAACATCGCCAAGACGGTACCGGCATCTTCAATGCCCGGTGGCCTTAGCCAGCGACAGCGCGATCGCCGAACGCTGCGTCAACTGCTGCTCGGTCTTGGACTGAACGAAGCTCTGCCGAACCCGTGGCTGGCACCCGGCGACGCCGAGCGGGCAGGGTTGGCCGCGGTCGGCCAGCCGGTGGTCATCGGCAATCCGATGGCGGCTGAAGAGAGCGTGCTGCGCACCTCGCTGCTGCCGGGTTTGCTGAAGACGGTCGCCTACAACGAAACCCATCGCTCCGCTGGTGTCCTCTTCTTCGAAATTGGTCACGTCTTCCGTTATCCCGCCGACGAGCCGCCGCTCCCTGATGAGTCCGAACATCTGGCTGTTGCCATCGCGGGTGTCGATGCACCGGCCGCAGTCGCGGTGTGGAATGAGATCGTGACCACGCTCGGCATTAAGGGTGCGCGTATGCAGTCGGCGGTCCATCCGGGGCTGCACCCGGGTCGATCGGCCACTGTGTTCGCGGCCGGTCGCCCTATCGGCGTGGTCGGTGAGGTCCACCCTTCGGTGCTCGGGTCCTACGACGTCGACGAACGGGTGGCGTGGCTCCAGATCGATCTGGGAAAACTGCTCGACCTTCCCCACGGCATTTCGGGCTACAAGAAGGTCAGCCGCTACCCCTCCAGCGATATCGACCTCGCCTTCGTCGTACCCGAAAAGGTGTCGGCCGACGGCGTGATGCTGTCGTTGAAGAAGGGCGCCGGTGATCTGCTCGCCGGACTCGAACTGTTCGACGTTTACCGTGGCGCAGGTGTTGCCCAAGGCAGTCGCAGCCTGGCCTTCCGGTTGCGTTTGCAAGCAACCGACCGCACCCTCACCGACGCCGAGATCACCAAGGTCCGCGACGAGTGCATCAAACTCGTCAACAAGGCCGGCGGCGCGCTTCGCTAATTCCTCGCACCGCGGACCTTTCGGCATGCGGTGTCCGCTCACAACCTCCCACGCCCAACGCCGCCTGTTCGGTGTGCCGCGCCAGAGGGGCGGTCAGTTCTCACCAGGAGTAGTCAGGGCGATCCCCCGAAGGGGGTGATGCCTACTGAGCGTGAGGCGGTGCTAGACAACACCGGGCGAAAACATCAAAGCATGCACAATCTCAAGGAGAAACTGACATGACCGATCGTTCCGATAACCGCACCACTGAAGAAACCGAAACCGAGCCGGGCAACAACCGCCGAGACCTGTTCCGCAAGATAGTCATCGTGGGTGCCGGCGCCGCTGTTGGCTCCGCCGTCCTGTCCAACCGCGCCGATGCCGCGGATAACGACCCTCTGCAGATCGGCAGTTCTGTCGCTGCGGTGGCCAACAACACGGGCACCACCCCAACGGTGTTTGACCTATACCCCACCATCGACGCCGACGTTTCCGGCAACGGGGGCCAGTCTGTTGTCCGCGGCGGAAAACGCGCCTGGCCCGATCGCGACGGCTACTGCGGGCGTGAATCTCTTTCCGGCGGCCCTCGGTGGCTACGCCGTCAGTAACATCAAGAACGGTGTGCACGGCTCCACCAAAGCCATCGATGGCTTCGGCGTTGTAGCCGCCAGTGCCGCTACACCCGACGCCGCGAAGGACGCCCCGAAGGCGATGGCTATCGGATCGTTCGGCTCGCATATCCAATTCCTGACGGCAAAGACGGTTGCAACCGCGGCAGGTGTCACCCCAGTTCCGGCAGACGTCGTGGGTCCGTCGGTCGGCAAGCATGGCCCCGGCGAGATGTACGTCGATGATAAGTACAACCTTTGGTTCTCGGTGCCGGGTGCGGCAGCAACTGATCCCGTTCGTTGGGTTCGGCTGGCGGGCAGCTCGACAGCGGGTTCCTTCGTCGCTCTTGCCAGCCCGGTCCGCGCCTACGACAGTCGGGAAGGAACCGTAGGCAAGATCAAGTTTGGTGAGGAGCGCGTCGTCGACCTCACGACGGGCAAGAAGGCCGGGGTAACCATCGCCGGTATCCCGGCCGGAGCGAGCGCGGCAGCCTTCAACCTCACGATTGATGCCACGACCGAGTTTGGTTTCCTCAGCGCCTACGCCGACGGTGCCACGTTCAACGACACATCCAACATCAATTGGGCGACCAGCGGTATTGCGGTGGCCAACTATGTCGTGAGCGCGGTGAGCAGCGCCGGCAAGGTAAGGATCCGCGGTGGTGGTCCTGCCGGCAGCACACACTTCATCATCGATATCACCGGCTATTACCGCTAGCCGTCGAGTCCACGCCGGGGTCGACCTCGTCGGCCCCGGTGTCTGTTCGATCTCGACAACACGTTTAGTTGACGGAAGGGTCCTCGGGGTAGTGGGCGAGCCAGCTCAACGGCTGGGATTGGCGGGCGAGCACGAGATGCCAGAGTTCGTCCGGCTCGGGGGTGAAGATGTCGTCGATGTCGGAATCCACCACGAACCACGAGCCATCGTTGATCTCGTCCTCCACCTGGCCCGTACCCCAACCGGCGTAGCCGTGGAACAAGCGAATATCATCGAAATCGTCGGGCTCCACGTTCACCAAATCGACCGTTTCGGCCATAGCGCCGCGCTGGCGACCGAGCGCAATGATGCCCTCCGGCTGCACGGGTCCACCTCGAAAGACGACGGGCGGAAGGGCAGCGCGCGACTTCCAGCGGTCCAGTGAGTCAGGAAGGTCATGGGGCGTGGGGCGATTCAGCACCAGACCCAGGGCGCCGCTCTGCCCGTGCTGCAGCATGTAGATCACGGTTCGGTTGAAGTTGGGGTCGACGAGTTCTGGCGTGGCCACAAGCAGCTGACCCACAGTCGTTAGGGAGTAAGACACTAATGTCTATTGTTCACGATGGAATACAACGATCGGTGGCACCGTTACAACAGTCTGTGCCTACCCATCGTTTCCGCAATTTCCTGCTGGGCCTCGGCCTGCTCGGCTTTCTCGGCGCCGGTCTCGTTGTCGGGGTGCTCAGCTATGCCAAGTCCCACCTGAAGAACCCGATCAAAACCGTCGTTGTCGATCGGACTCCTCCACCCGTCATGCTTACCCTCAAGGACCTGTCGCTCTACAAAGCTGCTGCTGGTGACTACGAGGTGCTGGTCGATGTGGAAAAGGACGTGCAGTACGTTCCGAAGGCCATCGCGGGCCAGCGCACACTGTTCATCGGCATCGGTACGGTTGACGCCACGGTCGACTTCCGTAACGTCGGTGGCAGCGCCATCGTCACCAACGCCGACCACACGTCGGCCGTCATCACGCTGCCCCACGCCAGTCTTTCCTCGGCTGTCGTTGACCCGGCGCAAAGCCATGTGGCCTCTCGCCAGCGTGGCATCGTCGATCGAATCAAGGGCGCGGTGGAGGACAACCCTGACAACGACAAAGAACTCTATCTCGCGGCGGCAGCCAAGATGAACGCCGCCGCCACGGCGAGCGGACTGCGCGAAAAAGCCGAAGCCAACACCACCAAGATGCTGACGGCGATGCTGACCAATCTCGGCTACAAGAACGTCGAGATCCGTTTCGATGGTGTGCCGCCCTTCGAAGTCATCAGCGCAACGCAAATAGCGGCAGCCCCGTAAATCCGTTCGTGCATGATCATGCGCTCTGTTGTATGATCATGCGCCTATGGTTGCGAAGAAGCGAATCGGCATAGTTGGCGCATCGGGCTACACAGGTGTGGAGCTCTTGCGCCTCGTTGCTCAGCATCCCGATGTAGAGATGGTGCTCGCCACCGGCGACAGCCAGGCGGGAACGCTCGCCACCAACCTCTACCCGTCGTTGGCCACGGTGTACCCGAATCTGGTCTTTTCCGAGTTCGATGCGGCCGCCTGCGACGGACTCGACGCCGTGTTCCTCGGTGTGCCTCACGAGGCCGCTCTCGACATTGCCCCACAACTCGTCGGCAGGGTCGGCACCGTGGTGGATCTGTCGGCGGCCTATCGGTTGAAGGACGCCTCGCTGTATCCGACGTGGTACAAGTTCGAGCACACGCAGCCGTCGCTGTTAGCCCAGGCCGTCTACGGGTTGCCGGAGCTGACCCGCAACAAGTTGAAGGGCGCCGAGCTCATTGCCACGCCGGGCTGCCACGTGACGGCCGCGTCGCTGGTGCTACAGCCGTTGGTGGAAGCCGGCTTCATCGAGCCGACCGGTGTGATCGTGAACTCCATCACCGGCGTGTCGGGCGCAGGCCGGGTGCCGAAGAACAACAACCTGTTCTGTACCGTAAATGAAGACGTGCTGGCCTACGGTTTGCTCGACCATCGTCACACGCCCGAAATCGAGCAGGTCACGGGCGCACAGGTGCTTTTCACACCCCATCTCGCCCCGATGAACCGCGGCATTCTCGCCACTTGCTATGCGCGACCGGCGACGGGCAAATCAGTGACCACGGCCGGACTGTTGGCCGAGCTGGCGCGGAAGTATCGGGGCGAGCCGTTCGTGTCGGTGCGGAAAGACTCGCCGTCCACCAAGGCCACGCTCGGCTCCAACAGCGTGCACATGTCAGCCCGCTACGACGAGCGAACCGACACCGTGTTGCTGCTGTGCGCCATCGACAACCTGGCCAAGGGTGCGTCGGGCGGGGCACTGCAGGCCATGAACGTTGCGCTCGGTCTGGAAGAAACCGCCGGCCTCGCCGCGGTTGGTTTGTTTCCGTGAGCCGGGCTGATGCTGCGGCGAAAACCGAGGTTCTCATCCAGGCGCTGCCGTACATCAAACGCTTCGCTGACAAGATCGTGGTGGTGAAGTACGGCGGCAACGCCCTCGCAGGTGCCACGTCCGATGAGGAAGCGTTGGCCGTGTTTGCGCAAGACATCGTGATGATGCACGCCGTGGGTATGCGCCCTGTTGTGGTGCACGGTGGTGGTCCGCAGATCTCTTCGATGATGAAACGACTTGGCAAGCAAAGCGAGTTCCGAAACGGCCTGCGCGTCACTGATGCCGAGACCGTCGACATCGCGCGCATGGTGCTGCGAGGCGAAGTGAACCCGAAGATCGTGGCGGCCATCAACGTGCACGGGCCATTGGCGATCGGCGTCGGGGGAGAAGACGGCGGCCTGCTCACCGCCACGCCAACCGGCGATGGCGCGCTCGGCTTTGTCGGCGACGTCAGCGCGGTGAACCCGGCCATCATTCAACGGCTGTTGGCAGAAGAACTCATCCCGGTCGTCGCCACCATCGGTCTCGACGGGAAGGGTCAGGCTTACAATATCAACGCCGACACGGTGGCCGGCGCGATCGCAGAAGCGTTGCAGGCCGAAAAGCTGGTGTACCTCACCGACATCGAAGGCCTCAGACGTGACGTGAACGACCCGAGCAGCCTCATCCGACAAACGACCGCTGCCGAGCTGGAAGCGCTCATGGCCGACGGCACGCTCACCGGCGGCATGATCCCCAAGATCGAGTCATGCACCCGAGCGCTGCGCGGCGGCGTACGGCGGGCCCACATTCTCGACGGCCGAATTCCACACGTCCTATTGCTCGAAGTATTTACCGATGAAGGCATCGGAACCATGGTTGAAGGAGAAACGAAATGACTGCCCACGCGTTCGATACAGCGGGTCTCGACTACTGCCCGATCATGCCCACCTACGGGCCGCCACAGGTCATGTTTGCCCGCGGGAAGGGCACCGAACTGTGGGATTCGAACGGCAAGCACTACCTCGACTTCCTGTCGGGTCTTGCGGTCACATCGCTCGGTCACGCCAACGTCGCCGTCGCCGAAGCAATCAGCCACCAGGCCAACACTCTGCTGCACGTGTCCAACCTGTTCGCCAACGAGAACGCGTGGGACGTGGCCCGCACGATCGACCGCCTTCACGGAGGCGGAGGTCAGGTCTTCTTCGCCAACTCCGGCGGTGAAGCCAACGAGTGCGCCATCAAACTCGCTCGCAAATGGGGCGGTCGTGGCAAGTACGCGGTCATCAGCGCCTACGGCAGCTTCCACGGCCGCACACTGGCCACGTTGCACGCCACCGGTCAGCCGGCCAAGCACGAAACGTTCCAACCGTTGCCCGAAGGCTTTCGACATGCCGCATGGAACGACCTTGCCGCGTTTGAGGCGGCGATCTCGCCCGATGTTGCGGCTATTCTACTGGAACCGGTGCAGGGCGAAGGTGGGGTAAACCCGGCGGAGATCGAGTTCTTCCGCGGCATCCGCAAGCTGTGCGACGAGCGAGGCCTGCTCTTCATGGTGGATGAAGTGCAGACCGGTTTCGCCCGTACCGGTGAGTGGTTCGGTTACCAGCACTACGGCGTGCAGCCCGATGTCGTTTCGATGGCCAAAGCGCTGGGCAACGGCTTTCCGATCGGCGCATGCTGGGCACGCCGTGAGGTCGCGTCCGCGTTCAAGCCGGGCGACCACGCAACCACCTATGGTGGCACGCCACTGGCCACTGCTGCGGCCGCAGCAGTGCTTGCCGAAATGGAACGGCTGGACGCGCCGGCGCTGGCAGCCAAGCGCGGGGCTGAGCTGATGGACGCGTTGCGTGCCGTGCCCGGTGTAGCCGAGGTGCGCGGCATGGGCCTGTTGATCGCGGCCGAACTGGCCACCCACGAGGCCAAGCCCGTCGCCGATGAGTTGCTCCAACGCGGCCTTGTAGTAAACGCGGTGACTGGTACCGCGCTGCGGTTGGCGCCGCCCATCACCGTCTCGTCGGCTGAGATCGCGACCGCGGTCGGCATGATCCGGGACGTGCTGGTGTGACCCGACACTTCCTTGCCATCAACGACCTCGCGCCTGAGGAGCTGACGAACGTGCTCGACCTCGCGGAGCGCTGGGAACTGCCGCAGGTGCTTCGCGGTAAGGGCGCAGCGTTGCTCTTCGAGAAGCCTTCCAGTCGCACCCGTCACTCGGTGGAGATGGCAGTGGTGCAACTCGGTGGTCACCCGATTGTGGATACCGTCGAGCTGGGAAAGCGCGAAACGGTTGAGGATCTCACCAGAGTGTTGGTCGGCTATCACGCCCTGATCGCGGCCCGAGTCTTCGACCATCGCAACGTGGCGAAGATGGCTGCCATCTCGGGCAAAATTCCCGTGCTCAACATGCTCTCCGACTACGAGCATCCGCTCCAGGGACTCGCTGACCTTCTCACATTGCGTCAGGAATTCGACGATCTGGCTGGGCTTCGGATCGCGTGGTTGGGTGAGTTCAACAACGTCGCCCGCTCACTCTCGCGTGGCGTCAGGATGCTGGGCGGCGAACTGGTTGCTTGCTGTCCCGAAGGCTACGGACCTCGCAATGAGGATCACGTGCCGACCATCAAGCGGCCCGAAGAGGCCGTCGAGGGCGCCCGCTGCGTGGTCACCGACACCTGGTACTCGATGGGGTGGGAGAAGGAAGCCGACGAACGGCGACCGGTGTTCCGTCCCTATCAAATCACGGGCGATCTGCTCTGCAGAGCCGAACCCGACGCGGTGTTCCTGCACTGCCTTCCCGCTCACCGGGGTGAGGAAGCGACCGACGATGTGCTCGACAGCCCGCAGAGTCGCATCTTCCCCGAAGCCCATAACCGTATGCATACCGCCCGGGCCGTCGTGGCCTTCTTACTCGGAGTTCGCTGAATGGCAACCAAGCAGTCCCGTCAGATGGAGATCGCCCGCCTCATCGCCGGTCACGTCATTACCAGCCAACCGCAGCTGGTTGACCTGTTGCACGCCGCCGGTACGACAGCCACGCAGGCCACAGTGTCGCGTGATCTTGATGAGCTGGGTGCACTCAAGGTGCGCACAGCCGACGGCGAAACCGCCTACGCCATTCCCGAACTCGCGACCGAACGCAAAGCTCCTCAGGAACATCTGCGCCGGGTTATGAGCGAATGGGTTGGTGAGGTCTTGTGCAGCGCCAACATCGTCATTCTTCGCACGCCACCGGGCTGTGCCCACGTGGTCGCGTCTGCCCTCGACCGTGCTGGAGTTGATGGGCTGCTCGGCACTGTCGCTGGAGACGACACGATGTTTTGTGTTGCCAACGAAAAGGTCGGCGGCCAGAAGCTGGCCCGCACCATGCGTGATCTGGCGGGTCTGTCGTGAGTATCGCCGATGATGGGGGCAAGAC
>JANMCE010000056.1:0-23717 GCA_031360915.1 Actinomycetes bacterium | reverse complement strand
CCGGCCAGGGTGACGCCACCGCGGAAGGCGAGCAGAATTATCGGACGGTCGCCCTCGCCGTCCAGCCAACGAAGCACGAACTGTGTGGCCCCCGCGAGCTCGTCCGGGTCCGGACGGCCGTCGATCTCGGCGAACCAGCGGAACCCCCGCTCGGCGAGCAGCGGCGCCCGGACGGCCACGTACGCGACCGGGCCGTGAGGCAGCCACGGCGCGATCTCGATCATCGAGTGCTCGCTTGTCCCATTCCCGTGCAGCACCACGACCAGCGGCACTCCGGGATGGTCGGAGCCCCAGCGGGCGACCATCGGCTCCTCACTTTGACCGGTCGAGTGCGCTGGAAACATCTCGCGAGAGTAGAGCCGGAGCAGACCGGATGGCTACTGGTGAGTCACAACGGTTTGGAGCACAGATCGGCGCCTCGGTAGCGCCGTATGTGAGCAGCATGGGGGGACTGGGAAGAGCCCGATAAAACGACGTATCACTCGTTCACGCAACTCCGGCAGGAATTTCCGTCCTTCTGGCATGACTCCACCTTTCCGTGGATTCAAGCCTCCATCAAACTCAGGGCGATTCAGTGCGCCATCCGTGCCACCGATAACGACACCGTGCAGTCTGCGCGATAACAGCCGCGATGCGGCGCTCGCCGATGAGACGTGGAGTTCGCTCAATCCGCAGCGAGGACGGGACGAAACGTCGTTCACCTGACTCGGTGCGTCCGACCTCGCGTCCGGTGTCGTGTTCTTGGCGTGCGTTCTGCTCCGGCCCACGTCTGTATAAAGCATCATGACCTGCCAGTACGTTCCAGACCTCGTCGGCCATCACGACCATCGACAACACCCTGCGTGTCCGACACGGGATCCGCGGCTCCGTCGGCGGTGCGCTCTGACCGGTCGCGGGTCTGTATTGGCCGTGCCCACAATCCGCCCGCCGTAGGTCCCGAAAGTTTGTCGCCAGGTTTGCCGCCCGATCGATGACCATCAATGCAGGAGATCAATGAAACATGCCCTTGACCAGGCTTTTTGTTGTGCGCCCCCTGGGAGTCGAACCCAGAACCTGCGGATTAAGAGTCCCGCACCACCAGTCCGGCCAGTGTTGCGCAGTCCGCAGAACAGGCCTTTCGTCCAGAACGCAGTCCAGGTAGTGCTGCCCAGTCCGGCTCAGTCCGGGGAGTTTGTCGCCAGGTTAGTTGCCAGACTTCGACCGTATACCGGGTGACATCAGATCCCGTGTGGGTCTCTGCGCTGCATCGAGTTGAGCGTTTGCGTCGTCATCGCCTGCTTGCTTGGACACGATTCTCGTGCATCTGCACGCCCGAACGGGACGGCCTCGAAGTGGAACGGAAGCTCCACGACCGCGTCGGTTGGGCCCGTGTCATGGCTCCAGTCGGCGGGGGGCGTGCTTGAGCGCCAGCGGCTTGTCGATCGTGGCTCCAGCACACGAACCTCGGCGACAGGTTGGTCGTCGAGGCGTTCCCATGTCTGGGTTCCGCGACGGCGACCATCGGTGGCGCGTCGGTAGGCCATGAGGTCACCGAGGCGAACTCGTCGCTTGGTACCGTTCCGTACCATTGGGATGTCGCCCCGGTCGAGAATGGCCGTCCGCCCGGTCGGTCTGTTCGTTGCCGTCGTCATTGGGCCAGTATATGCTTTGTTTCGATTAACCGAAAGCTTCGGTCCGTCGGCCCGAATGTGAGGTCGGTCAGTCAGATCGTTTCGACTCTAAGTCGTGTGCGTGTTGAATCAGCGATGGACGCGATGTGTGTTGGGTTTGAAGTGATGACAGCGTCGTGGCGGCGGATGGCTCCTTCGACCACGGCCACGTCCACGATGTCGTCGTGTCCGGCTTTGCCTGCGAGGACACCGACGTCACGCGCTTGGCGAAACGACAGTTCTTCTACCTGACAGAGCGCGAGCAGCCGAGCAAGGTTCGTCTGGCGGCTTCCTCCTCGCCAAGCTTCTGCGACGACGACCGATGGCACGGTCACGGTTGCTTCCTCAGCCAGAAATCCGGCGTGCAATGCCCACATCTTTCGATCGTTGCGGTCAGCGGCGATAAGCGCACCGGTGTCGTAGGTGACACCGCTCATGATGCTCGACGCCGCGCCGAACTGCTGTGCCCAAGAATTGCTCGGGCCCGCGCTAGTCCGCCAGCGAGTTCGGTTGCGGTGAGCGGGCCGTTGTCGCGCTCCCACTCGACGATGCCTCGGCGTCCGGCGTCGAGGCGTAGCCGATGGGCCGCGGTCTCAGCGAGCCAGGCACTCACAGTTGTGCCTTCGGCGATTGCTGCTGCGTCGATTGCTTCTGCGAGGTCGGGGGGGAGCGAGATCGATCTTTTCTGTCGAACAGCCATGTCCGAGATGGTAGTACAGATGGTAGGACACGTCAACGGATCCCGCGCCTCGCCTGGTCGAGCCGAATCCGGGACCGGCGCGCGCCGTCCCGAAACTCACCCGCATCCCGCACCGTTCGCTCACCATCAGGCACACGCTCGCCGACCGATAACCGGCGATCCCGTAGCGGTCGACATCGCCGAATCGCCGCACAGATCACGAACACGGGTGGTGCTCATCAGGTCGGCCCGAACGGCGCAGAGCTGCCCGCTGCGACTGCCGGCGATGGGTCCTCGATTCCGGCCGAATGATCGGCGCCGTCGACTCAGGCGGCTCGTTCGCGCTCGAGGATTACGACAATCTCGGTCTTGGAGTTCTTCCAGACGCTGGAGGCGGTGAAGCCGTCGGTCACCCGCCAGCCTCGTCGGCATAGCTATTGAGGGTCGCTTCGAGCGTGTCGAGATCGAACTGCCCGGAGAACCGGGCGTCACGCTCGGTATGGCCGGGTGTCCGTTGCAGTGAGCGGAAATACCTGGTGCGTCGGGATCGAGATCCGTCGGCTTCTCGCCACTCGGCGACTGACTTTTCTTCTTACAGACCGTGGCGAACTCACCGAGACTCGGTCATGGGATTGTCCGGCGACTTACGTCTCAACCTGTTTTGGCAGGCACGCTCGTTTGAGCGGCGCACGGCGGCACAAGCGGGTTGGGGTCATCCTTTCCTCGGCTGTGCAGGCCGCGCGAGGAAATTCGGTCTGCAAGCGCCGTGGCCTGGGCATCGATCTTCCGTGGGACCCCTTCTAATCCCACTAGCCCACCGCCGTAGTCGCCCTCGCCAGCAAGTGAGAACTCGGATCCGTCAGGTAGTTCCAGCCCGATTCCGGGAGTCGGGTGCGTCGGGACCATCAGTGTCGCGCCGACCGGAAGGCCTGCGCCTTTGTTGCGCGTCGGCGGGACTGTCGGTCCGCACCGGTCAGGGTCTGGCAGCCTCATCACCATGAGCAACGCCTTCGCCCCCTTTGGGGCAGCCTTGTCGAGCATCTCGGCGGTTACCATCTGAGATCGAGCTACCTCGACGTACACCGGGTTTTCTTGTCCGTCCGGGCGTTCGCCCGATAGCACTCGGGTCACTCTGAACTCGTACACCGCAGTGGACACGACATCGCCAATGTCCCGTCCGGCCTTCACTCCGACGAGGGTGCCTTGCGCAACGAGTTCTGACCTGGCGACAACATCGTCAACCGGACCCGGGGCAATCACCGATGCGTGCGCCATGCGTACCAATTTTGTGAATCAGGCGCTGCCGAGATCGGGTCCTTTGCTCGTCGTACCGCATGACGTCACCAAGGCGAGAATTCCTACGGTTGCCGCGACAACATTCAAATTGGCGTGTCGAACGATGCGTGGCGTCGATCTACTCATCTCTGACCTCTACTTCGGATTCGCACAACGGCAGTTAACGTGGGCGACATGGTGCGCCGAAAAGGATTGCGGGCCTGCGTCCCAGACGTGGATCGCCGTCATACAGTCGTCATCAGCGCAGGATGTGGCCATCTTGAGGATCTCTAGCATGGGCAGCCCCGCTTCGAGGCGGGCGTGGCGCTCGTCTTCGGCACGGACACCCCGCACAAGCCAGCCACCACTCGCGAGGACGCGTGCGTGGGACGGCGCGATCTCCCATTGAGGAGTGTGATGATCCGACATGCTGGCTCGCGTTCTGCGGCGTCAAAGTTGACCGGGGTGGCGGCGACGCCGATTCGATTACACATGAAGCAATACCCGGCGTCTCTACCTTTCAAACAACGAGCGACGGTTGATCGTGATGATGTGCGGGGAAACAGGCGCCGAGCCGTTCATCTGATCGGCGTGCGGGCGTCGTTGTCGACGAGATGTCCTTCGACTGCGGTTGCGTCGTGTCGCTTCGCGTGATCGACCGCTGCTCGCCCAAGTCTGTATCTGCAGTGGGCTGGCACCACTTCCAGGATGTCCCCAGCTTTCGCCGACAGGCGTCCTCCGCAACCAGCGCGGCATTGATGCTTCGACGCGTCTCGCGGCGCGACCGCCTGCGGTGCTCGCGCTGGCTCGCTCCTGTGGCTGTCATGCAACCCAAGCGACCTGGCTCCCATCCGACTACCAACCGCCGCCCGTATGAAACGCGCAGCCTCGTACGTCGATCTAGCAGCTCGTGACCACAGCCCAGCCGGGCCGAAACGATCGCATCGCTAACGCGGCCGAGTTCGTTCCGACCAGGTCGAAGCTCTCTGACCTTTCCGCTCGGCTACCGCTCCGTCAAGCGGTTCTCGCCATCCGCGAGGACGCCCTAGACGCCCCTCGAACTCGAAGATCCGACTCAACGAACGAGCAGTACGGCGCGCTCGATATCGGCGCGCTGTAACCCGACCGATGAATCTGACGAGTCCGCCGCACTTCGGCCCGAGCCGGTGCGCTCGGTATTGACGAACGTGCGAGAGAACAAGGCTTGATTCCCGCCGCTGTGTGAGGTCGGGTCATCACGAGCTGCTGCGCCGCTTCGGCAACGACCTTCGGACCATTGCCCAACATTCTCGAACTGACCAGGATCCGCATCGCGCGTCGGGCGGAGCGTCACGGCCACGACCCACGTTCCGTTCTCACTGCGCAACGGTGCCTCTATCGAAGCGTTCGACAAGCTCCACGACGGGTCCCCGACTGGATCCGGCCATCGATCGAGGAGTGGAGCACATGGTTCCTGTCCGATCGGACAGACAGCGACCCCGTCGTCGCCGAGATCAGCCGAACGTTGCGGCTTCCGACACGCCGTGGCCGACCTGGACCAGAATCGGGGGACCTGTCAGATCGGCAGTGCTCCGGCCCATCGCCAATCGCCTTCGGGGCCAAAGAATTCCACGCGCTGGATTTCGCCCTGCTCAGCGTCCAGCTCCTGGTCTAGCTCGGCGATTCCTGCCATCGCGGCCTCGTGATCGGCGAACTCGTCCTCAGCAACGACGTCACCCATGCCATTCAGGAACCGATACCTGGTCATCCCACCAGCGTAGTGTTCGTGGCCGCCGGGCCAAGGCCCGAACGATCGCTGCGGCGCCCGCGGCTCACCGGCTTCGGCGCCGAACCTCAATGGTCGACGGGGGCCACCTGTAAGGCCCAGTACTCCTGGAGCTGTCCCAGAGTGCGAAGTAGCGGCTTCCAGGAGATTGCGCGGGACGTACGGTCCGTGGACCAGCCGGTCGACTCCGAGCGATTCGTACTGCTCCCGTTTGCCACGGTCGAAAGGACCGACCGGTCTCATCGTGATCTCCAGCGCCCCGAGTTCTGCTGGCCGATCGAACTGCTCCAACTCAGACGTGCATGTGCTCGAAACCGTTTTGACTCACCAGTGGCCATCCGGTCTGCTCCGGCCCTACCCTCGCGAGATGTTCCGAGCGCGCTCGACCGGTCGAAGTGAGGATCCGATGGTCGCCCGCTGGGGCTCCGACCATCCCGCAGTGCCGCTGGTCGTGGTGCTGCACGGGAATGGGACAAGCGAGCACTCGATGATCGAGATCGCGCCGTGGCTGCCTCACGGCCCGGTCGCGTACGTGGCCGTCCGGGCGCCGCTGCCCGCCGAGCGGGGGTTCCGCTGGTTCGCCGAGATCGACGGCCGTCCGGACCCGGACGAGCTCGCGGGGGCCACGCGGTTCGTGCTTGGTTGGCTGGACGGCGAGGGCGACCGTCCGGTACTGCTGCTCGCCTTCCGCGGTGGTGTCACCCTGGCCGGGTCACTGCTGCTCGCCGCGCCGGAAAGGTTCTCCGGCGCCGTGCTGCTGCACGGGGCGCTGCCCCTCGATCCGCGGCCGCCGCGCGGGGCATTTCGCGGGATCCCCGTGTTGCTCGCCTACGCCGAAGACGACCCAGGTACCCCGCAACCGATGCTGGCCGCCACCACAGACTGGCTGCGCCGCTGGTCGGGCGCACCGATTCGGCTCGAACAGGCACCGGGCGGGTTGCTGGCCGGATCGGTGGTCGACGCGGCCGGGAGCTGGCTCGCTGCCCGGCTGGACCACTTGCACGAGCACGGCGAGAACCCGCTACCCGACGGTCCAGAGCCGGACTGGCCGGGTCTCGGCCGGCTTCCGATACGGGCCGGCGAGCCGCCCGATACCACCGTTGGACTCCCGCAGCTGCCGCTCTCGTCCAGCCCGGACCCGGGCCTCTGGGATCGGATCGTCGAGCTCGGTACTCCCTCGGACGCGAAAATCGGCCCGCCCGGCACCCGTTCCCTGCTGCTCGCCGGTGCCGCGGGTCCGCCCGAAGCGTTCCTGCACGGGAGCGAGTTCGCCCACGTGCACCCCGACGGCAGCGTGCACCTGTGCCTGCCCCCGACTCTGGCCTACGACGCTCTGGTCAAGGGCTGGGCGCTCGCCCACCCGCTGGCCGGCGTCCGGCTGAGTGCGGGCCTGGTGCTGGTCCCGGCCCCGCGCAACGAAGCGGAGCGTGAGATCGTCACGGCCGTGGTGACCGCCGCTCGGCGCTACGCGGCGGCGGAAACGACCGAGATCAAGTGAGGCACCGGGAGAAGCGGGCGCACGATGTGCAGCGTCACAGTGCCCGCAAGCCGTGCCCCCGCGTACCAAGGCCGCGGCATCGGATCTGAGATAGTATCAGCACCGTCGGCGTGTTGGCTACGGACCTCGGCGAGGTTCGGGAAGTGTCTCGATGCCTGGACACGATGCCTGACAGTCGGCAATGCAAGCAGGCGCGCTGTTTCGCTCGGCCGCAGACCCCGTACCTCACACCAGTGCCGGCATCTATATGCGGGTGACCGCCACCCGGTAACTCTCGCCGCCAACGTGCGCTAAAACAGCCAGCCAGAGTCGGGCGGGTTTGTATCGACCTTGCGGCGCGAAGGAACGGCCCTTAACCGCACCGCATAACGACTGCGGCGGCGTGGACGCCAGCGTCGATGCCCGTAGCGGATCCGACGTTGAGCGCGAGAATATGGAGACGTGATCGTGGCTCTCGACTCCAACATTGTGGCTCTCGTCGATGCTGCGTGTCAGTCCGTGGCTCACATCGATGCCATGGAGGCTATGGAGTCACCACCGCCGTTCGATGACGTGCCGCCGCACCTAGAGGCGGAGGTTTTCGCGTGCTACTGGCTGCTGGCGTTGGCTCCAGCGTGGTCCTCGATCATCTACACGTTCTCCGACACTCTGTACACCGAGATCGCGGAAGCGCCGAGTGTGCGTCGCCTCACTCGTATCGCGCTGGACGTGCCTCGTCCGTGAGTCGCAAGTGCCTGAAATTCGGGTGCCTGATGCTGCAAGGCGACCGTATGTCGACGGGCTCGTCGCACTCGGCCTCTCGGCCGCCGACGGCGAACATGTGGCGGACGCCGTCAAGCGATGGCCGGCAGCCGGTTCTGGTTCTCCGCCGGTCCCGCCGTGCTCGGTCTGGTGATCCACATGATGACCGGTGCCATGTTCGGCATCGGGTTCGCGTTCATCGCCCGCCGACTCGCGCACAGACTGCCCCGCACAGCCCTCGTTCCGGCCAGCGCCGCCTTCGGCCTCATCGTGTTCGTCGTATCCGCGTTCATCGGCCTTCCCCTGGCGGCCAAGATCACCAACTCCGGCAGCACGATCTCGGACATGGCCAAGATGGTCGGATGGGCTACGTTCGCCGTTGAGCACATGATGTTCGGTGTTGTGCTCGGCGTGCTCGCCACGCGGTTCGCGCCGACGATCGCAGCCCCCGCGACCGATCGCGCTCCGCGATCGGCGATGCTTTCCCGGTGATCTCAGCCGATGTGGCACCGACCCAGCGAATCATCCGCCTCGTCGGCGTGTACGACGCCGACAGCACCATACGCGGCGAACTCGCGTACTTGGTCGGTGCCCGCCTCGGCCGACGGCACTGCTCACTGTGCGAAATCACCCACAGATCGGTCCGTCAACGACCCGAGTGGCGAACCTGTCAGGCCGGGCTGCCGGTGCCATTCGACACCGACCACCGCAACGATCAGTCCGACACGATTCGGCGCGTCGCGGGCGGTCAGGCTCCGGTAGTCGTCGCCGAAACCGACACGGGTGACGTCGTGCTGCTGACCTCCGACGACCTCGATGCGTGCGCCGGTTCCATCGACGGGCTCGTGGCAGCGATCGAGCAGGCCGCGAGTCGCATCGGTCTGACCTGGGCGCCGTCATGAACGCCGCCCGGCTGCTTTACGTCGGCGACGCGCTTCCCGACCTCGAACTCGTCAACCACGACGGTCGGCCATGGCGAACCGGAGACATGCGCGGCCGACCGCTCGTGCTGGTCCTGCACCGACACCTCGCTTGACTGCCATGCCAGGAACACGTGATCGCCGTGCGCGATCACCTCGACCTCTTCGGTGACGCACACGTCGCCGTCGTCACTTTCGCAACGCCCGAACGCCTTGCCGCCTACCGCACGCACCTGCGCGTTCCCTTCGATGTCGTCGCTGATACCGACCGGGTCCTCTACGGAATGCTCGGTGCCGAGCGTGGCACCAATCGCCAGATCTGGTCGGCGGGCACCATCGCGATGTACCTCCGGCTCTTGCGCTCCGGTCGGAAGCTTCGTCGGCCCACCGAAGACATCCACCAACTAGGCGCAGACGCCGTCATCGGCCGCAGCGGCCGGCTCCGATACCTGTCCCTCCCGTCAACACCCGACGCGCGGCCACCCATCAGCGAACTGATCGCCGCACTCGACTGACGGACCGCCAAGGGTCACCATTCCATCCCGACCCCATCCGAAACACTTCGAGCCTCGACGGCATCGCACATCGTCGACGTCATCGACAACGCGCGGTGCCATGGAAGGGCCCCGTGGTCATTTCAGGACACGACCGCGTCGAGGAGTCACCTGCGCGTAACACGATGGCATCGTCGGACCTGGTCGCCCGCGACAACCGAAGAAATCCGACGCTTCCACCGAGGCGTCGGCCCGCTCCTTGAGACGCCCGGAGCGCGCACACTGTGGTCCGCTGCGAGCCATGTGCGGGGCGTGACCTTTGACGTGGTCACACGAATCCGCCTGGGCAGCGCGCCCATAGCGCTGAGCGAACCATATCCCAGCACCGTAGCTACGTCCCGTTCGTCACGTCGGCTGCAAGAAGGATTCGCAGCCAGCAAGGCCGGCGGCGCCAAGGTGGACGAGTGCGAGGATCATCGCGACCGCGGCCAGACCGTTTCGCGACACGTCTCGCTGGTGGGCGAACTCGGCGAAATCGAACACGGCAAACAGCACCGCGAAAGCGGCGATGACGACGAAAACGGCACGGCGACGAATCAAGAGTGCGAGACCGGCCAGGACAACGGACGCGGCGGCGACCGCGGCGACAATCGCGGACGACTCTCGGTTGATCCCAAGCACTTTGGCTTCCGCCGATTCCGAAACTCTGGCCGCTGCTTTCGCTCCGGTGGCAGCGCTGGCTGCTTTCTCGGCGGTCTCGGCCTCGGCGGAACCCTCGACGGGAGTTGCGGTCTCGACCTGAGTCGTCGTCGCGCTGGTTGCGGTGTGGTGCTCCGACGATGTTCCGGCGATGAACAGGACCGCGCCGACGACGAGCAGCGCCGCGATAATCCAGCGAGACACGCGCCTCATCGCCGGCCACAGTTTCCCGACGCTGCCTGCTCGCCTTGCCGACGCGACACGCCAGCGATCGGCCGCGGCCCGAAGTGCTTCGCCCCAGGAACGAACTCGTGTCGTACCGCTGCGTTGGCGAAGTTCGACCGTGTCTGCATAAGGCCAATGTAAACCTTCAAGTTAACGTGAAGGTCAAGTCACGACCTGTTGCCGTGCTGGCGTGAGCGGCGGTGCGGCGGCTTCGGTGAGGCCTGCGGCGACAAGTTCGGTGCATGCTCGTTCCCAGCGTTGCGAGTCCTCGACGACGACGTCTTCAACGACTCTGCACCAGCGCAGCCGGAGGAAGTGGCCGAACTGGTTGACGTAGGGGGTGCTCACGCTGGAGCGGATCAGGACGTGTGCGCCGAGTTGCATGTTCCATGGCGGGCCCGACACGGCGAGGCGCTGTATTTCGAAGCGTCGGTCGGGTAGCAGGCGGAGGAATCGGTCGGTCGACATTTTGAACGTATCGACCAGCCACGGTCGCAGCTTGCGGACCTTCCAAATACGCCGCACCGTGTCCTTCTCAACACCGTGTTGCACCGCCAACGTTCGGGTGGACCAGCACTCCGAGCCGTCGTCAGGGACCGTGGCAATGTTGCTTCGACGATGGCGTCGATCATGGCTGGTCATTCTCTTCGGGTCGTTGCAATCGACGACCAGCTCGGTCAAGCGAGCACTCATGTCGCGCCGCCCGGAACGGAAACCTCCATCTGATACCCGTAGGCACAGATGTAGTCGGCACAGTGAGGGCACGGCGTGACAATCTCCAGTACGCAGGTGCAATCGGGGTTGGTGCACGTCATACATCTGGTGGCCACGTTGTCTTCGTCGAGCACGATGAAATGTCCTTATTGAAGGGTCGATGAGTCGTTGCTGCCGAGTGTTTTGATGCCCCGGCAGCGCAAAGTTCATACGAGGCGATGCGTTCGGAGTTCTCGCGACGGGTAGCGAAGACAACTCCGCGGGCCAACACCCATCGCGCGAGAATCACGGGGTAGCCCGATAAACCCGGGGCGGCTTAGGGCTCAGGTTGTTACGGTTCGCGTCATGGACTACCAACTCAGAGCCAGCGACGGACGCACGCTCGGTGTAGCCGAGTTCGGCGATCCGGACGGCGTCGTGGTGCTGTGGTGCCACGGCGGACCGGGTAGTCGCCTCGAGCCGATGTGGCTCGACGGTGCCGCCGCCGATGCCGGGCTAAGGATCGTCGGCGTCGATCGGCCCGGCTATGGCCTGTCGGAACCGAAGCCCGGCCGCACCATTAGCGATGTGGTTGCTGACATGCTGGCCGTCGTCGATCAGCTTTCCCTCAGCCGCTTCGCGACCGTCGGCGTTTCAACAGGCGGCGCCTACGCCTTGGCGCATGCCTCGCTCGCGCCCGGCAGAGTGTTTGGGGTCGTGGCGTGCTGTTCGATGACCGACATGAGATGGGCTCCGGGTCGCGCGACGATGAGCCCAAACCACGCGCATGCCGTTTGGGACGCACCGGACCGCGCATCGGCAATCGCGGCCGCTGTCGATGCTCACGGGGAGAACGGCTCGAAGATGCTCGGCGGCGGAATGGAGGCGGCTCTCGCTGAGTCCGACAAGGCGCTCTTCGCCGATCATGAGTGGATGGCCGCCGCGATGACCGGTTTCCCGGCAATGTTCGCTCACGGCCTTGAGGGCTATGCCGACGATCGCATCGCCGACGGACCGGGCTGGACATCGTTCGATGTTACGCAGATCAGATGCCCGGTCACGGTGCTCCACGGAACGCTCGACCGCATGGTCGACATGATCCACGCAAAACACACCGCTGACCTCGTCCCGAACGCCGATCTCGTACTCGTGGACGATCTCGGCCATTTCAGCATCGAGACGCGCATCCTGCCCGAGCTATCACGCCTCCTCCGCACTCGTACCCCATAAAATGCCGTTCGCGTTCACGTTCCCGGCATCGGGGTGTGCTCAGCCGTAACGTGGGTACTGAGCCGCAATAGTGGGTATAGGTGTTCAACGTCTTCAGATTGGAACACCAACGTGAGCGCGGAATCCTTACTGAACATCATGCACACCCTGGGCTCACGCGATTAAGTAAGGGCAATCTGGGAGGAGTTCCTCCGCCCGGATATCGACGCGAACGCTGCGCACGAGGCGCTGTCGGTGCTGCACTACGTTGGCGGCGCATATTTGCTGGTTCTCGGCGTCCGAGCATGGCGCGCGGGCGGCTCAACCGCGTCGCGGGCGGGACTTGGGCGCGGGACCGACACGGGTAGTCGGATGCTGCGCATCGGATTTGTCGTCGAATTGTCGAACCCGAAAGTAGCCTTGTTCTTCCTTGCGTTCCTCCCCCAGTTCGTGCGCCGCAGCGACGGTGCGGTGTGGTCGCAGCTGCTGTTTCTCGGCGTAATTTTTTGTCTGATCACTACACCCCGTCCTCCACCTCGGGGAGCGCAGCGGAACGTTACAGATTCGGGTTCTGATGTCAGAGCGAACGCGGTTCGTCACCGTTTCTGGCGAACTCGACCTCGCCACGTCCGATGAGCTCTTTCAGGCGTGCATCGGGGGTGAAAACAGTGATGTGATATTAAATCTGTGGGCGGTCACCTTCATGGACTGCGGAGAATACCGGCGGTATCGTGGCAGCTCGAACGTTCGTGGAGGAAAGCGGAAACGTACTGACGGTTCGTGGCGTGTGCGGACAACCAGCAAGGCTCCTGGAACTCTTCGTGTTGGCCGAAGCTACCGCCGGCCGTCCGACCGTCGCCTGACATAGACCCCAACCCAATGGCCAGCATGGCGGGACGCGACGGACGCTTGTAGTCGTGCCCAGCCCACGGTGGATGGGCTGGGCACGCTCTGTCGCCGGGTTCGGGGGAACTCAGCCCTCGCTGTGGGGCAGCGGTATCTCTTGAATACCCCGACGGTCGACGAGCCAAACTTGTTTCCTCAACTGTCGGGTGTGGAACACACCGTCAGTTTGATGTTTCCCGCGGAGGTTTGGCCGCCGTTGCAGTGGGGTACCTGTCCACTATGCCGAGCTACTTTCACGATGACCGCAAACTCGAAACGGTGGCGGCGTCACCATCGATCTCATCGTTTTGGGAGCAGTGCTGTGCAACAAGCATTGGGAGCGCATGTTGTCTCTCTGCCACGAGGTTGCTCTGAGCAAAACGATGGTGGCTGACGCCGAAGCGCACGCTAACGGGTCCGACCTGCCTTCACGAAACGTACAGTTCGGCTACCGGTCGGAGGCTGACCCGTGCGGCTCCTGCGAGGCCGCCCATGACGCTGGCTCCAACGTAGCAACATGCTTCGAACCCGGCCGTCGTCGCGCTATTTGCGGCGCTCCGAGCTGGTCCATTGGCCCGTAGCTGGCGGTCCGGTTGATGGTCCATATCCGCTGGGTCGGGAAGGTCAGCGAGCCGTGGAGAGAACCGGTAGCCGAGGACGGTGAACAGGCCGAACACCTGGACCGAGTAGGAGGAGACCGTTACAAATTGGAGGAGGTCAGGCTGCTGCGGTTTGTTGGTTCCATCGGTTGATGTCGTGGTCGAGGTGTCCGTCGAGGACGCGGGTGCGAATCTGGAGTAGGTGGTGGGCGCCGGTCGGGGTCCATCGCATCTGTTGTTCGTTTCGCGATGACGCTGTTCACGGTTGCTTGGCTGTCGCCGAGGAGATCGGCTCACCAGCACGATGTCGTTCGGCGTAGCTCGGGATCGAGCCTTGGTTGCGTTGCAGGTAGCCGTGCAGCTCGTCGACGAACTTGGTCGCTTTTATCTGAGCGTCATTCCGGGCGCAGCCTTCGAGCCCGAACACCCGCCCTATGGGCCACGTCGAACTGTTGCGTGAGCGGATCGACGGACGCCTGGGTCAATAGCGACGAGCGCGTATACCTCCCGCGTTGGGTGGACGACGTTGTGACCTCGAACCAAATTTGCTGAACGCGCATTAGGCTCTCGCTCATGCTCAGCTGCGAACGATTGACGCCGGCCCTCGGTGCGATGGTTACCGGAATCACGTTGGGCAACCTCACTGGCGAAAGTGCCGACGCCGTCTACGACGCACTCATGGAGCATCAGGTGTTGTTCTTCCGGGACCAGCATCTTTCACCTCTCGAGCAGGTGACGCTCGGGCGCCATCTCGGGGATCTCGGCGAACGTCACCACGCGTACAACACGCATCCCGAAACCGACGATGTCGTCGTGCTCGACTGGCGACCAGGCGATCGCCCGGACGCGGCCGAGTGGCACAGCGACATGACCTTCAAATCCGATCCGCCGTTCGCAACGATTCTCCAGGCCATGGTCCTTCCTCCCGTCGGGGGCGACACGTTGTGGGCGAGCATGTATTCCGTCTATGAGCGGCTCGATCCCGGGCTCCGTTCCGACCTCCAACAACTCTTCGCCGTTCACGATCCTGGAGCATTCCGCAATGGTGCCTACGCCAAAGGTGGCAACGCAGGCATTGATGAGATGCTCGGCACTGTCGGGTCGGCGGTGTGGCCGATCATCTCGCACCATCCGGTCACGGGTCGACCGTACGTGAACGTCAGTGAGTCGAACACCCGGTGGATCATCGGCGTAGGCGCCCCTGAGAGCGCCCGCATTGTCTCGTTGCTTCTCGACATGATCAATCGACCCGACCATCAGGTACGCCTTCGTTGGATGCCGGGATCGATTGCCATCTGGGACAATCGGGCGACCCAGCACTACGCCGTGTCCGACTATCGCCAGTTTCGGCGCATGATGCACCGGGTCGTCGTACAACGAGACACGCGGCTCGAACCAGCTGGGACTCCCGTGCTCGGGAATAACCGGGTGGCAGCCGACTAGTTCACGACGAGTTCTGGAAGGTTGATCCCCCTAAGAAATCTGGTGGATCGACCGCGGTACGTCGTCGGGCTTGTACCCGGTCGTCGTCTTCAACGGCAAGAGCCGACGAAGGTCCCGCTCGACGAGGTCGGGGAGCACCCGCGCCGCTTGAGCGATGCTGACACCGGCAACTCGAGCGACGGTGCTCATGTTCAGCTCGCCGGTCGTCCCGAGGGGCGAGTAAAGGTGACGTGAACCGTACCGCTCTCGGCAAGGTCGGTGTCGATGTCAACACCGATCGAGCGCGTGAGGCGGCACGGTCCGCTGCAATCAACATGCTTGCCACCATCCGCGAAGCCCTTGGCACGCTCGACCGTGTCGAGCGGGTCGTCAACCTGTACGGCGTGGTGAACGCAGCACCGGACTACGTCGAGCACACCCGCGTGATCGACGCGGCATCCGACGTACTGTTGGAAGTCTTCGGCGACGCAGGCCGGCACGCTCGCCTCGCAGTCGGCGTCGCTTCGCTTCCGGCCAACATGTGTCTAGAAATCCAAGCCGTGCTGCAAGTTCGTCCGGCGATCAACGCATTCGACGATGCGACGGGCCCAGCTGCTCCCTGCTGTTCCACGACACCTCACGCCCTGGTACGCGTCGCTGGTGCGCCGCAGAACGCTGCGGAAACAAAATCAACACCAAGAACTACCGCACACGCCTCGACGAATAGAGCATCGAAACCATGACGACGACCGAACTGCAAACGGACACGAACTAGCTGCCAACGAAAGACCATCGAAGGTTGGTTGCTCTGAGCTGAATCGCCTTCGGCAATGAAGTTCGATCTCGGGTAGAAGCGCAGCCTTCAAGCAATAGGTGGGTGGGCAGCAGAGTTGACCAATTGGGCGTTTGCCCGACTTCTGCGGCGGGTACTACGGCGTCATGAACGAAGAGATGCAACACGACAGCGGCGTCGCCGCGGGACGGCGCAAGGGCGTGAGACGCATCGACGTCGACGCGGCACTGCTTCTCGCCGGAAGCGGGGCGGTCATTGTCGACGTCCTGCCCAAGACGATCTACGTAGCGGAGCACCTGCCGGGCGCCGTGAACCTGCCTCTCGAGAGCCTGGGGCATAGCGCGGTCGACGGAATGGACCGTACCAGGCCCGTTGTCGTGTACTGCTTCGACCAGCATTGAGACCTCAGTGCCCGGGCCGCGTGTCGGCTCGATCAGCTGGGATTCACCAATGTCTCCGATCTCATCGGCGGACGAGTCGCATGGACAGTCCTGGGACTGCCCACAGAAGGCGAAGTCGGGGACCGGCGCCGAGTGGGCGCATTGGCTTCGGTGGCGTCCTCGGTCGCCATTAGCGCGACGATCGCCGACGTCAAGCTTCTGGGTGTTGTCCACCACGCAGTTGCCGTGCTGGGGCCCGATGGCGTGCTGCTGGGCGCGCTCGACCCGCTGGCCGCCAACCTCCCGCAGGCGACACCGGTAGACGACGCCATGGTGAGCGCGCCGGGGACCATCCGACCCGATGTCCGCATCGACGACGCCCTGAAACAACTTGCTGACTCCGGCCTCTCGTACACATTCGTTACGACCGCTCGTGGCGTCATCGTCGGGATCATCGACGCAAAAGAGAGCCATGTCTGAGATGCGTAAAGAAATGCGGTGTGCGGTGAGACGTGTCTGATCAGAAGATCCGCATCGGCTGGTGGCTATCGAGCGAGGAGCACGACCCGCGCGATCTCGTTCGCGACGCAGTGTGCGCCGAGAACGCCGGCTTCTCGACGGCCATGATCAGCGACCACCTTCGCCCGTGGACGCGACGCCAGGGCCACGCTTCCCAGGTGTGGGCGGTGTTGGGCGCGATTGCGCAGGCAACGGACGTCTTGGAAATCGGGACGGGGGTGACGGCCATGGTGCACCGCAACGATCCGATCAACGTCGCCCACGCCGCCGCCACCGTCGCGGTCATGAGCAATGATCGGTTCTTCCTGGGTGTCGGCACTGGTGAGCGGCTGAACGAGCAACCCTTCGGTGAGCGATGGTCTCGCGTCGGAGAACGCCGCGATCAGCTCGAGGAAGCGATCGGGATCATCCGGTCGCTGTGGGGAGGCGGCAACGTGAACCATCGCGGCTCGTGGAACGTGGAGAACCTGCAGCTCATGACCCGCCCGGCCGTTGCGCCGCGCCTGTTCGTGGCGAGCTCCGGGAAACGCAGCGCCGCGATGGCTGGCCAGGCTGCGGATGGAATCATCGGCGTCACCGCCGACCGCAGACTGGTCGAGGTGTTCCGCGGTGCGGGCGGCGAAGGGAAGCCCTGCCTCGGTCAGGTGCATGTCTCGATCGCCGCAACGATGGAGGAGGCGATCGACAACGCCTGGGAATGGTGGCCGCACAGCGTCGTGCCGCCCGCGATCCTGGGCGAGCTCGCACGGCTCGAGCAGTTCGAATCCACCGCCACCGCGATCGGGCGCGGACGCATTACCGACACCATCGTGTGTGCGACAGATGCGGCACCGGTCATTACTGCCATTGACGCGTTCGTCGGCGCCGGTTACGACACGATCTACCTTCACCAGACCGGGCCGGACCAGGCGCGCCTCGCCTCGATGGCGACCAACGAAGTCCTACCGCACTACCGCACGCAATGAGGATCCTCCTCGCCGGCCCGCCCGAAGCGCTGCACTTCGACACCGACCGCGCCCTCGCAGCGATGTACCTACTCAGCCCTTTCGTCTGGCGAGACCAAGGCCAGTGGAGGATCGCGGTAAGAGCGGTGCCGAGATCGGAGAAGAAGGAAGAAAAGGTTTCACGAGTGCATTTCGGAGCCAGCGAGAACGGAGTTCGGTTCCGCCTGGACGACACCGCATCGCTTTCTCCCGGACCGGGTGCCGACGACCACGACGGCTGCGAGGATCCCACCGTCGTTCAAATCGGCGGCGGCCATCGGGTCTTCTACAGCGGGTGGGATCAATCTCGTGAGCAGGGCGAACTGCTTTCAGCGGTCACCGATGCCGACCCAGGTCCGTTCCGAAAGCTCGGCCGAGTCCTGCCGCAACCAAACCGATTCCTCAACGCCAAGGAAGCGTCGGTCGCGCAGGCGGAGGACGGAAGGTGGCGACTCATCTTCGAGTACTCGAACAACGGTCATTCCGCTACCGCCATCGCCGTTGCCGACGCACTCGGCGGTCCGTGGACTCCCTTGGAAGATCCGCTGGTGGGCCGCCCGGGCAGTTGGGACGACGTCCACCTCAGCCCCGGACCCGTCATGGTGACGAGCGACGGCCTGCGGCTACTCTTCTACAACGGCGCGAACGGTCAGACCCAGTGGCGGATCGGCTGGGCGCAACTCGATGCGAACTGCACAAGCATCGTGACTCGGTGCACTGAGCCGTTGATCACGCCGCCGAAACCGGTCGGAGATGCGTCGGACATCGCGTTCTGCTCATCGGTCGTTCCGGACAGCGACCAACTGTGGCTGTACTACACGGTCAGTGACAAGGACTGCTTTCGCCAGCGCGTTTTCGTGTCCGCGTAACAACACTGCGAGGGTGTTTCCCCGTGTAGCGACATAGCGCCTCGTCTGCGCAGCGACGTTTGACTCACGAGGCCCGGGGGTAGTGAACGCACATCCCCAGCGTTGGAGGCCTGCCGTGCCTGGACCCGAGAACCGAAAGATGCCCGAGCCAGAGCCGCTCGAGGCGACGTGGACGCAAGGCCCACCCTCCCCGCTCGGGCTGAACAACCGGCATTGAGTTAGTCGTCATGAAGCTCCTTCTCCAGATGCAAATGTCCGTCGACGGGTTCGTAGCGTCAGACCCGCCCGATCTGGATTGGACGGTTTGGGATTGGGGACCGGACTGTCCGTGGGACACCGACCTTCGGAGCGACTTCAACGCCGTGTACGACTCGGTCGACACGGTCCTGCTAAGCCCCAAGATGATAGAGGAAGGCTTTCTCGATCACTGGACGGCCGCCGCAGCCGATCATCCGGACGAAGCCCTCTATAAGTTTGCCCGGCGGATCGTCGGGGTTGACAAGGTCGTGGTGTCAACCAAACTCTCGGAAGCGAAGTGGCCGCGAACTCGCATCGTCCGAGGAACGTTGGCTGAAGAAGTGGCGACGCTCAAGGCGAAACCCGGCAACAACATCATTTGCCTCGGAGGAGTTCGGTTTGGCACGGCGCCTATTGCCCACAAACTTGTCGACGAACTACACCTGTTCATCAATCCAACCGCAGTACACGCCGGTCGATCAATCTTCCAAGACGTGCTCGGCCTGCGGCTAACCAACTCAAAGGCATACGACTGCGGCATCGTCGTCAACGTTTGCTCGCCAGACCAGGACACGAGACCGGGAAATTCGGGCGTCAACCTGGCCAGTTCATCACAAACGGCCGGCGCGACAACGCCGTCCGACAAAAGGAAGACATGAAATGGGCGTCACTTTCCCGAACGAGTCACCGCAGTACCGAGCGGCCCGTTCGTCGTGGCCAAAGCTCCGATCGAACGGGTCGCCCCGTTCGGTCGCGAGCGAGGCTGGCGACACGTCCGCTTGTTGTCGTCGGGTCGCAATTCCTATGCCCGTGACTACAACGGCGAGATCGACGGCATGCAAATGCCAATGATGAACGTGTTCACCCGCGACGGTGATTCCATCCGGCACTTCTGGGGAGCGGAGATGCTTTATGCGCCGACCGACCCCTACCAGGATCCTCGCAGTATGGGCCCCGTAGAAACCGCGTGGAACCTCTTCGATCTTATGCCTCAAGGGCGTGGCATCGACTGGCACGAGCAACTCTTACCACGTAGGCGGAACGCTGAAAACGGGCAGTCAGGTCGATATGTGGGTGCGCGCCACGTTGGGCTGTCGCAAGATCGACGGCAATTGGCGCATCATCCACGACCAGGAGTCCGTCCCGTTCGACCCTGCGACCGGACAAGCACAAATCAGCCTGCCGCCGCAATAGCGTCGGCGATCATCTAGCCGTGTCTATGCCATTGGAGGTAGAACTGTGTCAGCCAGCTCTCAGGACGTAACTCGATCCAACCTGAGTCAGATCACAGAAATCGGCACCGTGTTCGTGCCAGTGGTTGATCGAGAGCATTCGCTCGATTTCTTCGTCGAGCAGCTCGGATTCGAGAAGCGAGTCGACTACGAATATGGCGGAGGGCGACGTTGGATCGAGGTGGCGCCAGCGGGTGCGTCAAACACGATCTCGCTCGTGCCAACGACGGAGGGACCGGTAAGACGAGACGACAGGACGTACTGTGCGTTCGCGACGACGGACATCGAACGTGAGCATCGCCGGTTGCATTCCGCTGGCGTCTCGGTAGACCCACACATCGCTCGCGCTGGCACGCCCCGCTCTGGGCTGCTCGCCCTGACCGTGGTGGTCCCGGACCCTGTGCCTGCGCAGTTCTTCATTCGCGATCCTGACGGCAATCGGTTTCTCGTTTTCCAATCGAGTCTGCGTGAATGATCCTTTCTCAGGCGCGCGGGCCGTTATGAAGGATGAGCCCACTCTCGGTGCCGCCGATCTGACAGCACTGTTGACGGCTTTGACCACGGAGCACTTCGTGTTGCAGACGGCGGCGAGCACGACGGTGACAGAAGCTTCTGCGCGGGCGTCGCTCTACCTGATGACGCTGTCCAGTTCGTTGGTAGCGATCGGTTTCACGTTCGGTTCGGCGGCGTTCGGTCCATTGGTGGGCACCGTCACGCCGGTCATTGTCCTGCTTGGGATCTTCACGATCGTGCGGCTCGTTGATACCGGCGTCGAGAACGTTGCGAGCCTCACCGGCATCGCACGGATTAGATCGTTCTTCCGCACGCTCGGACCGACCGCAGCGATCTATTTCCCGTCACCGGCCAACTCCGACGACGAGGCGTTGTCACGAATCACCGCCAACCACAAACCAAAGCCGCCGACCCGTCGGCAGTGGATGGGCACCAAGTCCTTGTTTACCATGGCGAGCATGATCGCCGTACCGAACAGCATCGTCGCCGGCGCCGGAGTGACGCTCGCAGTCCGCCAGATCGGTGGTACAGCGTTCCCCGCGTTGGCGTTCGTGGTCGGCGCCGTCGTGGTCTGCGTCTTTCTCGGAGTCTTTCTCTGGTACCAGAACAGCAGGTATCAAGCGTTCGACGCCACCGACCGTCCCACCCGTAAACCAGAAAGCGACAGATCTGATGCAGAACCAAGCCACGAATGAATCCGACCCGAGCACGCCGTTAGCGCGACCGACAACCCGTCACACGCCAGCGCTGAGCGATCGTTGAGCGAGCTTGCGATCACTGTCACCGAGCACGGCCCGTATCGGGTCCAGGGGTCCGTTGCGATTTACGATGCTATAGGCAATCTGGTGCGCAACGGCGAAGGAAACTGGTGTCTGTGCCGCTGCGGTGGGAGCCCGACCCGCTGCTTGAGCCGATTTTTCGCAACATGGACGGCGAGCATCCCAAGCACGTCGCCGCTTGGCTGGCCGAAACGTTTGGCGGGCCGCCGATGTTCACACGAGACCATGGCGGCTATGGCACATGGTGGCCAAACACCGCGGTCTCGGCCTCAACGAACTCGAGGACGAGTAGTCGGCCGAATGACATCCGATGCCATACCAGCTAGCGAACTGCTTGCGCCCGTTGATCAGTCGGTGAACCGTGCGTAGGAGGGTGCACATGGGGGCGCGAGCCACCTTTGGGTCAGCGTGATCCGTCCGCGGTCTCCGCTGGTGGTGTCAGACCGGTGGGCGATCATGTCGTCGAACCCTCAGCTACGGAGCGGGTCGCGCGGTTTGGCCCCGTCGTCGTCGCCCGAACTCGAGTATCGCCTCGCAGCAAGTGTCATGCTGCAACGGCTGCAGCGCATGGCATGCCAAATTGACGACGGCGAGGAACGATCAGCATCATCGAGGCGTTCAAGGTTCGGCGCTGGTGGTCGAATGTTTCGACTTGAACCGGTCCGGGTATAGGCACAAGGCCCATTAGTTCTCGGGCCCACGATCGGAGTTTGCTTACTATGCCTAACCCGAGCTTGTATGAGCGGCTTGGTGGCGTTTTCGCTATCGCCGCCGTTATTGACCATTTCAGCGACGCTGTGGTTCAAAATCCGGTAGTTGGTCAGATGTCTGACAATCCGGCCCTGCGGGAATGGCACACGAACAATCTCGGGAGACTGCCGGGGCTGAAGTTCATGCGCACGTTGTGGGTGTGCAATATTGCCGGCGGGCCGTTTGAATACTCCGCGACGAAACCAGGAAGCACCTCGCTCGGACTGGAGGAGGCCCATCGAATGTTGCGGATCTCGTCAGCCGAGTTCGATGAGGTCGCTGCCGAACTCGGGCGCACGCTTGACCACCTCAAAGTGCCCGAAAGCGAGAAAGCCGAAGTTCTAGCCGCTTTCTCGGCACACAAGGCTGAGGTAATCGAAGGGTCGAGGAGGACCAAGCAGGAGTGAGTGCCAACAGTCCAACGACGCTTGGTTGGTCGCTCACAAAGAGGAGCGACACGCTTCGCGGTCTCTCAGGTCACGGCGCTCCCACAGAATTCCCGACTGTCATCGTGGTGGCGTCGGCGGTGGGGCGCGCAGAATCGACTGCTGTCATAACCGGAAGTATCGGAGAAACAGAAAGCCGTCGTCCGTGAGGACATGACACAGTTCGAACCGTGCCGGTGGTTGAAGCGGGCCGCCGTCAAGAATCCGTTTGGCGTCTCCGCCCGCGAGAAGGGGTGAGATGGTGAGACACAACTCGTCCAAGAGATCGGCCTCGGCCAGCTGTGCGGCGATGCCCGGGCCACCCTCGGCAAGCACGTTGTCGTTACCACGCGCGCCCAACTCGCGTACCGCGTGGGCGAGGTCAACGCTGCTGTCGCCGGCAACGATCACGTCGGCCACTACAGCGGCTCGGGTTCGGTCGTCGAGAGCGGCGCAGGCGACAGTCATGACGATCGGGCGTTGCTCGGCGTCGGTGAAAAATGGTGAATTCCAGTCGAGCCGACACGCTCGGGTGACAACCACGATGGGCGGCACCGATGTCATCGTCCAGCGTTGTCGCTGCCGGCGCGAATTGTCGTCGAGGTGGGCGGGCCCGTAGTGTCGGTCCGCATGGTGGAGGCTCCGACGAGGATCACGTCGGCCAGGGCCCGCAGGGTTGCGAAGAGCGCTTTGTCGGCTGGTCCGCCCAGTGCTGCGGAATGTCCCTCGAGCGAAGGTCGCGGTACAACGCGAGCCAGCGTTCTTGGTACTGGCGTGGCGTGAGCACGTTGCCGGCGTCCGGGAACGGTACGACGTCCATGAGGGTCGGGTCGCCGATCGCCGCGGGGTAGTACCAGGTCAACGGCACGAAGGTGACGTCGCCATGGTGCGCTTCAAGGATCGATCGAACGTGTACCTCGGCGGCGGCGTCCTGACTTGCGGGCGGAGCTTGCCAGGCGTGTTGGAACTCGTCGGCATGACCCGCGGCCGCCGCCCAGTGCGCCCACGTCGAGTCGGTCATCTGATAGGCGCCGGATGCCGAGGAGCCGGCGGATCGAGCCGTGTAGTCGCCGCCGGATTCCTGGGTGCGAATCGTCTCGAGAATCGCAGCGACGTCCCCGCATGCATACAGGCGCGCGGCCGCGCCGCCTCCGCCGACGAGGAGTGGCAGAGCGAGTAGGCCTGCGATGACTGGTGTGAGTGCAGCAGCGAATGTCTTCATGCCGGATACAGACGTGCGTTTCGACTTCTTCGCAGCTTCTTGGTGCGCGCCGGGTCGGCTGGGCTCTGTATGTCCCGAGCGTCGCAGTGCAGCGCCCGACGCCAATACGGAGGGAGTTGAATGAGCGACTGAAGATGTTGTGGGTCGATAGCGGTTTTAAGACTGCCTTTGCAGCACATTGCCGGGCGCATCATGTCGCGGTTGAGGTCGTGAAGCGTATCCACCCGCACGCCTTCGTGGTCCTACCAAGACGATGGGTCGT